>CAIQQN010000077.1 GCA_903873975.1 uncultured Anaerolineales bacterium
AAGCGCGACATCCTCATCCAGTTCCTGATCGAGTCGTCCATGCTCAGCCTGATCGGCGGCATGATCGGCATCCTGCTGGGCTGGTTCCTGGGTTATATCGTAGGACGCATCGCGGCAGCCTCCGGGAATCCTTTCAATCCGGCTATCAGCCTGAATGCCATACTGCTGGCAACTCTCTTCTCAGCAGCAGTGGGCCTGTTCTTTGGAATATACCCGGCCAACCGTGCCGCCGGTTTGGAACCGGTGGAAGCGCTGCGGTACGAATAAGCTGACCTTGAAGCAGATAGCAGTACAATTACCTCCGGCATCCCCAAGATGCCGGAGGTAATTTTGGAGACAGCCATGCCTGTTAAAATTATCGAAGTCGGTCCCGAACGTCTTGTGGATTATGCCAGCGTACCGATCAAGGTCGAAGTGAAAACTATCCTGCAGGTTGAATTGGTGGACGGCGGCTTAGGCGGGATGGTTCTCCACCAGGTCCCGGTGGAGAAGCCTTGCGTCAAGGATTACGACTCTTACGGGGAAACCCCCACCGACTGGCTGAAACTATTCGACGTGTCCAATTGGGGCTTCTTCCTGGCTATGGATGGTGAAAAACCAGCTGGCGCGGCGGCGGTGGCGTTTGATACGAACGGGGTGTTCATGCTCGAAGCCCGGCGTGACCTTGCGGTTTTGTGGGACATTTGTGCGCACCCTGCGTACCGGGGCGTGGGGATCCCGCTTTTCCGGTATGCAATCGAATGGTCCAGAAGACACACTTGCCGGCAAATGAAAGTCGAGACGCAAAACGTCAATGTCCCCGCCTGCAGCTTCTATCTACGAATGGGTTGTCAACTGGCCGAGATCCACCGCTTTAGGTATGCCTCCGTCCCACCCGTAGCGCACGAGGTGATGTTGAACTGGTATTACACCCTTTGACTGTGAAACATGAAGTAAAATAGGGGAACAATTTAATCAGTCACTCATTATAGGAGACTTCATGGAGAAGAAAATCGAACAACTCAAGGTGATCCTGGCAGAAATCTCAGACTTAAGCTATGCAGCCGCCCTGCTTGGTTGGGATCAGCAGACCTACATGCCGACAGGTGGAGCGGAAGGGCGCGGCAATCAACTGGCACTGCTTGGACGCCTGGTGCATGAGCGTGCCACCACACCCGAACTGGGCAAATTGCTGGATGAACTCAAGCCGTACACGGCCGGCATCGACCCGGATTCGGACGATGCCCGGCTGGTCAAAGTGACCGCCCGCAGTTACGAAAAAGCCGTCCGGGTGCCGACCAAACATGTGGTCGAATTTGCACAGGAAACCACCCTTGGTCAGCAAGCCTGGATGGAAGCCCGGGCCAAATCTGATTTCTCCATTTTCCGCCCGCACCTGGAGAAAATCGTCACCTTGCGCCAGGAATACGCCTCGTTCTTCCCGAATTTTAAGCATCCTTACGATGCCCTGCTGGATGACTTCGAACCGAATATGAAGACCGCTGATGTGAAGGCCATTTTCGATGGCCTGCGTCCCAAGCAGGTGGAACTCATCAAGGCTATTACCGACCAGCCGCAGGTGGACGATTCCTTCCTGCACCAGCCGTTCGACGAGAAGAAACAATGGGATTTCGGTGTGGAAGTCATCACCAGGTTTGGCTACGATTGGAAACGCGGCCGGGAAGACAAAGCCCCCCACCCATTCACCACCAGCTTTGGCATCAACGATGTACGCATCACCACGCGTGTGGCTCCGGAATTTCTCAATACCATGCTCTTTAGCACAATGCACGAGTGCGGTCACGCCCTCTATGGAATGGGTGTTGCGCCTGAACTGGAACGCACCGGTTTGGAGGGCGGCGCTTCGCTGGCGGTGCACGAATCGCAGAGCCGCATGTGGGAAAACCTGGTCGGGCGCTCGTTCCCATTCTGGCAGTACTTCTACCCGCGCCTGCAGGAAACCTTCCCACAACTGGCGGGTGTCCCACTGGAGAAATTCTACAAAGGAATCAACAAGGTCAAGCCATCGCTCATCCGAGTCGAAGCCGATGAGGCCACCTACAACCTGCACATCATGCTGCGCCTCGAAATGGAAATCGCCCTGCTCGAAGGCAAGGTGGCAGCCAAAGATATGCCCGACCTCTGGAATGCAAAGATGCAGGATTACCTTGGCGTAACTCCACCCAACGACGCCCAGGGCGTTCTCCAGGATATCCACTGGTCCGGCGGTTTGATCGGCTATTTCTCCACCTATGCTCTCGGCAATCTCATCTCGGTCCAGCTCTGGGAGAAGATCAACCAGGATATTCCCGACCTGGTTGAGCAAATCCGCCAGGGCAAATTCGAGACTCTTCTCGGCTGGCTGCGCGAGAAGATCCATCGCCACGGAGGCAAGTTCGAACCACAGGAACTGGTACAGAAAGTCACCGGCTCCAAGATCGATCCGGCGCCCTACGTGCGGTACCTCACAAAAAAATACAGTGAGATCTATAACCTATAGATGGGCAGAGGCGCTCCAAACGGAGCGTCTCTTGTTTACGGGTATAATTTCAATATGCAACGCCGCTTTTTTCTGACCTTCACCCTGCTTGCCTTCCTGGTCGCCTGCGCACCCGCGACCGCGACCCCCTCTCCGTCTCCGACCTTGACACCGCTCCCGCCCACGATAGTCCCACCGGCCACACTCCGGCCCACGGCATCGTTTCCTAAAACCGCCACCAGTTCCCCGACTCGCGAGATCGCCTCCCCAACCCCGGAGACCTCCCCGACCCTTGAGACAACCTTCACTCTCGAACCGACCATCACCGAGACCATCCCCCTGCTCCCGACTCTGAACCAGCCACCCACACAGACAGCGACAAGCATCCCGCTGCCGGTAGCTGGTTCCAGTGCGATCCAATTCTACGGTCCAGGACCTCTTTCGAAGCTTATCTCGCCGATCACGGTATACGGGTACGCCATCCCCGGTTACGGGTACATTGGGCGTGTATCCCTTTATGGGGAAGATGGCCGGCTACTGGCTACCAAGGTCTTACAATTGAACACCGCCTACACATGGGCGTATTTTTACGGAACCCTGGCATTTGAGGTACAGGGAGCCGGGGAGCTGGGGCGGTTGACGATGAGCACGCAAGATGCGTACGGGCGGCTGACCGCCGTGAATTCGGTCCATCTTATTTTGCTGCCCGAAGGGTATTCGATCGTCAACCCGCCCGGCAATTTGAAGGAGCGCTGCGTGATCGAGCAGCCGGCGACCGGGCGCCGCATTGCCGGTGGAACGCTGGCGGTGGCCGGGGAGATGCGTCCCTACAACAGCCTGCCGCTGGTGGTCGAACTGGTCACCCGGGAGGGGAAAGTCATCGCTTCACAACAGGTGGTAATCTCGCCTGTCGCTGACGACAGCTATGTGCCTTTCCAAGTGGATGTGCCATATTCCATTTCCAGCGGGACTTGGGCGCTGCTTTCAATCCGCCAGCCGGATGACCGTATTAGCGGAACGATGTATCTTTACAGCCGGGAAATCTACCTCAATCCTTGACTTGACCCTGCGGGGGTGATACAATAGCCGCTCGTTCGACCCGTCGCGGGGTAGAGCAGTGGCAGCTCGTCAGGCTCATAACCTGGAGGTCGCTGGTTCGAGTCCAGCCCCCGCAACTTGAAGGCGCCTGAGAAGGCGTCTTTTAATTTTAGGCGCTGGTTCCCCCTTACTGGGGACAGGCGAGTCCAGCCCCCGCAACTTGAAGGCGCCTGAAAAGGCGTCTTTTCTTATTTTTGGTGCTGGATCCCCCCTAAACAGGGAGCAGAGAATAGGGAATAGAGAGTCGAGAGTAAGAATCAGAGGGCAATGGTAAAAAAAAAATTGTCAAAACAAAGACGAACGACTGAGTGGATTTTATAGACAGAGAGGAGCAGGGCGGGCTTCGGCACCTCGTGGCGCCGAAATGTCCGATGGCAGCATGATGCCGCCTAGGCCAGGGGTGGCACCAGATTTAGGTGTATTTTTCTTTATTTTCGAGGAACGAATACAGCCTCCCCATAATCCCCTCATTTCAACCCGTCCAGAACACGGGGGCTAGCGATCAGAAATGTGGGGGACGAGCAGCATCGACCAGGGCCCGGCCAGTTGTCCCCTGACGCCCCCCAAGGGGGTGCTGCGCGAGGGACAGTTGTTTTTTTTACAGAACAAACAACCCGCTCCCCCGGAAGAGTACCGGTATGATATGCTTGCATAAAACTGTGACAATATCCACTCCAAAGATGAAAAAAAGACCAAGGTTGTGAAGGCTTGACCGTTGACTAATCTGATGGGTACGATATCAAGTCAGCGGTGGCGTGCGGGTGGTAGAACTACCCGACGAATAGCGCGCAGCACTGGTAAGAGACGGTGCGCAGTTAGTACACTTTAGGGGGACGGTGCTTGCGGCCGTCCCTTGCCAAGATTATTCTAGAACATTTGTTCGGTTAAGTCAAGGGGGAAAAACGGAGCCCAGCTCAAGGCACGATTTATGGCCAGAGGCCGCTTTGAAAATCATTAACATATGACCGGATAACGTTGAAATCAATATCCCAAATAAAAACATTTTGATGTATGTCTGGATTATAGATCTTACTTTGTACATAATAGCTGTCGGGTATTTCTGCGAAACTCAGATCGGTACTATCCATATTTTTGACCAAACACACCGTGCTGTTTATTTGATTCGGACTTAGATCCGTCAGTACTGTGTCTTTTAGTATTTGCAATAACGCAGGTATCTTTAAAATTACGGCAGGGGAGGTTATTTTGTCGTTGAGGCCTTTGATGATCGCGTCCTGATCGGTGATCCTAATGAGCGATGAGTACCCTTCTCTAAGTCTAGCCAAATTCAATGCTTGTTGACCGCTCAAATGCTGTGCTCCTGCACTGAAATAAACCATACCTTGGTTCTCCATGGGACCTTCGACAGGTTCGGGTAAATAAATATCAATTCCGCCCAGCGCGTCCACTGACCTAACAAAGGCTGCCATGTTTGCAACCACATAATTATCTACATTAAGGCCGAAATTCCATTTTAATGTTTTGGCAAGCAGCCCCGCACCCCCGGCAGTCCCATCGTAATACCCCATCGCCGGGACGCCATAAAAATAGGCTTGATTAAGCTTGCCGTGGGTGATCCCATAATGATCCTGGATCCCCGGAATTTCCACCCATATATCCCGATCGAGCGTAAAAATCGTTACCTTAGGAATGGTGAAATCAACGCGAACAATCCTGATGACATCCGCCAAACCATATAAATAATTATCGCCCCGGAAATCAATGCCGGCAACCAGTACTGTGAGGACCGGGGTATCTCCGCATAGAGGCGGCGATTGGGTTGGAGAGGGTTGCTGGGTTGTAAGCGGTTGTTGGGTTAGAGCCTGTACAGATGCCTGGCTGGGAGTTGGGAGTTGGTTCAAAATAGAGGTGGGCTGCCCAGCCAGATCCTCCCTGAGGGATGGTCCAAGAGGTTTTGCCAGGAAATTATTGAAATATATATATGCAGAAACCGATGCGATGATCAAGCAAATGGATAAAGAGACAATCAATATTTTTTTCTTATTCATAACGATCCTTTGACAGCTTCCATTGGCAAACCCACGGTATCATAAGCGCAACTCTGGGGGTCGTCAAGAGACCGCCCCGGATCAGCAGCGGTTCCCACCGAACGGTCGGGAAAGAACCGTATAACTGTCTACAATTTGCGTGACAGCCTGTCATCCGGGGAATGTTATAATGCATAGAAATTTATATAGAAATCAATAGTTTTTCATCTATTTTCCTCGTTTTTTTGCAAAGTCCCCCCGGGCATTAAGCAAGGAGATGTTATGGAAAAACATTTCACCCCAAACAGGGAGGAAAATGCCTCCATTATGACCGTTCATGACGTGGCCAGTTATTTACGTCTGAGCGAAGCAAAAGTATACCGGCTGGCAAAAGAAGGAAGCGTTCCTTCCTTTCGCCTGGGGAAGAGCTGGCGTTTTAGAAGAGATCTGCTCGACGAATGGACCAAGCAAGAAACCCGGCAAGCGCCCCAGGATACCGGTTAGCCGATTTGCTTAGCGTCAAGCGTATTGTTATCGAACTTGAGATCTACTGTGTAGCAGATTAATAATGACACATCGTTGGTATGTACTCCGCAGCAAGCCTTGCAAAGAAGAATTCCTTGCCGGACAAATGGAGCTGCGCAAGATGGAAATCTTCAACCCCCGGATCCGGGTCCAGACGGTAAACCCGCGGGCGAGAAAGATCAAGCCCTACTTTCCGGGATATCTGTTCGTGCACCTGGACCTGGAGGAAGCGGGCACCTTTTCCGCGCAATACATTCCTGGGACGGTTGGCCTGGTCACCTTCGGAGGGGAGGCGGCGGATGTGCCGGACGGGTTGATCCATGCGATTCGAAATCGTGTGGAGGAGATCAATGCTGCGGGCGGTGAGTTGTTCGATGCTCTAATAATGGGCCAAACGGTCGTGGTCCATTCCGGGCTGTTCGCAGGATATGAAGCGATCTTCAATGCACGCCTGCCCGGATCGGAGCGCGTGCGGGTGTTGTTGAAACTGCTCAAGAACCGGCAGATACCGGCCGACCTGCCGGCAGGACAGATCCGCCCGAAGAAATAGCCCCGAGGACGGCCCGGCAAGGCTCTCAGCGGGAGGCTAGTAATATCTGAATAGGAATTTCCGACCCTGCGGGGATGTCGGAGGGGCGGAGCGTGCCAAAAAATAAGCGCGAGAAAGAGAATCCTGGTGAGGAAGGTTAATTATCATGGCTTCAATCAAAACAACCCTGATCGAAAAATTGAAGGATAAAACTGCCCGGATCGCCATCCTTGGCATGGGCTACGTTGGCCTGCCGCTGGCGGTGGTGTTCGCCGAGGCCGGGTTCCACGTTACCGGGATCGACCCGGACAAACGCAAAGCCGGTTCGCTAATCAAAGGCGTCAGCTATATCCCAGATATTTCCACGGAACGGCTCACACCGCTGGTCAAGTCGGGACAGTTGAAAGCCAGCACGGATTTCTCGGCATTGAAAGAGATGGATGCGGTCAGCATCTGTGTCCCAACGCCGCTGCGTAAGACCGGCGACCCGGACATGTCGTTCATTCTATCCGCCACTGAGCAACTGGCGAAGTACATGCACAAGGGCATGGTCGTTGTGCTGGAGTCGACCACTTATCCCGGCACCACCCGCGAGGTCCTGCTGCCGAGGCTGGGTGAAGCCAACGGTCTGGCGGTCGGCGAGGACTGGTTCCTGGCCTTCTCACCGGAGCGGGTGGACCCCGGTCGCGAAGATTACACCACGCTGAATACCCCCAAAGTGGTGGGTGGCATAACACAGGCCTGTGCCGAGGTGGCGGCGGCCTGGTACGGCGGAGCCATCCAGCACATCCACCTGGTCTCGTCTGCCGAAGCAGCCGAGATGGCGAAACTGCTGGAGAATACCTTCCGCATGATCAACATTGCAATGGTCAATGAGATGGCGATCATGTGCGAGCGTATGGGCGTGGACGTGTGGGAGGTGATCGAGGCGGCGGCCACCAAGCCGTTCGGCTTTATGAAATTCACCCCCGGTCCCGGCCTGGGCGGGCACTGCATCCCGATCGACCCGCTGTATCTCTCCTGGAAGATGAAGGCCTACCAATATACGGCGCGTTTCATCGAACTGGCCTCAGACATCAACACCAACATGCCGCGCTATGTTGTCACCCGCATCCTGGAGGCGCTGAACGAGCGCGGTCAGGCACTGAAAGGGGCGCGCTGTCTCGTCCTGGGTGCAGCCTACAAACCCGACAATGACGACATTCGCGAATCCCCGGCATTGGATGTCATCAGCCTGCTCCAGAAGAAGGGTGCGACGGTCGAATACCACGACCCGTACATCCCAACCCTGAAAACCCACGAGGGTGCAGAGATGCGCAGCGTGCCGGACCTGATGCGGGCCGTGCGGGCTGCGGACGTGGTCGTGGCTGTGACGAACCACGCAGTTTATGATTACCAGGCGATCCTGGAAGCGGCCAAATTCATTTTTGACAGCCGCAACGCGCTGGGGAAGGCTGGGAAAGAAAGCTCAAAGGTGGAGAGATTGTAATGGCACATTATTTAGTTACCGGCGCGGCCGGGTTCATTGGCAACCACCTCACCGAAATGCTTATTGGGCAGGGAGACACGGTCACCGGCGTGGACAACATGAACGATGCCTACGACGTCCGTATGAAAGAGTACCGTTTGCGGAAGTTGCAGGCGCTGCCCGGATTCACTTTCCAGAAACTGGATATTTCTGAACGTTCCAACATTGAAACTTTTATTGAAATGGGGCGTTCGAACGTTCGGTTCGAGGCGGTCATTAACCTGGCGGCCAGGGCCGGGGTGCGGGCAAGTGTCGAGAATCCCTGGGCTTTTGCGGAGACCAATGTCACCGGGACCCTGAATCTGCTCGAACTATGCCGCCGGAACGGGATCCGCAAATTCATCCTGGCTTCAACCTCCAGCATCTACGGGGCCAAGGCACCAATGCCAACACCGGAAACCGCCGACAGCGACCACCCACTCCAGCCGTACGCCGCCAGTAAAAAAGCAGCCGAGGTGCTGTGTCACGCGTACCATTCCCTTTATGATATTGATGTCAGCGTGGTGCGCTATTTTACGGTCTATGGCCCGGCGGGACGCCCGGACATGAGCATGTTCCGCTTTACGAGATGGATCAGCGAGGGCGAACCTCTGCGCCTGTACGGCGACGGGAAACAGTCGCGCGGCTTTACCTACGTGGACGACATTGCCCGCGGGACGATCCTGGCCCTGAAGCTGCCCGGTTACGAGATCATCAACCTGGGCGGGCACGAAGTGATCACGATGAATGCCTTGATCGCCTTGCTCGAAGAACGGATCGGCAGGAAAGCCATCCTCGAGCTTCACCCACCCAATCCAGCCGATATGCTGACCAGCCACGCCGATGTGACGAAAGCCCGCAACCTGCTCGGTTGGCAGCCGCAGGTGGGGATGGAAGAAGGCGTTTCCCGGCTGGTGGAGTGGTATAGCGCCGAGCGGGAGTGGGCGTCCAAGATTCAAATTACATCATGAATTTTTTAAAGAATAACGACAGAAAAACAAGGTTTTCAGCACTTCTTCCTTTGTGTTCCTTCGTGACCTTTGTGGATAGAAGGTCTTTCCCTATTAGAAGGACAATTTTGTGAACTGGTCAGGAATCTCTGAAAAGTCGCTAATTGGGAAAATTCTACGCTACCCACTCAAACTTATCCCTGCACAAACGCAGATGCCAATCATGCGAGGCAGATTGAAAGGAAAGAGGTGGATAGTAGGTTCAAGTAATCACGGTTGCTGGTTGGGAAGTTATGAGTTTGATAAACAACAACTCTTTGAGAGAACAATTACTCAGGGAAGTATTGTCTTTGACCTAGGGGGAAATGTCGGCTTCTATACACTCCTAGCGTCAGAGTTGGTTGGCTCGCTAGGAAAAGTGTTCGTATTTGAACCAGCACCACAAAATCTCCTTTATCTAAAGGAACATCTTCTCTTGAATCATGTCAGAAATGTGACAGTTTATGAAGCCGCAGTTTCAGACAAAAGCGGAGAGACTTCATTTGACGAAGGTCCGAATAGTTCAATGGGCCACATTATAGCCACAAATGGTAACTTTCAAGTAAAAGCAGTTGCTTTAGATGAACTTATTTCAACAAAAGAAATACCCATACCTGATTACATGAAAATCGATATCGAAGGCGCAGAAGCGTTGGCCCTATCAGGGGCAAAATCGATGCTTGCAAAAGCCCACCCAACCATCTTTTTGGCTACTCATGGAAGCAGTATTCATCAGGAATGTTGTCGTTTGCTTCACTTGCTAGATTATAAATTACAGCCCATAGATGGAATGAAATTAGAGCAATCCAGTGAAATACTGGCTACCCACAATGCGGCTAATGTTCAAGAGATGGTTAGCAATGATAACCGGATTTCAGGAATTGAAGCAGATGAAGAGCCAGGATACATTCTTACTGGTGCAGGGATTTTTATTTAGGGGATTAAACCGGGTATACCTGATATTAGGCAGGAGTGATCACCATTGTCTGACTTAATGATTTTATCCAGCCATCCGGTACAGTATCACGTGCCATTTTTTAGAGCGTTGATTGCTGAGGGGGTTGATATGGCAGTGGGCTATTATCATCAAGGCACGGCCGGACAGGTAGGACATGATGATGGATTTGGCATTGATGTTGCCTGGGATATTGACCTGCTGAGTGGCTACCCTCACCGAATATTCGTCGCAGGATCAGCGAATTATCAATGGTTGGAACAAATCAAGGTTGCTCCTCAATTGTTGTCATGGGCTTTGAAGGATCGACAAACGCCTCTCCTCTTGATGGGCTGGTTCACTGAGTTGATGTGGTTGATATGGTTGCTGCGAATTTTCAGGCAAGCGCCTACCATTGTAATGAGTGAAACCACACCATTAAGTTTTTCGGCTATACCCAAGCCACATTGGCGCATATTGTTGCTCCGCTGGTTGTTACAGCACACCACAGCTAATCTGTTTATTGGCAACCGTAATCGCGCTTTCTTGCGTGAAATGGGTGTACTTGAAGAGCGACTTTTTCATGTTCCATACAGTATTGACAATATGCGCTTTGCAACTGAGGCAAAACGCTTGCTACCCGAAAGACATAAATTGTGCCACCAATATGGACTGGATCCTGAAATGCCTACATTCTTATTTAGTGGCAAGTTCATTCAAAAGAAGCGGCCACTCCAGCTTTTGGAAACTTATCTATCCGCCGGTTTGGCCGATCGGGCTCAACTATTGTATGTTGGTGAAGGAGAACTTCGCCCGGAACTTGAGCAACGGATTCAAGCGCTCGATCTGAAGCATGTCCACTTATTGGGATTTTTAAATCAAACACAGATGCCAATGGCCTATGTGCTTGGTGAACTTTTATGTCTTATTTCTGAACCAACCGAGACATGGGGGTTGGTGGTTAACGAGGCATTAGCTTGTGGAAGGCCGGTAATTGTGACCGATACGGTTGGTTGCACCACTGATCTGGTTAATTTTGAGAACGGATGGGTAACGACTTTGGATGACCATAGTGAATTGACAAGAATGTTACTTCTTGCTATTGAACGACGTGCGGATTGGAATAAAATGGGTGAAAATGGGCGAAAAAAAGTAGCTCAAAATACTTTTTCCGCAATGGCTAGGGGAGTGGTTTCCGCCCTGCGGTTTATTCGAGAGGCTTGACAGTATTCAGGGCGAACTTGATTTACTCTTCTTATTTGGGACCAAAGAGAATTGGTTCAACAGGATCTAGAAGCAGGAATATATATGCGAGTTTAGGTTAGTTGCCCAACCAAGTTTCATGCGTTTTATTTGGCTGTCCAACTTCATAAAGCATGGTGCAATAATAAGACTATACACAACCTATTACGGCTATTGGAGAAACAAACGCTATGATCGGGTGGTAAATATCTCACCAGATCATATAAGCATCAACCTTTTTCGGCCTTTTATTTCTACGGATACAATTCTGGAACGGATTTGACCAGGTGTCTTTATTTTAGTAAGTGTGTAGCGAGACAATTAGGTGATGAAGATGTTGTGACCACCTGGGAAATATGAGCCTTACCGATTATTGAGCGGATTAATATTAACCTGAGCCACAAGAGTTTTAGTCAAAATAGCATATCTGTGTAACGGGTGGCGCTAGTTTCTTGAGCTCCTTCGTTGTAGAAAAATTACACTAGCGCAGGGCAACTGAAATATTCGTGCGGTACCAAAAGCTACATCCATACAAAAGCAAATCTTTGATATCCTTGCACAATTCCCACCAACCCAACTTAAGGGGTAGCGGAAAATTGATTATTACTCAGCAGATTTTACCCCATTTTAAAAGAGAGAAATTGCATTATGAAGCCTAAAAAAAGTTTGGCTAAAAACCCAAGAATCCTTTATGTAACCTGTTTAAATAAAGGTTCGTCTGGTTTTGGCTATTTAAATGGGTTTCGCAATATGGGACTAACTGTGCTGGAGGTGGATACTTCCGCGTGGCTGGGTAATTGGACATTTTCCTTTTGGGAAAGGATAGCTTTTAAGATTCGCAGGGGGCGTCTACCTAAAAATGTAATTTTTGAAATGAATAGAGCAATTATCGAGGCTGCCGACGAATTGCAACCTGATCTGACTTTTTTCGTCGGTGCGCCATTTATACTTCCAGAAACATTGCAATATACCCGACGTTATGGTCTGAACTTTTGTCAATTTAATGATGATATGTTCAACCCTGTTTGCCGGACTTACACTTTTTTTGATTGTTTACCATATTGGGATTGCATATTTGTAACCAGGCAATGCAATATTGAGGAATACCAGTCTCTGGGCGTGTCACGAGTTGCGGTAGTTCCCTTTGCCTATACACCAGGGCTTCACCGCCCGGTTCAGCCTAATAGAGAAGAATATGAAAAATATAGAGGTGATGTAGCTTTTATTGGTAGCTTCATCTCACCAGCGCGCGCCGATTATTTGGCTGAAATTATCTACCAATGCCCCAATGTGAAGTTCAATATCTGGGGTGGAGGATGGAATATGCTGAAAAGACCGCACTACTGGATCAAGCCACGTCGCTGGCGCACATGGCCATACTTGCTCAAGGCAAAACATAATTATCCACTATTCTACGACGAAATGAGTAAAGCTATGAACTCGCACAAGATCGTTATTGGTCTTCTCAATCACCATAACCGCGATCTGAACACGACCCGGACTTTCGAGATCCCGGCATGTGGTGCATTCATGCTTGCAGAACGCACTTCGGAACATCTAGAAATGTTCGAAGAAGGCACTGAAGCTGAATATTTTGATTCAGCGGTTGAGGCATCCTCTAAAATTAAATACTATCTTACCTATGAGGAAGAACGTAAAAGGATTGCACAAGCTGGAAATAGACGTTTACTAACCTCCGATTACAGCTATTTCGACCGGGCAAGAACAGCCATGGAACAATATAAAGCAATAAAACACGAGCAAAATAAATGAAAACTGGTGGAAATTGAAGAGGATTTGTATAGCATTGTTTGTTGAAACAGGTCTTACAGAACGGGTTAACTAATCCGAGTATAACAACACTTTACAGAAATCCCATCCATGTCATTCGCTAAAAAAACCCTGACCAGCACGGCATGGTCCTTCTCAACTGGCTATGTCAATATCTTGATAGGTTTCGTAGGCAATCTGCTTTTGGCGCGCATCTTAATGCCGGAGGATTTTGGGATTTTTGCTCTGGCTTCATCTTTGCTCGTTTTTGTGACGGTATTTACCGGCTTTGGCTCCCAAGAAGCCATAATGGTGTGTCATGACGAGGCAATTGTAGATTTGATCCCCACCGCGTTTTGGATTAGCCTTGCAATCGGCGTGATCGTGGCAACTGCCGGCATACTGACCGGATTGGCAGTCTGGCCACATTACGGTCGTACTACCGGATTGATCATTATTGCATTGTCAGCGCTGGTGCCTTTTACTTCTTTGGCGAACGCGCGCGATTCATTGCTCAGACGCGACATGGTGTATAAGCCAATAGCACTGACCCTAACAATATCGAACGCGGTTTCATTTGTACTGGGTGTTGTTGCTGCTTTATTCGGAATGGGGCCCTGGGCTTTGTTGGTCAGAGTAGGCTCCGCAGCAATTTTCTATTGGTTAGGTATGGAAGTATCCAGCAACTACCGATTACAGAGAATTTATAATAAAGAAGCCGCGCGTTGGATCTGGAACTTTGGCTGGAGGAAAATGTTCATGCAGATCAACGACGTTATTTTTGGGCGTTTTGACAGCTTGATGATTGGTACATTCATTGGCGAAACCCAATTGGGTTTTTATAGTCAATCCTATCGGTTGGCATGGCTTGGGCAGCAATTTACACAAGGGGCAATTGCTCCAATTCTATTGCCCATGTTTGCGACAATGCAATCTTCTGTAGACAAACTTCGCTATGGCTTTGAACGTGTCACGTATTGGGTTTGCCGAGCGATTACTTTATTGGGCGCCCTGATCTTTTTGTTAGGAAAGAGCGCGGTGATATTCTTGTATGGCCAAAAATGGGCTATGGCAGGCCAATACTTCCAAATTATGTTTGTATTTTTTATGTTTTTGCCACTTGCAGTAATGCTTAAGTATTTCCTTACTGGAGCAGGGTATATTGATAGAGCATTAAAAATAAGCTGGGTTCAGGTAGGGTTTTTTGTAGTTGGTGTTTCGATAGGGGCTTTTCTTAAGAATATAACCATGGTTATATGGGTAGTGAATTTGAACTATGTACTGGTTGTCTTTTTAATGGGATACGCGGCACAGCGAATCATTCCCATCAATTGGCTATATCTTTGTGCTGCGCCTGCTCTGGCCTTTGCGATAACAATTGTATTGGGGCAGCGGCTTGCTACATTGTTGCCGGAAACATTTTTAGGAACGCTATTGTTCGTAATAGGCCTCACCGTACTATATACTGCAATCTTGTCGATATTTGAATACCGCTCATTAAGGCGAGAGATTGATATTATCGTGAAAGTATCACAAAGGAATTAATCATACTAGAAAGTTAGGAACAAGACTCATGTTGAGAAGACCTTTGTCGCGTTTTAAAAATGCTTATCACTATTCAAAAATGATGGGTTTCAAGGAGTTGATAATACTTAAGGTCTTAGAGCGACTCAATAAGAAAAGCCTTAGACTTATTAACATAGCAAATGAACAGTTCTATATTCGTACAGCCACAACAGATTTTAAAATCGCCATAACTTGTTTAGTTACTGAAGAGTACGGGAATTTAGAGTGTTCCAATCCGTCAGTAATTATAGACGCCGGAGCGAATATTGGAGCATCCTCAGTATATTTCGCAAAAAAATATCCGAAAGCAAAAATATTTGCGATCGAACCGGAACAAGAAAACTTTGATATTCTGAAAAAGAATATTGAAAAATACACAAACATTGTCCCTATAAAAGTGGCATTATGGGATAATCAAGAAATAAAAACTATTCAAGATAGTCTCAATGGTTCTTGGGGATTTAGTATTTGTGAGACAGATAACAAGGTAGTACCAACAAATCAGCAGGTTGATTGTATAACAATAGGCTCGTTGATGAATAAATACGATTTGGAGTTTATTGATATTCTAAAAATGGATATTGAAGGAAGCGAAAAAAAAGTCTTTGAAAATGCGGAAGATTGGATTAACAAAGTGGGGATAATTACTGTGGAGTTGCACGAAAGAATTTGTATAGGGTGTTTGGAAGCATTCAATCATGCTACTCGGGACTTTATACGTTTTGAGAAGAATGGCGAAAAAATAACTGCATATAGGAAATAATCCTCCCCATATTGAACTCTCAATAACGAAATTCCTTCGCTGGCTCAACAAAGTTACCGAATTTTACAATCTGGATTCTGACCATGCTAATAATATCGATAAAGCATCAAGAAGGAAATAATAATGCCTGAGAATTGGGAACAAAGGATTTACACGCGTTATGTTTCCTCTGGAAACCTAACATCCCGACCAGACCCGAAGCTACTCTTCGGGCCGAGCCAGCCTTATATAGAAAAAGTCATTCGCGAACATTTCCCCACCGAAAAATCAGTGCATGTGCTTGAATTAGCCTGCGGCCCGGCACCATTCTTGTACTTTCTAAAAAAACGAGGATATTTTAACCTTGTTGGTATTGACATTTCACCGGAACAAGTTGCACTGGCGCATGCGGTTGGGCTTGAGAAAGAGGTTATGCAGGGTGATTTGGTGGCCCTTCTGGATTCGGCGGAGTTTGAGTGTTACGACATTATTATTCTGTTTGATATCCTGGAGCATTTCTGCCAGATCGAACAGTTTGACATTATGGATAAAGTGTTTAGCCGGCTAATGCCTGGTGGAAAGTGCATTTTACACGTCCCTAACGCGGAAGGATATGGCGGTATCCGGGTATTATATTCAGATATTACCCACAAGTCAGCCTTTACCCGCCATTCGATGGAACAATTGCTGCGCACGATCGGGTTTGAAGAGATTAAGTGCTTTGAAGACAAGCCCATCCCTCATAGTTTTCTCAGTGTCATTCGCCGGCTCATCTGGGAAGTTTTAACGATTGGTCAGGTCATCGTAATTGGGACCGAAACGGGGAGCATCAAGCGAAATGGGTATATCCTGTCTCAGAATATGTTGGTGGTTGCGAAAAAAAACTCTTGAGGTAAATTCATAAAAATGATAAACAGTTCTGTCCTTACTAAAAGAAGAAAGTTTAATTTGCTTGTGGTAGCCCTGACACTAGTCACTCCGGTCATAGCATTGTGTTTATATTTCTCCAAAATCAGCCGCTTCAATATACTCTTGCTTAGTTTTTTCGGATTGAGCTGCATGGGGATTGCTTTGGTTATAGTTGTTTCATCAAGCAGTCACCCCCTGGCTTCATTAGGAGTTTGGTTTACATTTATTCTGGCTATACAGCATGGGGGAGGCTGGATCTTAGAACAAATTTTTCGTGATAAATTTTATACGCGATATATATATTTTACGGACTATGAATATACAATCGGGAAATCGGTGGCACTGGCAGGCATCGGCCTTTTGACTTTCGCGTGCGCTTATGCATTTATTAATGCGCAGAGGCGTAAGAATAATCTGGATACAGATTGTGCCGCTCAAATCCGCAATCCCGTAATAGATATTATTCCATGGTCGATATTGCTCATATGGGGAGCGGGTTTTCTTATTTTTGAAAATTTGGGTGGCATGAATCTTTTTAGTGAGAAATCCACATCGATTTATTTATTACGCTCATTATTTGGCTATTTATCCGAAGTAGTAATTATCTTGATATCGGTGAAGTTATTCGCATCAAGCATAAAAATCCCGATTGTTTACTTGATCCTGGTAGTTTTTTGGGGCGGGTATGTCTTTCTGACCGGGCAACGGCAGTTTATTGTTGGAATCAGTTTAACCACGCTTGTTCTTGCATACAAGTGGAGGCTGACAACTGTTAAGGCAAGACAATTTGCCCTAATGGGTTTGTTTCTGCTGTCAGTCATGGTGGGCATGACTTATATGCGCGATATTTATGGACGCAATACTTTTACTGAAATGACTCTTCCTGAGCAATTAACGATAATGTCTGAACAACAGACTGTTGATCAGAGCAATCTGAACAATTCTCTAGAGTTCGATCTCGGTTACAGACTGAATGCCGGGAATATCCTACTAGGACTAATGGCTGATCTACCAGAAGTTGATATATTATGGACCGAACCGGTATCTTTCTCCTTGACAAGCTTGGTGCCCGATATTATTTGGACTAACAAAGCGCAGGTTTTCCAATATGATTTACCAAACTTGATTAGTATTCATTATGGTTTTATCAGGGTAAATTATATTGCGACGTTTATCACAGTGTTTTATGCCATGGGTGGCCTGCCAATGGTGATTTTATTGGCCGGCATATTTGGGATTATGATAGCGTTCTTGGATATAAGGCTTGCTAATAACACTAGCATTCTGGGTTTCATCCTGGCTATCGGATTAGGGTGGGGTCTGCTAGCTATTGATCATAGCATTGATCAACTTTTCCTTGCCTTGCGCGATGCGTTGTTGCTTTATCTGTTGATCCGTTTGAGTATGTTATTAATGAAAGTAGTCACAAGGAAAAAATTAAGATGAGAATAATCATCGCACGAATTCGATAAAAAAGGTTTATCCTGGTTATTCGAGATTAGGTTACTAAATTCTTTAAAGGTCGTTCATTTTCATGTCGCAACATTATAAAATTGCAATAGTTAAAAGCGGGATATATAATAGTGGAGGGGTCTCCTCTGTGTGTTGGTTTCTCTACCAGATGATCTCTTCCGTCGAGCGCTACGATGTACAGCTCTTCTCCTTGGAGACAGCCTACAATAATCCCGTCAATATGCGTCTTTTATCCCCTAAATCTTGGTTTCATGATGCCCAGATTACCGAATATACCTGGCATAATATTCTTGTAAAACATGCGGGCGCGCGTTTTTCAGAATTTGAGTTCCAACGCTATATGCCGCGCCGCCCATTGATTGACCTGCTTGAACAGTTTGATCTGGTACAGGTTGTCGCTGGGGGTCCGGCTGCAGCCTATGTGGTCAGAAACATCGCCAAACCCGTATGCCTTTTTATGGCAACTCTGGTAAGACTGGAACGAAAGTCTATCCTCAAAAAAGCAAATTTTCCAAGAAAAGTTTACGGGTATACGATGCTGCCGATCGTATCAAGGATCGAAAGGCAGGCGCTTAACCGCGTCGATCATGTGTTTGCCGAAACAGAATACACCCGGCAAGCCATACTTCCTTACGTGGATGCATCGAAAGTTTCTATTGATGCGATTGGTATAGATATATATCAATTTCAACCGATCTCTGAGAAACAACGTACCAATAATTATTTTTTGTCAGTAGGACGCTTAGATGATGCGCGCAAGAATGTTGCCTTGCTGTTTGAGGCTTATGCTTTACTGCGGCAGCGAATGCCTGATGCGCCGACACTCATCCTGGCTGGGATTACTGCCCCAACACCCGCTGCATGGGCCAGGGCCAAGGCTCTCGGTATTACAGATCATATTTTAGTTAAGAAGGATGTTTCTTCTGATGAACTAGTCGCACTCTACCAAAATGCAGCCGTAAATGTACTTTCGTCCGATGAAGAGGGGCTGGGAATTGTCCTGTTGGAGGCGATGGCCTGCGCCACCCCGGTGATTTCGACGCGCTGCGGTGGGCCGGATTCGGTAGTTTCGGATAAAGTAGGCTTCCTTACGCCAGTTGGAGACGCACACGCGCTGGCTGAACGGTTGCAATGGATGTTGCAGAACCCGGGGGGGAGGCGCAGCATGGGCCGGGCCGGCAGGCAGATGGTAGAAAAACGCTTCTCGAATAAAGTGGTTGGGAAAAAATACTTGGATATTTACGATAAATTACTGGGAGTAGATATCATTTGAAACTTCTTGCGATTACCGGCTATTACAAACCAGCTTATGTTTATGGCGGACCGGCGCGTAGTGAAGCCTTACTTTATGAAAGTTTAGCCAGGTCAGGTGTTGAAGTAACGGTTATCACAACCGATGCCAATGGGAGTGAAAAACTGGATATGCCACTGTTGACACCAGTGGATGTGGGTGGTGTGCAAGTCATCTATTGCCCGACCAGGCCGGTGCCAGGATCGGCATTTTATTCACCAACACAAATTAAATTGGCCAAACAGCACCTTCCGGGTGCGGATGTAGTAGATTTACAGACCTTTTGGGGATATGCGACCCGACCGCTCAGCCAGCATTGTATCAACCATCATATTCCTTATTATGTTTCTCTACATGGGCAATTGATGGATTATGGAATGCGACAGACAGGCTGGATAAAGCGCCTGAAAAAGAACCTGTTCTTACATCTGGTGGGTTACCGGTTTTTGAACGGAGCAGCTGCTTTACGTTGCACATCTTCGTTAGAGATTGCCCATTTACAGGCCTATCCTATCAATACCCCAACGTTCCTGGTCCCCGATGGCATTGATGTCAATACTTTCAAGACACTGCCGGATCGAGGACAAGTACGGGCACAATATCAGATCCCTGCGGAGGCACTGGTCATGGTGATGATCGGACGCCTTGTTGCAGTGAAAAATGCGCACATTGCAGTGGCAGCGTTGATCGCCTCTCAAACGTTGCCAACCGCCGTGCATCTGCTCATGGTCGGCCCCGATGAGCATCACTTACAACCAGCACTCCAAGAACAAGCCCGCCAGGCCGGTTGTGCTGATCGGCTGCACTTTACCGGACTAATGCAAAAGGATTCGCTTCTGCAAGCCATGGCTGACTCAGATTTGCTCGTTATGCCTTCGGAGTCGGAGAACTTCGGCATGAGCGCGGCTGAAAGCATGGCGGCCGGTTTACCGATCCTTG
Source organism: uncultured Anaerolineales bacterium (assembly GCA_903873975.1). GTDB lineage: Bacteria > Chloroflexota > Anaerolineae > Anaerolineales > Villigracilaceae > UBA877. The sequence goes on from CAIQQN010000077.1 coordinate 19,961, forward strand.
TCTCTGATGCCGTTCCGGTTGGGGCCTGGGCCAAACAAGCCTGCGCAGGTGAAACCGCAGCTTGTGATAAAGACGATTTTTGTGGAGCGGCTGTTGCCATGCTCAGCAACCCAGCTCAACTCAAAGAGATGGGGCGAAATGGCAAGGCAGCCGCGGCCAAGCTGTTTGATCATGAGATCGTTGCCAAAGAAATGCGCACCCACCTCGAACGAATCATAGAGCAAGCCAACAAATACTATGTTTGAACTATTCAACACATCCTGGAAGATTTGGAATAAAGTTGGCTGTTGGATGGTTTATCCATGGGTCCGGTTAATATTTCTTCTGAACAGTATCCCATGGGGTCGGGGCTGGAGGTTTTATGGAGCACCGATCATCCAGAAACATCGCCTGAGCAAAATGAAGTTCGGACCTGGTCTCTGCCTACGCTCTTCGGTTCGCTCAAACCCTATGGGCCCCAACCATTCGAGCCTTTTATGCACCTGGCAGGCCGGGGCGATGCTTAAAATTGGCGCTGGATTTGCGATGAGCGGAGGAGTCATTTGCGCGGCAAAGAGCATTACCATAGGCGACCGTGTAACAGTTGGCGCAAATACGACGATCGTTGATACTGATTTTCACCCGCTTAACCCGCAAATCCGCAATGTGAGGCCGCAGGGAGCGAAAACTGCGCCTGTTATTATCGAGGCGGATGTGTTTATCGGGATGAATTGTTTGATCTTGAAAGGTGTTACGATCGGAAGTGGGAGTGTAATCGGTGCGGGCAGTGTGGTTACGCGAGATGTGCCCGCTGGTGTGATCGCGGCCGGTAACCCAGCGAGAGTGGTTGGGCCAATAAAAAAGGCTGAGTGAGACTTTTGAATATATTAATGCTTGGTCAACATTATGCTCCGGAGGAGATAAGCGGTTCTTTTCTGGCAAAGGAATTGACCGAAGATCTAATCAAAATGGGGTATCAAATCACCTATATCACCTGTGCTCCAAGTTATCCTATGGGCAAGGTTTACGACGGTTACCGGAATCGTTTTTTCACCCGGGAAATGATGGATGGCACGCGTGTGATCCGCAGCTGGAGCTATATCTCCCCCAAAAGAACTTTTTGGCGCCGTATATTGAATTTTGGCACTTTCAGTGCCACTGCATTCATTGCTGGGCTTTTAGTTGGTAAACCGGAGGTAATGCTTAGTTTTTCTCCTCCACTTCCACTTGGTATTTCTGCCTGGGTTTTAAGCCGCGTGTGGCGAGTCCCCTGGATCCTTTATGTGGGAGATATATATCCTGAGATTGCCATTGTCACGGGTTTGTTACGCAACCGGGCAGCCATCTCGTTATTCTTGACTTTGGAGCGCTTCTTGTACCGGAAGGCCGACCACATTGAAGTGATTTCTGAAGGTTTTCGGGAAAATCTTCAGAATAAGGGAGTACCACCTGAAAAACTCTCAGTTATCCCGATGTGGGCCGATCCAGATGTAATTCGTCCTCTACCCAAAGAAAACAACTTCCGGCAAGAAAACGGGCTTTCGGGCAAGTTTGTGGTGATGCATGCGGGCAATTTCGGCGTGAACAATTCCTTGGAAGATTTGGTCGAGGCAGCCGATCTTTTAAAGGCAGATGATGGAATTCGTTTTGTAATGGTTGGGGAAGGAGAGAAAAAAGAAGAGATTTGCAACCAAGTTGCACAAAGAAAATTGAAAAATGTTTTGTTCTTACCTTACCAGCCTCGCAGCGCTTATGAAACTATGCTGGCGGCTGCAGATGTGGGCCTGATTTCGCTCAATCCAGAGGCGCACTACACTTCTTTCCCCAGTAAAACATTAAATATCATGGCAAGCGAACGAGCAATACTTGCAGTTGTGGACGATAAGAGCGAGATTGCTTGGCTGGTAAGAAATTACAATTGCGGGGCTGTTGTTCCACCTGCAAGACCAGATTTGTTGGCACAAACGATCATTAATCTCCGTGGCGCGCCCGATCAACTGGTCGCATGGGGACAGAAAGGCAGACAAACGTTAATACAGCATTTTTCGCGTAAGCATTGTATTGATCTATACGATGCGATATTTCGTCGTATAAACAATGAATTTACAAACCGTTAAACAACTGTAGAGATTCTACTTAATGAGAAATGATATTAATAGTATTTTACAGAAACTGATAAATAATGCTAAACAGGGGAAAAGAAAAATCGATTCGTTCTATCCAATCTATGGATTTTGGGAAACGATTCGACAGGTGTGGAAGAACGTTATTCAATTTGAGAAATATTTCCGGTTGGATAAAGAACTTGGCAAAACTGTGAAGCCTGTTATGCCAAAAATCCCTATCAGAATAGAAATTATTAGGAGAGGATTTGATCTTGAAAAGTGGACAGGAAAAAAAGAACTCTTGGAGATACGGGGCGAATATGGCCTGGAACAGTTCCAGAAGCGCATCGAACGTGGCGATCTGTGTTTTGCTGGATATTCCAATAGGGCATTTGTTGGTTTTGTTTGGATTGAATTTCCACCTGTAACCGAAGCTGGATATCAACTTTATACGAATGAGGCTTATACCTACGACGGCTGGACATTTGAGGAATATCGTGGCAACCGTGTTTTGGCAGTGATCCATCAAGCGATCATGAATTGGGTTCGCCAAAATAGACGCGACCTTCATAAACTGGTAACCCACGTGGCAATTTGGAATAAACCTTCACTCGCTATGGATCAGAGAGCTGGTTATGTAATTGTTCGTCAAGAACTATCTTTTGTGATTCTCGGTTATCATAAGAAATTTGTCATTAATCGTGCAATCCCAACTGAATTGATCAAAGCTCCGAAATAGGTTAAAAAGTGACCCCAGAAATCTTCGCTGAGTGGCTGCGCCGCCAAGGACATCGGGTATTGAAAACAGCCAGCAGTTATTGGTTTGAACAAGGCCCCCGTTTTTTTCAGGCATTTCCATATCATTGGGTACTCGAGCCGCCAGAAGCAGAACTGAACGAATTCTTGAAAGAAAATCAAGCGATTGGATTGCGCTATTCCACGCCGTCCACGGCTCCCTTGGGGAGAATCAGCTATCATGTAGTTTATGAAGCCCCTTTATACGATTTCGCAAATCTTGCCAAGTGGGCGCGCAAGAATGTACACCGGGGGTTGAATCATTGCTCGGTTGAGCCAATTTCCTTTGAGCGATTAGCTGAAGAAGGCTGGCTCTTGCAATTGGACACTCTCGCCCGCCAGGAACGATGGCTCAATCTGGATCAGGAGGTTTGGCGCAAGCGGTGTTTGGCAGCCAAAGATTTACCGGGTTTCGAAGCTTGGGGGGCGATTGTATGCGGACGATTGGCCGCCTCGGTGATAACCTTCCAGATGAATGATTGTTGCTATTTGTTGTATCAGCAATGTCACCGAGATTTTCTGACAGAGCACGTCAATAATGCTCTCAGTTTTGTGGTAACGCAGACAATGGTTCAACGACCGCAGATCAATTGCATTCTTTACGGTCTCCACTCACTTGATGCCCCTCCCAGCGTGGACGAATTCAAATTTCGCATGGGTTATCATGCCAAACTGGTTCGCCAGCGGGTGGTATTCAACCCCTGGCTGCACCCCCTGTTCAACCAGGTCAGCCATGCCGGGTTGGTAGGTTTGTTACATCTGATGCCAGGCAATCCTTCCCTGGCCAAAACCGAGGGGATGGTAAGGTTTTATCTGGAAGGGAAAAAACCGCTGGAGCAGCAGACCCGGCCACTGCCGCTAATGCAAAACAAAGAAGCATTGGAAGAGGAATGAAATAACCCAATGGTCTCCCGGAGCAACAATCTCCATGAGTATTAATCTAATGAGTATTCAGGGACCCGTCCTGTATTGGTTGAGTAAGCGATCCCGGTATGTGAAAGAGGCCGGGAATTGGGATTGGGTTAGCCGCGATCCGGTCGTCGGGCGCTTTGCAACAGTATTGTACATTTTAGATAAAGAAGGGAAAGTCTCTCTTTCCGAGAAGATCCGCCAGGAACTGGGCAATTTTTATTGGGCGAATAAAGCCCGCTGGCTGGTGATCGAAAACCGCCTCAAGCAAGTTGTCGGCGCTTTTGAGCAGGCCGGTGTGGACTTGATCCCGCTGAAAGGCGTGGCCTTGCTGGGCCAGCTTTACAAAGACAGCGGCCTGCGCTGTATGTCGGATGTTGACCTTTTAGTACGCCCGGAGGCTTTTCTGACGGCGGTCAATATCCTGTGCTGGCTTGGGTTCAAGGTTTGTCCCAAAGATCGACATGAGAACATTACCTGGTTTGAAAATCTACCCAAGGAAAATTGGCCCAAAGAGTTGAGTTTTTCCAATAAATTCGGCCTGGCGATCGAGCTGCACCAACACCTGATCAATCCCTGGTTCCTCCCGGCTTTTCCGATAGATATAGAGGCAGTCTGGGAGCGGAGCATTCCTTTTACGGGCTTAGGAGGGGATTCCGCAGGTTATGGTGTGGACTTATGGAAGAGAAATCTCAGTCCATACGATACACTGGCCTACTTATGTCTGCATTTGGCTCTGCATGGCTTGCAGTTTCCACAAACCTGTCTTGACATAGACCTCTGGATCAGGAACCTTCCGGACACATGGGAGTGGGAACAGTTCCTGGACCTAGTGGATGAGTGGCGGATCTGGTCGGTGGTATACCATGGCCTGTCGACTTGCAGGGATTTTATGGGAACACCACTCCCAGATGGTATGCTCAAACGCCTCGACCCAGGCTGGCTGGCCCGCTTGCGAGTGAAGATGCTCATATCATCCGAATCAATTCTGGCTGATCGACCCAGTTTGGGCAAACGCTACCCGACCCTGGTCAAGTTGGCGCTGATCGACCATTTACCGCAGATATTGGTGACACTCCTAAGATTGGCTTTTCCCGGCAAGGCCTGGCGCGAGCATAATCCCTCTGGGCGGAGCCTGCTGAGGCGCTGGCGACATGTTTTGCATGCTGTCAAAAGGGGAGATTGAGAATCCTGCGGCACGACTTCCAACTCAACCCGGCAAACCTGTCGAGAGGCGGTATCCACCCGGCGGTTATTGGGAGTGGCGAAAGAAGCGGGCTAAAGATCATCACCACAGAGAGCACTGAGCTCACCGAGAAGGAAAAAGCAGGGAAGCTCTCCATGTTTCGTGAGCTTTCCCCGGCACCTGCACCCAGGGCAGGTGTGCGGTGAATTATCTCAGCCAGCTCATAAGATTGGTCTCTTCCCGGTTGCCATTTTGAACTTCGTATGATACCCTCTACATATCAAATTAAACGCCGCAATGAGGCGACATGACGAAGGAAACTATTAAATCATTAGAATCGAAAACTGACCTGACAACAACTCCTTTCAACCTGGGCGCCTTCTATGGGAAAGCGCTCAAGCGCCTGTTTGACTTGGCCCTGTCTGGACTGGGCTTGATGGTCCTGAGTCCTTTGTTCCTTGTTATCGCGATCAGGATCAAGCGCGAGTCTCCCGGTCCGGTCGCCTTCCGCGGTGCGCGTATGGGCAAAAAAGGTCGGATCTATCAGATCCTGAAATTCCGCACAATGCGTGAGTGCCCCGAGAGTTATGCTGGTCCATGCATCACCGCCGAAGACGATGAGCGCATCACGCCCCTCGGCCGCTGGTTACGGGATTCCAAGATCAACGAACTTCCCCAGTTATGGAACGTCCTGCGGGGCGAGATGAGCCTGGTGGGGCCTCGCCCGGAGGAACCGGAGATCACCGCCCACTGGGCAGAAACTGTCCGACAGGAGATCTTATCCGTCCGGCCCGGCATCACCAGCCCGGCTTCGGTGCTTTACCGGAGAGAAGAGAAGCTGCTCAAGGCTGAGACCGTGATGGATGAGTACCTCCAGAAAATACTGCCGGATAAACAGCGCCTGGACCTTCTATACGTCCGGACGCGCAGTTTCTTTTCGGATCTGGATATCATCTTTTTAACCCTCATTTCTCTCTTTCCGTCTGCAGATGGCATATTCATCCCGGAGAGTTCGCTTTATTCCGGTTTCCTGGCCATATTTATCCGCCGGTACGTTTCCTGGTTCGTGGTGGATTCCCTGACCGCCTTTTTGGCTGCCGGTTTGGTTGGCTTGCTCTGGCGGTTGAATGGCCCGCTGAACCTGGGGTGGGGAACATCCATCGGCATTGCAGCCGCGATGGCATTATTATTCAGTATGATCAATACCCTGCTGGGGCTGGGGCGCGTCTCCTGGCGGAAAGCTTCAGCCAATCTCGTATTTGACCTGGCTCTCTCGAGTGGATTGGCTACGATCCTGATATTTGCTATTAACTGGTTCCTGCCGGCCAGGTTATTGGTGCCACCCGGCTTAGTGATCGATATTGGACTATTTTCTCTGATCGGATTTATCGTGATGCGCTACCGCCAGCGACTGATCACCGGCCTGGCATCCCGCTGGCTGCAGGTGCGCCACCGGACGAGCATCCTGGGAGAGCGCCTGCTGATCGTCGGAGCCGGGGACTGCGGCCAGTTGGCGGGTTGGCTGCTGCAAAAAAGCAATCTCTCCAACGCCTTTATTGTTGTGGGGATGGTGGATGATGACCCGCTCAAATATAACATGCGCATAGACGGCTATCCGGTCCTTGGATCTACAAAAGATCTCCCGGCAATCGTCCAGCGGTACAACATCGGTGTCATCCTGTATGCGATCACCCGGATCGCCCCGGCAGAGCAGGAAAAGGTGCTGGCTCTTTGCCGCAGCCTCCCGGTCCGGCTCGTGATCATTCCAGACCTGATCAAGATCTTGCAGGATCATTTGCTTCCCAAAGGGCATTAGCGATTTTTGAAAAAATCCAGAACATATTTCATCGCGAGGAGGCCTGAGCGGAGCGTAGCGAGGTCGAAGGCCGACGGCACTTGCACCTTCTGCACACCTGCCCCGGACGCAGGCGCCGGGGAGTGCAGATGAGCAATCTCCTCAATACATGCCGTTATAGCGAGGAGGTTTGTGCCGGAGCAATCTTCCCTTAATCAGGAAATCCCCGCATTCAGGAGATTGCCACGTCACCGCAGGAGCATCGGCGGCCTGCAATTACATAAATTCGTGTTTATTTGTGTTCTTATTGGATCAGTTTCTTTTTATCAAGGAGATTAAGTAATATGAGAGCAGTTGTATTGGCAGGGGGCAAAGGCACCCGTCTTGCACCCTATACCACCATTCTTCCCAAACCGCTCATGCCCATCGACGATATGCCGATCCTGGAGGTCTTGCTGCGCCAGATGAAGCGCGCCGGGATCAACCATGTGGTCCTGACGGTTGGTCATCTGGCGTCCCTCCTGCGGGCTTATTTTGGGGATGGCGCCCAATGGGGCCTGGACATTACTTACAGCTATGAGCAGGTACCACTTGGCACAGCTGGCCCGATTGCGCTGGTGGAAGGTTTGGATAAAACATTTTTAGTCACCAATGGGGATGTGCTGACCACACTGGATATTAAGAAACTGGTCGCTTTTCACAAACACAAGGGCGGGATCGCCACCATCGCGGCCCACCCTCGGCAGGTTAAGATAGATCTGGGTGTAATCCAGTGTGATGGGGATGAGCGGGTCTCCGGGTATATCGAGAAGCCCACCACCGATTACACAGTCAGCATGGGAATATACGTATTTGAGCCGTGCGTGTTGGAGTATATCCCGGCCGGACAGTATCTGGACTTTCCCGACCTGATCCTGAAACTGATTGACCGTGGTGAGACGGTCAACGGCTACACCTTTGATGGTTATTGGATGGACCTTGGCCGCCCGGACGATTACGCCCAGGCCAACCAGGACTTCTGCAATATGAAGAAACAATTTCTACCTGAGGATTAATAATGGAATGGCGTGTACCGTTGGCTGATATTGATTTTGGAGCGGCGGAAGAAGAAGCTGCCTTGCAGGTGATCCGCTCCCGCTGGCTGAGTATGGGGGAGGTCACCAAGGAGTTCGAACAGGAGTTCGCCCTCTTCATCGGTGCGAAACATACCCTGGCAGTGACCAACGCCACCGCCGCCCTGCATTTGGCTTGTCTCGCGGCGGGGATGGGCCCCGGCGACGAGGTCATCCTCCCCTCGCTGACTTTTGTGGCCACTGCCAATGCCGTGCGCTATACCGGGGCCACCCCCGTCTTTGCCGATATCGAAAGCCTGGATAGGCTGACCCTTTCGCCTGCTTCCATCGAAGCCTGCCTCACAGAAAGCACGCGTGCCATCCTGGTGATGCATTACGCAGGTTTTGCCTGTGATATGCCTGCCATTCAAGAGATTGCCCGCAAACATAACCTGGTGGTGCTGGAAGATTCTGCCCACGCGGTTGGCTCCGAACTGGAAGGGCGCAGCCTGGGCACCTGGGGGGCGATCGGTTGTTACAGCTTTTTCTCCAACAAGAACATGACCACCGGCGAGGGTGGCATGCTGGCCACCGATGACGATAGCCTGGCGGAAAAACTGCGCATCCTGCGCTCGCACGGCATGACCTCCCTGAGCTGGGACCGCCACCAGGGGCATGCGTATAGCTATGATGTGGTGGCCTTGGGCTACAACTATCGCATTGACGAGTTGCGCTCGGCATTGGGGCGCGTCCAACTGCGCAAGCTGCCGGCCGGGAATGAACGGCGCCGGGAGCTGACCCTGCTCTACCGCGAGCTGTTAAATGAGCTGGCACCCAAGGTGAGTCTGCCCTTTTCGGAAGAGCGCGGCACATCCTGCTATCACATCCTGCCGGTCCTGCTTCCGCAGGGCACAGATCGCCTCCGCTTTATGGAGGCGCTGAAGAGAAGCGGCATCCAGACCAGCATTCACTACCCGCCCGTGCACCGTTTTTCCATCTATGAATCAGAATGGCAAAGAGGCGGTTCTTCCCTGCCGGTCACCGAAGAGGCTGCTTCTCGAGAGGTGACCCTGCCGCTTTACCCCACCATGCGCGATGAACAGGTGCACTGGGTTGCGCAGGCGGTAAAAGAAGCCCTGCAGAAGATGGATACCAAATAAAGAGATTGCAATTTGTGTGGATGAGCCAGATATGTCCTTTTATAAACTTTCAAAAGATGCCATCCTCGAGACCTTCGACGACGGCGGCCTAGTCCTGATCGTCCCGGAGCGCCGTCTGGTGGAGCTGAACCCGAGCGCAGTTGAAATCATCCGTCTGTTGGACGGGAAGCGAACCCCGGAACAGGTGGCGGCTGAAATTGCCAAAAACCATGATATAAGTAATGATTATCCGGAAACACAAATAATACTTGATGTATTGGAATTATGTGCAGAAATGGATCGAAATGGTGTGCTTGAATTTCAACCTGACTTTCAGGAGAATATGGAAATGACATCTGCCGTTGCAACCTGTTTTTTGCGAAACCCGGATGTGGTCCTGCGAGAAGAGGACCCGGATGAGGGCGCCCTGCTTTTCAACCCCGATACCAACCAGGTGAAGGTGATCAATACCACCGGCCTGTTCATCTGGCAGCAATGCGGCGTGGCCCGCACACAGGATGAGATCGTGGCCGAAGTCCAAAAAGGCTTCGATGAGGTTCCGTTGGACCAGGTTGTCCATGATGTCCGGGAATTTGTGGACAGCATGTTAGCCAGTGGATTTATTGGCACAGTTGAGAAATGCAAAGGGATAGGTTAACCAATTATGGGTGATTCGCAAGTGATGTCTGCCCCTCGCAAGGTGGATATCTCCATTACCGGTAAGTGTAACCTGGCCTGTCAATACTGCTTCTATGCCGACGAAATGGTGAGGCGCACCGATCTGCCTACCGAACGCTGGATATCGTTTTTCAACGAATTGGGGCGGTTAGGTGTCATGTCTGTTTGTCTGACCGGAGGGGAAGTATTTTCCCATCCCGATTTGTTCGAGTTGATCGATGGCGTCATTGCCAATCGTATGCGCTACACGTTGCTCAGTAATGGTACGCTGATCACCGAGAAAATGCTAGCCCAGTTCGAGATCGGTAAGCGCCGCCAACGGTTGGATTCGATCCAGATTTCGGTTGATGGCTCCAGCGCTGAGGTACACGACCGCAGCCGTCCGAAGAGTTTTGGGCGGGCGTTGCGCGGGCTGAAACTGCTCAAGGAAGCCGGGTATCCGGCCACGGTACGCGTCACGGTCAACCGTTTCAACGTGGATGACCTGGAAAACGTTGCCCATTTATTGCTGGAGGAAGTGGGTCTCTCCAGTTTTAGCACCAACGAGGCCTATGCCTGTGGTGCAACCGACCGCACTGAAGAAAACATCATCCTCACTCCGATTCAGCGTAAGAAGGCTATGCAGGTCTTGACGCGTTTGTCCGAAAAATATGATCACCGGATTGGAGCTCAGGCTGGTCCGCTGATCCTGGCCCAAGAGTTGAAAACCTTGGATGACATGCTGGCTAATGGGCAGACCAGTCTGCCCGGACGTGGTACATTAAGTTCTTGCGGTGGTGTTTTTAACCAACTCGGAGTATTGCATGATGGCACGATCGTCCCTTGTACCATATTGAGTGTGTTACATTTAGGAACGGTTGGTAAAGATAACTTTCAGAATATTTGGTTGAATCACCCCATTATGGTTGCCTTGCGCCAGCGGCGGGAAATCCCGCTTAGTTCGCTGGACACTTGCAGGGACTGTGCTTATCAGGGCTTTTGTAAAGGCGGTTGTCCGGCAGGCGCTATTCATGATAGCGGAGATTTCAATACACGCAATCCGATGGATTGCTATCGGGTATTAAAAGGCGAAGACCCATTTATTACTTTATCGGATGATTTACGTGCTTAATCATAGTGGTTATCGAAAATGGTTAATGATATAAATCAACTCCCTGAAGGTGCTCCGCCGCTTAATACCTATTATATTTATCTTACTGGAGGGTGCAATCTGGCCTGCAGGCATTGTTGGATTGCTCCCACTTTCGAAGCGAGTGGTGGTACAGGTCAATGCCTGGATTATTGGTTGTATGAAATTGCCATCGCAGAAGGATTACCACTGGGATTAAAAAGCATTAAGTTCACAGGGGGAGAACCATTGCTACACCCCGATTTTGTGCAAATGGTGGAACATGCAACAGAGCAGGGATTGAATACCGTGCTGGAAACGAATGGCACGCTAATCACCCCCACATTGGCTCACCACCTTAAGGAAATAACTTCCCTAGGGTTCATCTCAGTAAGCCTGGATGGCGCTACATCGTCTTCCCATGACTATATGCGTAATGTTCCGGGAAGTTTTGAACGGGCTCAACAAGGTATTCTCGATCTAATAGATGCCGGTTATCGGCCGCAGGTAATCATGAGCCTGTTCCCCGGCAACGTAGACGAGATGGAGACGTTGGTCCGGTGGGCGGAGAAAATTGGTTGTGGTTCAGTTAAATTCAACCTGCTCCAACCATCAGGGCGTGGAGAGCAAATGAAGGAGCGAGGGGAATGGCTTAATATTGAACAACTAGTTCAATTGGGCCAGTGGGTTGAGAAAGATCTACAGCAGAGCGTTTCGATTCCGGTATCATACAGTTGGCCAATGGCTTTTCATGGGATCAGCCGCTTGCTTAGAAATCGGGGCGAGATCTGCAATATTGAGCATATCCTTGGAATTCTTGCGACAGGACATCTGGCAATGTGCGGGATCGGGACTCAAGAAAAGGAGCTCGTTTTTGGACAGTTGGGTCAAGAAACAGTTCGAGATGTTTGGATCAATAATCTTGCCTTGCGGAAAATACGTGATACAATTAAGCTGCCTTTAGATGGAGTATGCAGTCATTGCGTTCACCAAAAATTATGCAAAGGAAATTGTTTGGCACAGAATTACTATGCAAGCAAACGACTGACGGCTCCGTTTTGGTTTTGCCAAATGGCAGAAGAAAGTGGTTTATTTCCTGCATCACGGAAAAGTTGATCTTACTCTAGAGCAAAGAAATAAAATTTGTTTCCAACTAATTAATTGTTTTCCTACCTTAATCAAAAGGAGCAGTCATTATGAGCCGAAAATATACGAAGCCAATGGGAAGAGACTTGACAGAAATATCAATTTCTTCTGGTTCATGCCTGAGCGGTCACAGTGAGTTGGCTGTAGGTGATTGTACAGTAACTGGCGCACTTGCTCTGGAAACATGTGGCGGTGGCACAACTGTTTATCCTTATCTCGTATGCACTACAACTGGAGGCTTTGCTGGCTTGAGTTGTGTAAACGGGACTGTGGCTGGCTAGGCTGTCTCGGAATTGGATGATGGCAATTAATAGGGGGTGCTGGGTGGCTATAGGTCCATCCAGCACCCTTTTTTTTATTCACAGTAATTCCTATGTACTTAGGTTGATATTTGGGCTGAAATAATTCTTCGCACGTAGAATTGACTGGCACAAATTCTTAAGATCCATTTAGAATAACCTGAAATTGGACAAATTTTTAGTAGTCCAATTTATTTCTTCGGGTTTTGAAAAAATCACCAATTGCTTTTCCGGGTTAATAACCTCACCATTCTGACGATGAAATTACATTTCCTGCCCCCAGTGAAAAACAGCTCAAAGCTTATTTGGGCTGAATTTGCAGATTACTGGTTTGCGAACGGGTATGCGAGTAATTTAACAGAAGAATTGGTCATTGTATTTCCTCAGGCAGATTTCAAGGATCGTATACTTGATTCATCAAGAGATCCTCGTTGGAATGAAATTTATCGTGCCTGGTACCAGATCAATACTTCTTTACCAGGAACGCAATTAAAAGCATGGCGTGTTATCTATGAGCACGGAGATGAAATTGCCCCTAATTTGGGTGTATTTTGGCTTCGAAACAATAAAACTCCCTGCCTATTTTGGCTTTGTTCCAAACAAAACTTTATCGAGACGCAAGCACGGTTGGCTGATCTTTTACCCAAAATATCCGCCTATTGCCATATCAGACAAGGCAGGGGGCTTTTTCATGCAGCCGGGATTCTCCACAAAGATCAAGGATACTTGTTCTTGGGGGCGTCAGGCGCTGGCAAGAGCACAATTTCTTCTCTGAGCTCAACGCAAGGCGACAAAATCATTCATGACGATCATGTGGTTGTTTACCGAGGAGAGACGGGAAAATGGTTACTATCGGATATTGCTTATTCGCATCAAGGTATTCCCGTTAATGCTTTTTTATTCTTAGTTCAGGATCATAAAGACCTGCTTCTTCCGATCACGCATGCTGAGACAGTAAAACGTTTGTTAGAAAATCTGAACGACCATGGGAGCCAAGTGCTTTTTGGGGATATATTAAAGAACGCTTTTACCACTTTGGCAGAAGTAGCGCGTCATGTTCCCAGCTACGAATTACATTTCCGAAAAAGCCCGGATTTTTGGAATGTTATACGCGAACGGTTCCCTGACTGAGGCGGAAAACATCCCCTCCTGGGCCAGGGCAGAGGGTTTGACGCGCTGCTTTATCTACAATGGCCCAAGCATGTTGCCGACTTTCCGCCCCGGCCAGCTGCTCTTTGTGCGTCCGCTGGAACAAGCCCCTGCCGCGGGGGACGTTCTTGTGTTTAGCTACCCATCACGAAACCGGAACATTGTCCATCGCCTAGTCTCCATCTCCGGGGCGCAGTTGATCACGCGCGGGGATAATAACCTGCGTTATGATGCATTTCAGGTGCAGGTAGAGCAGGTGATCGGGAGGGTGGAACACGTGAAAGGCGGGGGCGTGGTGAGACCCGTGCTGGGAGGCTGGCGGGGGCTGTGGAAGGCGAGAGTTCATTGGGCCGGGCTATGGTTGGATATTTTTGTACGCCGGATCTTCTGGCGGCCTTACCAATTGTTGCGGCTCAGCGGGCTGGTAGCGCGCGTATGGCAGCCAACGATCGTAAGGCTGAGCCTGAACAACGAGAGCGGCGCGCTGGTCAAATACATCCATAAAAAGCGCACGGTGGCTTTATGGTTCCCGTCGCAGCAGCGCTTTGTATGTCGCAAACCTTATGACCTGGCGATCCTTTATCCCACTGGCTGCACAGCGCTTCGTGATGATCCTGCAGGAACTGATGCTTGAAAACGCAAAACTGGTTTGATTATTTAAAGAAAGGTCTTTCCCACGCACCGTCGCAGGATCAGATCAGCGGCGAAAAGGGCTATTCCAGCCCGCGCGCCAACCTGCGCAACCTGCGCCCGTTCCTCGTCCGTCACTGGCGCAAAGGAGTGGTTGGCGCGGTTTTGATCCTGGTCACCACCCTGGTATCACTTCCGCAGCCACTGATCACCCGTTACCTGATAGACAATGTGATCCTGGCGCGGCGGGTGGACCTGATCCCAATCGTCATCCTGCTCCTGGGAGGAACTCAACTGCTGACGATGGGGGGTGGAGCCATGCAGCAGTTTTACTTCGCACGTTTCGAGCAGGGCATCCTGATCGATATTCAGCAGACCCTGCTTGACCACACACTGCGCCTGCCCAAGACGTTCTTCGATAAGGAAGAGATCGGTTACCTGATCTCGCGCCTGTCTTCGGACGTGGAAGGCCTGCGCTGGTTCTTCTCCAGCAGTATTGTATACATCGCCAGCAATATCCTGAGCTTCATCGGCGGGATCGTATTTCTATTCTACCTGGAATGGCGGCTGGCGATCGCCACATTGGTCGTTTTGCCATTGCTGGTGCTCAGTGTGCGTTACTTCTCGAGCCGCATTCGCAACCTCGGCCATCATGGCATGGAACAGAGAGCCAATATGCTGCAGCGTTTTCAAGAGACATTGGCCACCATCCCGCTGATCAAAACCTTTGCCTCCGAGCAGCGCGAGAGCGAGCGGGTGATGGCTGAAGTTAAAAAAAACCGGCAGATCGAGATGGAACAATCAGTTGTGAGTTCGCTGGCCGGCCTGGCGATCGGCATCGTACCAATCACTGCCCGGGGGGTTGTTTTAATCGTTGGCGCTTATCTTATCATCCGAGGCCAGTGGACGCTGGGCTCCCTGCTGGCTTTTCAATCCTACCTGGGATATGTGTACAGCCCGGCAACCTACCTGGCCCAGGCCAATCTCTCGCTTCAAAATGCCCTGGCGGCACTGGAGCGTGTTTCAGCCCTATTTAGTATCGTCCCTGAAGAGAATCTGGGAGTTGGACAGAAAGTCGAAAGGCTGAAGGGAGAAGTCGATTTTAAGAATGTAACCTTCTCATACGATGGCCGCGATACGGTGTTACAGAATTTATCCTTCCATGTTAATCCTGGCGAGCATATTGCCATCGTAGGCCCAAGCGGCGTTGGGAAAACCACCTTGATCAGCCTGATCCTACGGTTGTACCGGCCCACCCGGGGCGAAATCTGGTTCGATGGGCGGCCGGCTTCCGAGTATGAACTATCCTCCCTGCGCCAGAGGATCGGCTATGTCTCGCAAAGCAGCCTGCTGCTCTCGGGAACCATGCTGGACAATCTATGCTATGGAAACCCTGAAGCAAGCGAGGAACTTGTCATCAAGGCCGCAAAAGCTGCCGGGATCCACGACTTCATTTCCGGACTGCCGGAAGGATACCATTCGCTGGTCGGGGAAACAGGTGTTAACATGTCAGAAGGTCAGAAGCAGCGCCTGACGATCGCCCGGGCGCTGATCAAAGACCCCGATATTCTCATCCTCGATGAACCCACTTCCGCCTTGGACAGCCTGAAGGAGAATTCATTCATTGAGGCGTTGAAAAACATAACCCAGGGGAAGACCTTGTTTCTGATCGCCCACCGTCTGACCACCGTAAAAAATGCGACGCGGCTTCTCGTTCTTAATGAAGATCACCTGGTTTCAATCGGTACTCATCAGGAATTGATGGAGTCCAGCGAATATTATCGTTCCCTTGTGGCGAATCAGCAGATCCTTGCTGCGCATTGAAGAGAGTTCGTACTCCAGAAAAACAAGAACATTCACCAGAGAGTACGCAGTCCCTTAAGGGGATGATAATAGCACCAGGAAAGGCAAAAAGAAGATTTCTCTGCAGACTCAGAGGGCGTTAGGGTAAAACATGCCTGCAATGTAATATATGATGCACCCCCATCGGATGTAAGGATAGAGTTAAATTCAGAAGAAAGGTACAATGGTGTCATGGAAAATACGAACCTGTCAGAAGAGCAATCCACCGCTGAAATGATCACCGAGTATGCCAGCCTGTTATGGCACTGGGCATGGTTGCTGATCTTGTTGGCCCTCCTGGCCGGAGGGGCTGCGTATTACCTATCAAGCCGCCAGACGCCGATCTACCAGGCTTCGGCCATGGCGATGATCAACGTTGCGCCATCTGCTCAAGATTCAACCACCTCAATATACATCGGGCAGCAATTGGCGGGGACTTATTCAAAGATGATGACCACTCGAACGGTCCTGGATTCAGTTGCCCAGCGTTTGGGGTTGGAGAAGCTGCCAGGATCTGTCCAAGTAACGCCGATAACCAACACCCAACTTTTATCTGTCACGGTAACCGATACAGATGCGGAGCTAACGGCATCCATCGCCAATACATTGGTGACTGTCTTCAGCGAACAGATCCAGGCCGATCAGGCAGCCCGTTATGCAGATTCTGAGCAGAATCTCAAGACTCAAATGGATACGCTTGAGCAACAGATCCAAACCACCTCGGCCGACCTGGCGGTACTGGGGCAGGAAATCCAGGATGATAATACCACTTTGACTGCACTACTTACACCAGACAACGTTGTACGAACCCAGGAGGAACTGGATCAACGCGCCAGCTTGATCCAGCAGACACAATCCACCTTGCAATCCCGGGTGAGCCAGCAAGCCGAGATGCAAACATCCTTACAGAATTATCGCACATCCTATACCATCCTGCTGCAAAGTTATGAATCGATCAGGCTGGCGGAATCCCAATCCTCGTCGGGCATTCTCCTGAAAGATCCGGCTGTGACGCCGGGGGGGCCTATCCAACCGCACCCGTTCCAGTCAGCGATACTGGCAGCCGTGGTGGGCCTTTTCCTTGGGGCCGGGATCGTCTTCTTGATCGAGTTCCTGGACGATTCGCTCCGTGATCCGCAGGAGATCACCCGAAAATGGGGCATCCCGATCCTGGGGATGATCGCCAACTTTAATTCCAACAATGGCAATGAGCTGATAACAGAAAAGCAACCGCGCTCGCCGGTCTCGGAAGCCTTTCGCTCTATCCGTACGAATCTACAGTTCACCAGCGTTACATCTCCCCTCCATACGCTGCTTGTCACCAGTCCGTCCCCGGAGGATGGAAAAACGACCACTGTGGGGAATTTGGCTTGTGTCTTTGGGCAGGGCGGGCGTAAGGTGGTGGTCGTCGATTCCGATTTGCGCCGGCCGCGCTTGCATAGACTATTCGAGCTGCCAAACCACTCAGGCCTGACCGATCTATTTATCCGGCCAGAGGAAAATCTCGACGGAGCCGTACAACCGACCGAAGTAAAGAACCTCTATTTGCTCTCATCTGGAAGCCTGCCTCCGAATCCCTCTGAATTGATCAGCTCCCGGAAAATGGTCGAGATTATCAAGACTTTGGAGGCACAGTATGAGGTAGTGTTTTTGGATGCCCCTCCATCGCTGGTGGTAACGGATGCAAATGTGCTGGCCAATCTCGCCGATGGTGTTATTTTGGTGGTTCGCCCAAGCAAAACAAAACGGGCTGCCATAAAGCACACCCTCGAGCAACTAGCGCAGGTCAAAGCGAATATCGTTGGCGTTGTGCTGAATGGAGTGGATGTAAGAAAATCCCACTATAGCTATTATCGCGGCTATTACCATAAATACGGGCGCGAATATGCGTATTACTCGGATGGCAAATCACGCGGTTCTAGAAAACGGAGATCCCGCAAGAGCAACAAACAGGAAACATCTCTCCAGCCCGGATTGGAAAACCTTTCAGACCAACAAGAATAGGAGGCCTCATCCATGCCTCTCGAGCAAATCGATTCGCTGAGCATTAACGGGATATGGCGTACACCGGGTTGCGGATGATAAATCCACCTACGACGGTCTTAATAAACCAGGATATTCCCAAGGAATTTCAGGGTACCACGCAATGCTTGAACCCAAATTTCTGTAAATCCGTTAATTTTGATCGATCATTGTTCACGGTGCTATGGAAAAAGCAGTAGAGATGTGCTAAATATGGAAGAAGATAAGAATAGGAAATATAGAATATGCCCTTACCTTGGACAAAGATCAGACCCGGGGACAGCTTTTTCCTTTCCTTCTGAGTTTAATTGCTGTTACCACGCCAAACGAGTGGCAGCGATCGCCGTCGGGCACCAGGAACAGTTTTGCCTGACAAGCGGTTACCCGAATTGTGAGGAATATATCACTGAGCCTGATGCGCTCTTGCCGGCTGGGCTTCACGCTTTCTATGGGAGACGTTCACGCAAGAGAAATGTAAATGGAAAGTGGTTGTGGGGCGCGATACTGGTGGTCCTGATGATCATTGTCACATGGCTGTTGATTACCCGGGGGAGAAGTTCTGGCCAATTCCCTGCTGCTGCCACCGTGACGATCGAATCTACTGAAACAAGCACGGAAATCACTCCCACCGTTCTTTCACCGACGAAACCTCCAACACCTTCTCCAACTTCTGAAGACACACCAACCTCAAGACCACTTCTACGGCTGGAAAAACCGCTTGGAATAAATCATGAATTTATGATCCACCAGATCCAGGATGGGGAAAGCCTTGACCTGATCGCTGCCAAGCATGGCACCACGGTGGAGACACTGCTGGCATGTAATTATCGATTGCCTACCCCGTTATTGACAGGCTGGAAGATCGTAATCCCCTTGGTTAATATTGATACGCAAGGGCTGCCGGCTTTTGAGGTCTACAACGTTACAAAAGAAATATCAATGGTAGACCTGGCGAATCAGCTCTCAGTTGATCTGAATGAATTCAAGCACTACAATGCTGTGGGTGTTGATTTCATTCCCAGAGCAGGGGACTGGTTGCTCGTACCTCGGGCGGTATCACCCACCCCCATCCCCTCTCCCATTCCCACTCCCACTCCCACTCCATAACGCCTCCAGGCGAAGGATCGAAAAGTAATGCCATCTGTATTATTCGTTTGCACCGCCAATCTATATCGCTCGCCTCTGGCTGCGGCTTTCCTGAGAGATACGCTTAAGGATGCGCTGGGTGCGAATGAGTGGGTGATCGACAGCGCAGGAACCTGGACAAGAAGTGGAGCGCGGATCCACTCTCAAACCGTCGAAGATGCCCGTCGTTTTGGGATGGATGTCAGTACCCATAAAAGCAAGCAGGTCACTGCGGACATGCTCTCCCGGAATGATCTGATCCTTGTTATGGAAACCGGTCATAAAGAGGCGCTTCAGATTGAATTTCCAGACCAATCAAAAAAAGTCTATTTACTATCGGAAGTTGTCGATGGGCGTTATTATGATATCCCTGACCCCCTATCAATTCAAGGGATCCATGACCGGGATATCGTCAAAGAGTTACATGAAATTATAACCCGCGGGAATAAAAAGATCTTCGCATTGGCGAAAAAGAATTCGAACAACTCGACGAAATAAACCAATTTGAAACAGTGTGACACTGGATTGTGCCGATGGCCAAGGTGGCCTTCGCGAAGCACCCCCGTTGGGAGTGCTACTTCAACACCGTGAGGCATTGAAGGTACATCTCCCTTTTAGGGGTTCGGGGTGGGATTGAATATCTAGACTTAGCATGCGCCTCCCGTACGATCGTACAGGAGGCGTTTATTTATCCAAGTGGTTTATTTCGTTTCTTACCCATTCTTATTTCCTCAATAAGACTACACCACCCAGGGCGGTGTAGGTATCAATTAATAAGTCCCTTTATGAAGCCGATTTACCGGGAGTAAAGAGCTAGTAGATTTCATCGGTCAAGGAATAGAGGGAGCAAGGGATCAAGGTCATACCGGGTGACCAGAGTGACCGACCCGTTACGGTAAATAAGACAGAAAAAACCAGGCAGAAACATCCAATCCCAGGGTCGACAGTTGTGCAAGAAGGTACTCTTTGGCATTCTCGTAAGCGGGGGAACCAACCAGGCGCGGTGAACTCGTGATCGCCTTAATCGTTTCAATTGCGCGCTTGGCAGAAAATTCATTTGCAGATGCGTAGGCGGATAAAGCGTACGGAGGCAGTGTACGGAAAACTGCTAGAATAACCGCCGCGATGAGGACCAGCCCGCCCAGGACCTTTTAAAATGAAATACGCATTGGACTGGTTTAGAATTGGGGAGGGTAAAGTAATAATAATAATCTTACCCAGCCCACTACCATGACCGCCGAACAAACCGGCACGAACACCAGTTGCATACCCGTGGCAACAGCCCATACACGCAGCGATTTCTTCCAGCTGTTCTTGAGTATTAATTTTATGAAGATTATGCCGGATAGGAATGTCATCCCCAAGCCGGATCCAATGTCAATGAAAAGATTGTTCTTGATTGATTTGACACCAAATACCGTCAAACCTCCCAGCAGGATCTCGAGAAACACGATGACAAACAAAAAAATCAATTTTGGAGGTTCCACCTTGCTCAGGCGGATACTTGTCCAAATCGTCCATGTTATTATTCCACAGTTGATTAATAGAATGAAACCTAAACCAAGAAACAAGATGATGGGGGAGTCTGGAAGAAGGTGGCTCATTTTTTCCTTTTGGTTATTATTGAACAATAAGTAAGAATTGAAGAAAGGCTTCCCACCCCGTAATGCAATTCGTGAATGGGGTCACAAAGATTATCGCGCCAGTCGACGCAGATTTCAAGTACCCACCGCGATTTTTCTCCCTCCACAGGCAAAAGGGCTATATCATGGCAGGCCCCACGGAATTAGGATTTTTTATCAGAGGGAGACGATGCCATACAGCATCCCTGGCGGCTTTCTCTCGGCCTTTGCTGGCTGCTGGTACTCATATTCATCCCCGACTGTAAACCAAACGAACCTTAAACTGCTAATGAATAAGCGCCCACCGCCCATAAGCGACAAATGCAGCAAACACGAAAAGAACGACGCTGACGAATATCTTTGGTTTTTCCCGAGACTTGATATGGAAAAAAATTGAGATCAGCAGCATGATAGAGAGGATAAGCGCGGTTATTGAGGTTATCCAGGCGGATAGCCCCAAAACACCCGGCAGGATTAATCCCATTGCTCCAATGAATGTGAAGGCTGCAACCCCATAGAGGATTGATCGCGAAAGCTTTCCCATCTTTTGAATCGCTTCCTGCATGGTTGACAGGGATTGATGAAAACCATGCGTGTAGGAAACAGTGATCAACTTTATTCCCAGAATTACCTGGATGATCCACAATGCGAAATTCATTTTCGCCTCCAAATGATGGGGCGGGTGTAGGGAGGCTGTGCCAGCGACAGAGATCGATGGGGCGAACTTGTTGAGCGTTCCGCCATCATACCCGGAATCCAACGTCTGCAAGCAGTGGTGCAACCCGGGGCGATGGGTTGGCCCGGGCTTATTATTATGCGCCTTCCACGACGACCATTTTGGAGAGGGCGTATCTGTGGCGCAGACTGCGTGCCGGGGCGTATTCGGGCGAGTTGAGCCAGGCATTGGCCCTGGGGGTGTTTTCAAATTCGAGAATAACTAGGCGGTTGGCTTTCCAGTCACCTTCGAGAGTCTCGTTTGGACCGCCACGCGCCAGGTATTTACCACCGAATAATTTTACAACAGCGGGAGCCAGCTTTTTGTATTCTTCATAACCAGCAGGATCTGTGATTTCAATATCTACGATCACATAAGCGGACATGGAGGTTCTCCTTCACGGATTTACCCATTCATCAAACAATGGAGTCAGGTCACAGGCGCAGGTCTGTTCGGCAGTTTGTTTGAAATCAGTCGTGGTGGCAATGCTCCACTCGTAGCGGAGGGTATAGTCAGCCAGGAATCGGTCAAAGGTTTCCTGGCCCATCTGGTCGCGCAAAGCCAGGAGAAAGAACGGCCCGCGGCCGTAGACAATGGCGACATAACCGTCACTTGTATACGAAGAAACCGGCAGCCCGATTGGGATATTTTCGTCATTGAGCGTATCCCAGGTGGCCTGCATCTCATCCCGGTAAGACTGTGCCGCCTGAGTGCCATGTCGATCGAGGTAGTACTGCCAGGTGACAAATTCCGCCATCGATTCGTCCAGCCAGGGTTGGTCCTGAGTCGCGTTGCCGACCAGGTTGTAGAACCACTGGTGGCCTATCTCATGCGTTACAACGATTTCCAAGAAATCAGGCTCATTGTAAACATCCTTAGCAATCGAGGTCAGGCCCGGGAATTCAACCCCACCCGCCGAGGTGATGATGGGGACGATGTCAAACTCGGTGTAGGGATAGGGAGCATATCGATTGCTAAAATCTGCGATGGCAGATGCGGCCGTCTTAAGCGCAGACAGTGCAGACTGGCTCAGGCTGGCCGGGGCATAACTGTTGATGGTGTGTTCACCGGTGGTTTCGGACTGTTTGATGAAACTGGAACTGGCTGCCAGGTAGAAATCGCGCGCTGGCCCGTCGGCATACAGGACCTGCTGCCTGCCCGCAGCCTCCGTGCGGTCAACCTCCTTCCCGGAGGCCGCCAGCACCAGATCTTCCGGGGCGTCCACCGAGACAAGGTAAAAACTGGCATCCGAGAAGAGTGGGTCGCCATCCAGGTCGGGCATCTGGTTGTTCCAGCCCTGCTCGTTATAGACCAGGATGGTGGGATAGGCATGTGCCAGCGACAGGATGCCATCGTTATAACCGAAAATGCCGTAATAGAAATCCCCACCCTGAGCCGGGACGGTGACTTCAAATATCACATGGATGATGACAGAGTCTCCTGGCAGGAGGGGTGTGGTCAGCGGGAGGCGCATCAACCCGGTCTGATGGATGACCTTGACGGTTTGATTGTCGAGCGTTACGTTTTTGATCAAGATGCTGCCACCGAGAATTTCCGAGAAAATGGCAAAATCCACCTCGGTCAGGGTGACTGTCTCCTGGTTGGTGTAGCGGACGTCCTCCACGCCGTTGAGGCGGGTGGGCGGTTCGCCAATGCTGAATGCAATGTGATAGATGCTGGCGCCGGGCAGCCCGTCTAGGATGCTTTGTGCAGAGTTTGTCAGGTTCTGTCGGAAGAGAGAGCGGTCGTCCCAGGAAATATTGAACGGTGCTCCTGTCAGGGAGACCGGCGGAGGCGGTACGGATGTGGTCGTGGCTGCAGGGGAGAGAGGCGTGCGAGTGGGTGTAGGAGGCGCGAATGGCAAGACCAGTATATTGCAGGACAGCAGAAGACTGGCGATCAGGAAGACGGGGAGAAGGCGTTTTGACATGGGTTTAGTCCGCGTTTTCTCCTCTGGGGACGTGTCCGCTCCTATTTTTTCCTTGCCATAGCAATAGCTGCGTTGATCTGGTCTGTGTGAGCGATGGTGTGCGATTCCAGTTCGAGCATCTGGGCCGCGGTCAGGAAGTAACCGGCTTTACGTTCCACAAAGGAATTCGGCAAGGCAGCCAGGAAGGCGACCATTTCAATTGAAAGGCGTCTTAATTCATCAAGCAGACCTCTGATCGTGCCATAAGCCTTGACCGTGGCGTTGACGTGAGCCGGGAGGTTGCCGCCCCAATCGTCGGCGGGTCGCTCGTATCCGCCAACCGAGTCATCCAGGTTGGCGATCCATCCGCGCTCAGATTGGATCAGGTGAGCCAGGGTTTGTTTGGCACTCCATTCGCCGGGAGCAGGTTCCCGGTCCGCTTCGGCTTCGCTGACATCTTTGAAACAGGCTTCCAGCCGGCTGAGAGCGTCATCGTATTTGAGATGCACCTGTTTGGCCAGTTCAACCGGGTTCCAGGAGATATCCAGGACCGGTCGTTTGGTCAGTTCCATGGTGACCGCCTTTTTCTGCGGTCCGCGGTAGAAGACAACTTGGACCTTGTCGCCACCTTTCTTGCCGGTCAGCGCGGCCACAAAGCTGCCATAATCGTTGGTGATGGATTTTCCGTCCAGCTCAACTATGACATCGTCCTTGCATAGTCCAGCCGCGTAAGCGCCCATGCCCTGGCGTACCTCGTCCAGCCGCACACCCTGGCTGACAGGCACTCGCAGGGTTTTGGCAATGTCCGGGTTGAAATCGCTGATGTTGATCCCCAACATCGGGCGGTCGAACGTGCGCCGGTCGAGACCGGTTTCGATTACGGAGGCAAGGTTGGCAAGGGTGGAATCCCATTCGGTCTTGAATCCTTGGGCGCGTTGTTTCCAATCCTCCCCATCCGGTACGCTATGGTTGAAAACCACCAGCGTGCCATCGGGTTTGGGAGTCAGTGTGACGGTCACTTCGGTGGCGGCGGGTTCAGAGCGACCAAACCATTTGAATTTGACGGATTTGTTTTCTTCCAATGATATATATTCTCCGGCTGAGTAGAAGTCGCCATGCCACCACAGGTACATCCGCCCACCGGGACGCGGGGCAACAGTGGCAAAATCACAAAGCCATTCGTGCAGGGCAGTGGCATGCGTCAGGGCGTAATACACTTGTGCCGGCGTGGCTCTAATAAACTGTTCTGATGTAATGGAAGTAGACATATTAGTTCCCTTCTTTTGTGAGTGGTTTTTCAGGATGTTTAAGCCAGGTGATAATATCCCGGGCGTGCTCTTCCTCGTGGCCGCGGAAGATATCCACCAGATGGGTAACAGTGGTCTTTTTACCCCACGGGACGATGACCGGACTGAAGAATTTATCCTCAGGCATTTGCTCGATGAGAGTGCGCAATACCTGGCGGGCAACACGCCATTCCTTCAGAACGTGTTCATAGTCCAGGTCCTTGCGGGATGATATGGTCAGGGCATTGTACTTATCGAGACTGCGGATGGCTGGTATGGAGGGCAGACATCCGACCATGTGGGCACGCAAAGAGGCGATGGTTGCATCGTCCCAGCCGGTCATATGGGCCAGCATGTCTTTGATGGTCCAGCCAGGATAAATTTCTTTATCAGGATCAATCTCTGGCAGGAGGTCTTCGATTTTTTCACGCGTCTCGTCTATACGATGAAGAAGGAAATTCTTATCTGGAACTGGCATGGAAACCTCCTAATATAATTCGGCTTATTTTACACCCGCTGGGGTTACCAGGAGATGATGCAGATTGGTGCCAATTTAACCAGAAGGTATTCTGATTTAAGGGTCTTCCATACCATTATCATTGCACCCTGTTTGCTGGGATTCATCAGACTTCGGTTTGGATGGCGCTGCCGCTCTCGTAGCGGCGCAGACCGGTATGGAAGACCAGGATGGCCAGTACCAGGAACCCGGTTGCTCCAAGGAGCATCAACCCGAGTGTGGACCAGGAAAAACCTTTGACGAACCCAGCCGGAACGGCGCCCATGAAGGCCGCCGGGACAACCAGGAACAGAATAACCTTGGCGGTCTGATTGAAGAGCGTGATGGGGTAAATAGCAAAGGTGATGATGGCGTTGATGGCCATGCCGGTGAAGACGCCACCGGTGCCAAGCCAGAAGGCCAGGCTCTGGACAAGCACCAGGAAAGCCACGAAGACGGTCGTTGCCAGGATCACACCGACGATAAAACGTCCCAGCCCATCCGGGCTGAACTGGCCGGAAACGCAATAACTGAAGAAGCCGTAGAGGAAATCCCCGAAACTGCTCGGGACAACGCGGGATGCCAGGACGTGCAGCAAGGTTGGCCGCGGCAGGGACAGGTAGTAGTCGAGCCGACCCTTGACGATGATGTCGCCCAGGTTGAAAGCGTTGCCGAAGAGCAGGCCGGCCAGCCCGAAGGCGCTGGCGGAGATGCCGAAGACGATGAACATGTCGGTCAACTGCCAGCCGCTAATGGACGGGACGCGGTCGAAGAAGATGATCCAAACGACGAAGTAGACCGCGTCGTTCAGGATCATGCCGATGGACTGGGCGATGAACGCGGCGCGGTATTCCATCGCCGCGGCGAGGTTGGTTTTCCAGAGGGAGAGCAGGAATTTAAGTTCGCGAAACATTGGTCCTATATAGGTTATAAAACGGGAGGAAAAAAACAAAAAACAAAAAGCAAGAATTTCGGGTTGTCAGCCTCCATTGATTGCCAGCCTTCTCATCCCGCGTGAGAATACAAGGGCCAGCAAACCGCCGAAGATGGCCAGCCAGAGGAGTTGCCCGAGGATGATTAGCGTGAAAAGCTGCATGTCGGGGCGGACGAACAGGCGCGCTGGTCCGTACATCATGTAAGCGAATGGCAGGGACTTGGCTATTGTTTGCAGCCAGGCCGGATAGAAATCCAGGGGGATGAGCATTCCGCCCAAAACGAAGGTGAATTTCTGGTAGATCCATTCGAAAGGCGCCACTTCCTCGGCGACAAAGGCTGCCAGCCCGATCAGAGCATTTACACAGAAGTGCAGCAGCCAGGCTCCGGCCAGTGCCACCAGTGCCAGCGGCCAGTTGACCAGGTCCGGAGGCGGCCCGGCCATCGCCCAGACCAGCGCGCCGCCTATTACGAACAACATGCCCATGCGCGGCAGGGATTCTCCCAACCCGCTGGAGAGTTGATAGAGCAGGAAGTTGTAGGGTTTATTCAGGAGGTAGGCGATCGAGCCGTCCTTGACCTGCTCGGAGATGAGGCGTGCCAGGCGCGGGCGGCCCAATTCCAGGGTCTCGGCCAGCAGCAGGTACCACATCGTGTCGCGCAGGCTCAAGCCATTGATGGTGTCTGAACCGGCGGCGGCGAAGGTGATACGCCACAACTGGAAAAATATCCACATAAAGAGCAGGATCATGGCGGAGCGCGTCACCAGTTCAGCAGGGTAAGCCAGGCTGTTGAGCAGGTTGATCTTAAAGACGGCGAAATATTTTTTCATGGCGATTCATGGGACGTGGATGAACCTGGATAAACGCGGATATATCTTATCTTTATCCGCCGTTCCCGCCTTCATCAGCGTCCGATTTTTCTGCGGTTTTATATATGGCCGCGATAACTTCTTCCAACGGCGGGTCGGAGACGGTGATGTCCACCAGGGTCCCGGCGGCGGAGAGGGCGGCCATCACTTTCTCGACCGGGGTGGTGCGTGTGTTGAAGCGCAATTTTACCCCGTAGCGTTCCCTGGCCACCTTGAGCGTCTCAGTTCCTGCGATATGGAAGTTGTTGGGAATTTGCTCAGCGTAACGCACCTCGACCAGTTTCCAGGTCAGGAAAGATCGTTTGAGGGTCGAGACTTTGTCTTCGTAGACGATTTGTCCGTGGTTGATGATGATAACGCGTTTGCAGAGCGCTTCAAGGTCTCCG
>CAIQQN010000078.1 GCA_903873975.1 uncultured Anaerolineales bacterium
AGGGTTGGGCGTGACCAAGCTCTTGAACTGCACCTCGATGGTGATTGGCAGGTAAGGCGTCCCGGTAGCTGTTGGGGTGTAACTAATTGCCGGGGTCAGCGAGATGGTAGACGTCAACGAAATGGTCGGGAACCGGCTGATGGTGGGCGTCAGCGAAATAGTCGGGGTTGGCGAAGGCGATGGACTGGGCGGAAAGTAATGGTAAGAGACCGGTTCACCAAATCGACCCAGCAAGGAGGCAAATCCAACCAAAACCACTGCAAGAATGATCGTCCTCCAGCCAGCCGCCACCTGCCTGCGGCGTAAGCGGAAATAAACCAGTTTGCGCCCCTTCCGAATGAAGCGAACCCCGTTCCAGGCGCTAAGCAGCGCGCCCATAATGAGTACGATTATCGCCATAACAACTGCAGCATGAATATTCAGGTTCATCTGACTGGATTATACCTTCTTGACGCCCGCCGCGGAACGTGCTACATTTTTCCCATGCTTGTATTCCTCAAATTTGGCGGGTCGCTTATCACCGATAAAACCCGCCCTTACACGCCTCGCCTTGATAAACTGGACGACCTGACAATCCAGATCGCTGTAGCGTTGCAGGAAAATAAGGAATTGCGCCTTGTGCTCGGACATGGCTCCGGCTCCTTTGGGCACCAGGCCGCCAGCGAGTTCGGCACCCGTGGTGGCGTTTCTGGGCCTGAAGCATGGCGCGGCTTTTCTGAAGTCTGGTACCAGGCCTCTGCGCTGAACCGCCTCGTCGTGGAGGCTTTACGCAGCGCCAGTCTCGCTGCTGTTACCCTGGCTCCCGTCTCGGCGGTGATGTCCCGCGATGGGCAGGTTGCCACCTGGAACCTGGCCCCCCTAAAAGCCGCCCTGGCAAACGGCTTACTCCCGGTCATCCATGGCGACGTGGTTTTCGACGAAGCCCGCGGCGGGACAATCCTTTCCACCGAAGATTTGTTCGCTTACCTGGCATGCCAACTTCACCCCAAACGCATCCTGCTAGCCGGACTGGAAGCCGGGGTATGGGAAGACTTTCCAACCCGGACGCGTCTTATCAGAGAGATGACGCCGCAGATTTTTACACAGCAAGTCCCCGTCCTGGGAGGCAGTGCCGGAGCCGACGTTACGGGCGGGATGCAAGCCAAAGTGGCTGGGATGCTGAGGTTGGTGGAACAGGTTCCTGGTCTCGAAGTGCTGATCTTTTCCGGCGAAGAATCTGGCAATGTCCGCCATGCATTGCAAGGGGAGAATCCTGGTACGCGTTTGCATTGTTGACAGGTCCTCCAAGCCGCGATAAACTCACGTTCCTCTTGAAAGAGAGCATGCCCGGTTCCACGATCTTTATTTCAAACCATAACCGTTTTGCGAAAGGACCATGCCTAAAATCCAACCCACTTATCTGACCGCCGATGGAGCAGCCATACTTAAAGCCGAACTTGAAGAACTAAAAGGCCCTCAGCGCGAGGCTCTGTCACGCCGCCTGCGCGACGCCATCCAGATGGGTGACCTTTCGGAAAATGCCGACTATCACAAAGCCAAGGAGGACCAGGGTTTTCTTGAAGGCCGCATCCAGGCTCTGGAATTTGCCCTTC
Source organism: uncultured Anaerolineales bacterium (assembly GCA_903873975.1). Taxonomy (GTDB): domain Bacteria; phylum Chloroflexota; class Anaerolineae; order Anaerolineales; family Villigracilaceae; genus UBA877. The sequence continues at coordinate 1,593 of CAIQQN010000078.1, forward strand.
GCAACGCAGTCATTGTTGAAACAACGAGTACTCCGAAGGATGTGGTTGCGGTCGGCGTGCGCGTAACCGTCCAGGAAGATGGTTCCGGCCCGGAGGTTTTCCACATGGTCGGCGCCCAGGAAGCGGATCCGCGGGCCGGGAAGATATCGCATGAATCCCCCATCGGAGGCGCCCTGATGGATCATCGCGTTGGTGAGACGGTTGAGGCAGAAACACCAGGCGGTAAAATAAAATTGAAAATACTAAAGATTGAATAAAATAATCGGGCGACCCATATGGGTCGCCCGATTGATCCTAGGCCGGTGGTGTCAATGTTTTCGGCCAGACGGCAATCTCAAGCGTCAGGCGCTCGAAGTAACTATCCTCCGGCATCGCTCCCTGACCGTATTCCATGTCCGAAACAGTTGCAACCAGTTGTAGAGCGGCTGTCTCAAGCACGACCTGCTTGCCGCGTTCCACCAAGAACGGTTCACCTTTGGCTTGCAGGCGCTGGAAAGTGGCGACATCGTTGAATGCGTGCGGACTCATCAGCACCTTGGTCACAGTCTGGATATCGTTCTTATCGAACAGCCAGACTTCAAAGGCGGTCACTTTTTTGGGTTCGCCAACGCCGATTATTTCCGAGATGCCAATGCCACACTCACCTAGGAACTCGCCAGACGGTGAGTCGATGCTGAAGGAGTCGTCAAACAAGTCGTCGCCAAGAACATAAGTGGTCATGAACTGGGCGATTGGCTGTTCAGTGCCTGAGGCGGAATAATCTGTCATTACAGCTTGGCTGGTAATATCACGGGCACGATTGGCCGGGCTGTCAGACGTTGTATGCCGGAAGTGCGGGATTAAGTATTTGAAAACCGCAAATCCCAGAATGGCAAAAAGGATTATCGCGCCAACGATGATCAGAATACTGGTCAATGCGCCAGACTTCGCTGGTGCCGGCCCACTGCCCGGGGTAGCAGTTGCCTTGGGTGTAGCGGTGGTAGTTGCTGTTGGCAGGGTGGCATGAACCACGGAGACAAAATTGAGGATGGCGTTTTGGTCCGGATACCCCGCGCGGATCCTGTCCAGAACAGCCGGCCCGTCCGCACCAAGCTCCTGATAGCGCTGAATGGCAAGCTCATTTACTGGATTCTTAACAAACGAGTCTATGGTCATACGCAAATAGTCATCCTGCAAATCGGGGCGCAGGGAGGATGGGTCGGCGTTCGTCCAATGCACCGGCCATACTCCCCACCCCAGAACCACCAGACCGATGAACAGACCCACAATTAACCCAAGCGCAGCGGTCACGACCGGTTTTTTTAAGTAGTCAAGGATTTTCATGGAAAGCTCCTTTGGTTGCATCGACTGATACACTAATTATACAGACTCTTTCCAAATAAGCCAACACCTATTTTCGTTTCATCAAGTAAAACCAGCATTCCGAATCACGGACAGCGAACCGTGGCTGGCTGGTAACCTTCTACCCTAAAGTTTTAACGAGAGAATATCCTAACCGAGGGTCATTCAATTGCCAAATCATGACATCCTCCTAGGCATTCTCCGGGACAACATCATCCAGCAGGAAGGTTTCTTCGCAAGCCAGGCACTGCGCCTCGCGTTTATTTGCGACGACCAGCATGCCCTTGCACTTCGGGCACAGTTGGACCAGCGGGCGTTTCCAGGAGGTAAAATTGCAATTGGGATAATTGGCACAGCCGAAGAAGATGCGACCTTTGCGCGTTTTGCGAGATACAATCTCGCCGCCATCCTTTGGGCAAATCACGCCAATCTTTTCCAGCCAGGCTTCGGTATGGTGGCATTCCGGGAACCCAGAGCAGGAAATGAATTTTCCATAGCGCCCGTAGCGGATGACCAGATCCTTACCGCAATCTGGACAGGCCCGCCCGATCGGTTCCGGGCCGGTCTTGACAACAGGCATATCGGCTTGAGCCTTTGCCACTGTGACAGAGAAAGGCTTGTAGAAAGCATCCATTACTTTGACCCAATCCGCCTGACCCTCTGAAATCTTGTCCAAGTCTTCTTCCATGCGTGCAGTAAAGGTCAGGTCAACGATCTCGGGGAAATACTGTCCCATCAAATCGTTGACCAGGATGCCAGTCTCGGTGGGAATGAGCCGCCGATCCACGCGTTCCACATAACCGCGCTGCTGAATTGTCGAAAGCGTGGGGGCGTACGTAGATGGACGTCCAATGCCGTATTCTTCCAGAATCTGCACCAGTGAGGCTTCCGAATAACGCGGTGGCGGCTGGGTAAAATGCTGCTCCGGGATAAGCCTCACCAAATCCTGCTTCTGACCTTCAGCAATCGAGGCCGGGATGCGGACATTCATCTCGTCTTCTTCTTCAGATTTTTTATCATCATCCTTGGCTTCTTCATAAACGATCAGGAATCCAGGGAATTTAACCGCTGAACCGGCTGTTCTCAGCGTGTAAACGTGATCTGACCCCTGGCCGGTCACATCCACTGAGAGAGTGTCATATACTGCGGTTTCCATCTGCGAGGCGACGAAGCGCTGCCAGATGAGTTGATAGAGCTTGAACATGGCTGGATCGAGGAATGGCTTGACTTTATCCGGGTCGCGCGAAACCGAGGTCGGGCGGATGGCCTCGTGGGCCTCCTGCGCGCCGGCCACTTTCTTTGTGTATTCCGGAGCTTTTTCAGGCAGGAAATCATTACCGTAGCGTTGGGCAATGTAAGCCCGCGCCTCATTGCGCGCCACCTCGGCGATATTGGTCGAGTCGGTCCGCATGTAGGTGATGAGACCGGTTGAACCACCTTCGCCCACATCCTGACCTTCATAAAGACCCTGCGCAAGGCCCATAGTCCGCTTGGCAGTGAAACCCACTTTACGGGAGGCTTCCTGCTGGAGGGTTGACGTAATGAACGGCGCGGACGGCTTGCGCCGCCTTTCGCCGCGCTTCACTCGCGTGACAACATAAGGCGCTTTTTCCATATCCACCAAGAGGGGCTTGACGATCTCCTCGTTGCCCAATTCGGGATCTTTTTCATCAATCTTCGCCAATTTAGTAATGAATGTCTGTTTTTGGTCCTTCGGACGCAATTCCGCCCCGATGGACCAGTATTCCACCGGATTGAATGCGTCTATCTCGCGCTCACGCTCTACGATCAAACGCAAAGCCACGGATTGTACGCGTCCCGCCGAAAGGCGGCTGCGCACCTTTTCCCACAAGATCGGGCTGATGCTATATCCAACCAGCCGATCCAGCACACGCCGGGCTTGTTGAGCATTGACCAGTTCCATATTTATTTCGCGCGGATTCGAGAATGCCTCGCTAATGGCATTCTCAGTAATCTCGTGAAAAACCACGCGCTTGGCCAATTTCGGGTCAATAGCGGCAGCCTCCATTAAATGCCAGGAAATGGCTTCACCCTCCCGGTCAGGGTCGGTGGCAAGGTAGATTTCAGCGGCTTCCTTCGCCAGTTGTTTGAGTTCCTTGACAACGGCTTTCTTTTCATTCGGAACGCGATACTTCGGGGTAAAGTTGTTTTCCACATCCACCGATAACTGCGAGCGCAGCAGGTCGCGCACATGCCCGACCGAGGCCCGCACAGTGTAACCCTTACCAAGGAAACGCCCGACCGTCTTGGCCTTGGCCGGGGACTCGACAATAACCAATTTACCGCTACGCTTGTCAACTTTTTCCGGTTTGACCATTCCCTCGTGTGCGGCGGTCCTACCGGTGCGGTACAAGGTGGTTCCACACACACCACAGGTGCCACGCGTGACCGGCGCACCGGCAGCATTGAATAACGCTTGAGGATCAACAATTTCCCGTTTGGTCTTACACTTCATGCAATAGGCTTCCACGAGACACCTCCTAGAGATAATCTTCCCTCTGCGATATTTTTAGGTTTGCAATAACCCGACGCACCTGCTGGGCCCGGTCACGGTGACAAACCAGTAACGCGTCACCTGAGTCAATTATGATCAAATCATCCACGCCTATCGTGACAATAAGTTTCTTCTTTGATGAATAGACCAGGGAGTTATGCGTTTCAAGCGGCATATGTTCGCCATTGACGACAACATTCCCACTCTCATCCGGCAGGAGCACGTCAAACAACGAATCCCATGAGCCAACATCGCTCCATTCTAATCCACCTGCAGGCAGAACGGCGACGTTGGCAGCATGTTCCATAATTCCGTAATCTATCGTTTCCGGCTTGAGCCGCGTCCACACAGACCTGAGGACCGTCTCCTGCTCCGATGTACCCCAGGCTGCCCCGATCCGGTCAAGAGACGCTTTAAGATCCGGCATCTGGCGGGAAAATTCGTCCAGGATGCGGTCGGAGCGCCAGATGAACATGCCGGAATTCCAGGAATAGTCTCCGCCCGCCAGTATGGTGCGGGCTTTCGCTTCGTCCGGTTTTTCGGTGAAGTGCAACACCCGGTAAACCGGGTAATCGAACTTCTCAGGAAGGGTGGCATCCCGCTGGATGTAGCCATAACCAGTGGCTGGGAAAGTTGGAGTGATGCCGAGAGTTACAAGATAATTCTTGCGTGCCACCTGGACCGCTACACGCATAGCCAGATGGAACAGTTCGCGGTTGCGGATAAAATGGTCGGAAGGTAAAACAAGCATCACGCCCTCAGGATCACGTTTCGCCAGCACTACCGCCGCCAAACCGATCACCGAGGCGGTGCCGCACGGTGTGGGTTCAATCAAAAAATTTTCTATCGGGATTTGTAGGGCCTGAGCTTTAAGTTCCTGTTCCTGTTCCAAGGTAGTGACAACATAAACCCGTTCCGGGGGAATAAAACCATCGAGGCGATCCAGCGTGCTCTGGAATAGGGTGCGCTCACCCAGAAGTGGCAAAACGTGTTTGGGGTGTTTCTTGCGAGAGATGGGCCAGAGACGGGTTCCACCGCCGCCGGCCATGATGACCGCATATGTATGATTCATTATCTATGCCTTGTCCCGCGCCGGAACCGGGACCACGTACTCGGCCTGATCCTCCCTTACTGCGACATAATTCAGCCCACCCACCTGCCGTACCAATCCTTTCAGCTCCATCATCACCAGCGTAGCCGAGACGCGTTCTATTGGCAGGCCGGTCTGGTTGCGGATTTCATCCATGTGCAGGGGTTCGTGGGTCAGCACGCTCATCAACTTCGATTCAGTTTCGTCGGAAGGCAGAACCTTCCGCACGAAGCGTTGTTCGGTAACACGTGTCAGATTCAGCACATCCAGTAGATCTCGAACAGATAGCATCGGGCGCGCCCCCTGAGCAATCAACTTGTTCGTGCCCTTACTTTGCGGAGCCAGAATATTACCCGGCACTGCGAATACTTCCCGACCCTGGTCAATGGCAAACTGGGCAGTAATCAGCGCACCACTGGTCTCTCCAGCCTCGACTACTACCGTTGCTATCGAAAACCCGGAGATGATGCGGTTGCGCGGCGGGAAATTGGAGGCGTCTGGCGGTGTACCGGGAGCGTAGTCGCTGATAAGCGCGCCGCTCCCCATTATTTTCTCAGCAAGTAGGGCATGTTCTGGCGGGTAAATGCGGTCCACTCCACAACCCATCACGGCAATCGTTCGTCCCCCGGATTTGAGGGCGGACTGATGGGCAATGGCGTCCACACCACGCGCCAGCCCGGAGACAACGGTCACTCCATTAGCGGCTAAAAACGAGGCCATTTCTTCAGCCACCTGGCGCCCGTAAGCGGTGATTCGCCGCGTCCCAACCACGGCGACGGACCATGAATCTTCGGCTGTTATTGTGCCACGCACGTACAGGACAGGAGGCGGCTGGTCTATTTCCTTCAGACGTGGTGGATAAAGATCGTCGTCCCAAGTCAGGATTTCAATGCCTTGCGCCATCACCTTCGCAAGAAACTTATCCAGATCCACTCCAGCACGCACTTGCGCCACACGCTGGGCCAATTTCGGGCCGAGGCCAGCGGCCTGGAGATCGTCCAGCGGAGCTTGCCAAGCCAGAGCCAAGTCGCCAAAATGGTCGCGCAGGGCTTGCAAGCGTACCGCCCCAATGCCCTTGACCAGATTAAAGCCCACCCAGTAGCGTTTATCGTTCACGGTTTTCATTAACCAGACCGGGGAGTAAATGTACCTTCATCGTCTTTGCGACCAGGTCCACTTCCAGAATGACCTCAGGGATGGCCGGGAGCAGAAGCTCGCGTCCAGCTGAGCCTGTCACCACATAAACATCGTTCGCACCGGTCTCCAGGATTTCTGTCAGCGAACCCAGGGAATTGCCCACCTCATCCACTACTTCCAGGTCGAGCAGTTCATGAAAATAAAACTCGCCTTCGGGCAGTTCGTAGGGTTCCGATGCAGCGATGGAGAGAATCTGGTTTCGATACAAACCAGCCTTCTCTGGAGTAGTTATGCCCTCGAAGCCAAGAAGCAGTCCTTCATTGTGCGGACGCTGGCTAGCAATAATCAACTGCACATGTTCTTCACCCAAAAAGATTGCTCTCTTCGGGCGTAAGCGTTGGGGAAAATCGGTTAAGATTTCCGCCACTACTTCACCATGCACACCATGCGGACGGCGTACCTTCCCGACTACCAAGAAAGCAGGCCCGCCAGCAGTTGCCAGGCCCGCCGGTCGTTCTTTGGCACCAGACATACTGTCAGGGTTCTACTACATCGAGCGTGACCTGGCTACCTTCACGCTCAGCAGCCACCCGCAGCAGGGTGCGGATGGCATTGGCTACCCGCCCACCCTTACCGATGACGCGACCCATGTCGTCTTTAGCAACACTCAGTTCCAGTGTCACACGGTTGCCGTGACGGATCTCGTCCACAGCAACTTCATCCGGGTGGTCTACCAGGGATTTTGCAATATATTCTGTGAGTGCTTTCATGGCATCTCAATGCAAGCGTAGTAACGGCTTCAGCCGGGACAAACGACAAAAGTCGTTACTACCATCACTTACCGGTTTTGTCAGCGGGGAGGTGTGCAGCCCTGGCTGTTTCAGCCTCGGCCAGCAGAGTCTCGACAGATTCACCAGCCTTAAAACGCTCGAACCGTTCCACGGTGCCGGCGGTCTTGAACAACTGCGCCACCGACTCGGTCGGCAGGGCACCCTTGCTCATCCACTCGTAGACGCGGTCTTCTTTGATATTCAGAGTGGCCGGTTCAGTGCGCGGATTGTAGAAGCCCACGATTTCTAGGAAGCGACCATCGCGCGGGCTTTCTTTGTCCGCGATAACCAGGCGGTAAGACGGCTGGCCCCTTTGACCAGTACGGCGAAGACGTATGCGAACCATTAGAAATTTCTCCTTCAAATGTTGTTTACGATTTTTTGGCATCAGCAGGCCGCACAGAGAGTGGCAGAAAGGAGTGCGCAGTGCAGTGCTGAGAACCTACAAATTGGCAGGGAAGGGTTTGCATGGTGCCCGCAGGTGCCCTATCCTGGGTGATAACCAACCTCACATCCCCATTTTACCTCATCCGAACAAACGCGAGAGGCCGCGTCCGCCGGATTTTTGAAACATTTTGAACATTTTTTGCATTTCGCGGAACTGTTTCACCAACCGGTTCACATCCTGTACTTCAAGCCCGCACCCACGGGCGATACGTCTACGGCGGCTGGCATTTAGAACATCCGGGTTGCGGCGTTCGGCGGGTGTCATCGAATTGATGATCGCTTCTGTGCGCTTCGTCGAACGATCCATTTCTTTGGGTGAGATATTGCGGGCAGCCCTTCCCATGTCACCAGGGAGCATATCTGCCATCTGGCTCAACGGGCCCATTTTTTTTGTCGAGCGCAGCATTTCAACCAGGTCTTCCAGAGTAAACTCGCCTTTGGCGAGACGTTCC
>CAIQQN010000079.1 GCA_903873975.1 uncultured Anaerolineales bacterium
CCCCCATCAATTTTTGGCGTCGGTAACAGGCAGAGGTATTAGCGATTGGAGTGGAGCCGATCTTGGACAGGTGATAAATGACTAATATTTTGCTAATCGGCGGCAGTATTCTCGCTTTGGTGCTCCTGGTTGTTGGGATTGTTGTTTCAGCAACCGGCGATAAGTCAGCGATAGATGATCGCATTAACAAATATCTTGAAGAAGATAATAAGACTGATACCAAGGAATCCAAAGGCGCGCTGACCGATTGGGTGAATAAACGGGTCGAGAAATCTTCATTCGGCGATCGTATATCTCGCGAATTGGCACGCGCTGATTTGAAATTCAAACCGGGCGAGTATATTGCCCTGTATGTTATCGCGATTGTGGGCGGAGCGTTGATCGCGTTTTTACTCGGTGGGAGACTTCTTTTGTCGGCCTTGATTGGAGCAGGAATTGGTGCATTACTTCCCCGCATGTATGTTAAAAACCAACAATCGAAACGCCTGACTCGTTTCAATGATCAATTACCTGATATGCTAAACTTGATGGTAAATGGCCTCCGGGCAGGCTTTTCTACGTTACAGGCGATGGAAGCTGTGAGCAAAGAACTACCTGCACCCATATGCGATGAGTTTAAGCGCGTAGTTCAGGAGATGCAACTGGGTATTCCCATGGAGAAGGCACTTGCGAATCTTCTAAGACGTATTCCGAGCCAGGATCTTGATTTTCTTGTAACCGCCATAAACGTGCAGCGAGAGGTTGGCGGCAATCTAGCAGAAATTATGGATGTTATCTCCTATACAATCCGTGAGCGTATCCGTATCAAAGGTGATATTCGCTCTCTAACAGCCCAGGCGATGTATTCTGGACGTGCACTTGCGCTCATGCCCATTGGCCTTCTTTGCATCTTGTGGTTCTTGAACCGCAGTTATGTGATGGAATTTTTTAATAAGGATAATATTCTGTGCGGCGGCATTGCCTTGGGAGGTGCAGGAGTATTGATCATCGTTGGGTATTTTGTGATGACACGGATCGCTAATGTAGAGGTGTGACATGCTTGCAACAATTATTATCATTATCATTATTGTCGGTGTGATCAGCGGCGCAGCTTTGTTGATTATTGCTGGCGTAAGAAAATCGAAAGCTCAGGAAGAGGATCCTCTAGCCGAACGCCTGGCTGAGTACAGCCAGCGAGGTGAGGCCGTGTCACTCGAGGAAATTGAACTTTCCCAGCCTTTTTCTGAACGCGTAATGATGCCAATCATGCGTCGCCTCGGCGAGATTTCATCCCGCTTTACTCCTCAACATGTTGTGGAGCAGACGCGCATGAGGTTGGAATTGGCAGGGAATCCTGGGCGAATTGATGCATCCACCTTTATGGTATTGCATTTTGTTTCAGCCGGATTGTTTGGCGTCTTGGTATTCGTGCTCTCTCTTTTCTCGAAGACCTTCTCCTTACCCATTAAGTTGTTGATTATATTGGTTTTTACGATATTGGGTTACTTCTTCCCGGATTTGTGGATCCGGAGCAAGATTAATAGCCGGCAGAAGCAGGTTCGTAAGGCAATGCCGGATGCGCTTGATTTGTTAACCATTTGCGTGGAAGCGGGCCTGGGTTTTGACGCAGCAATGTCTAAGGTCAATGAAAAATGGGACAACGAATTATCCCTGGCGTTTGGCCGGGTTATTCGGGAGATTCAATTGGGCAAATTGCGCCGTGATGCTTTGAGAGATATGTCTGATCGACTCGGTTTGGCTGAAATGACCAGCTTTGTCGCTGCGGTCATCCAGTCTGAAATGCTAGGCGTCAGCATGGCGAAAGTTTTACGTATTCAATCCGACCAGATGCGCATCAAGCGCCGCCAACATGCTGAAGAAGAAGCGCATAAAGCGCCTATCAAGATGATCTTCCCGATGGGACTCTTTATTTTCCCTGCATTGATGATTGTTTTGCTGACTCCGGCGGCTTTTCGACTCTATGGATCGTTGAAATACTTTATGTAAGGCAGCTGACAGGGTGTGTCTTCGACATACTGGCTAAACCAGTTGGTGTGGGATAGTCTGGACTGGCTTTTTCCACCAGTTTGCGGGGGATGCAATAGGCCAGGATTCCGCTGGTGTCCGGACTGCCGGCAACAGGTTCAGATCGTACCAGAACCTGTCTGTCGAACTTGTGGCCTGCCGATTTCGTGTCCAGGTCAATGTCCAAGTTGTAAAAAGTCTGTTCCCCCCTACGAAATAATGCGTTCCTGGTTGGTTTTTGAAGGCCCAATCCGGCAAGCATTACATAACCTGAAATACCGCCGGAACATGGCTCTTGGCGATGCTTTGGCACAACACTTTGAAGAGTATGTTGGCACGCTGGGCTGGCCAATTGACGTGGTTGTACCGGTCCCTTTGGGAAAAGAGCGGATAAAGGAACGCGGCTATAATCAGGTGGGGCTGGTGGCGATGCCTCTGGTGGCGGCTAATCACTGGCGTTATGTGCCCCGGGCACTTGTCCGTTCTCGCGAAACCAAGTCTCAGGTTGGGTTGACCCCTGCTGAGCGAAAGGAGAATGTCGCTGGAGCTTTCCAGGCAGATGCAGCGCTGGTTTCCGAGGCAACTGTCCTGCTCATGGATGATGTTGCCACCACGGGAGCCACAGTAACAGCTTGCACTGCTGCTTTATTGGATGCAGGCGCGAAGTCTGTGTATGTACTAACACTGGCTCGCGCTTTACCGCATCATGGTTTGACGAACGTTTAAGTAGTACAGCCCAAATCTCACAGGAGGTACCTATGGCAGTCGAAGTTGAAGTATATGCACGGAACCTAGAAATAGCTGGCCACTTGAAAGACTACGTTACCAAGAAAGCCTCCAAGCTGGATCGCTACCTGAATGAGATCGAGCAAGTCAGAGTTGACCTGAACTATATCAAGTCGTCGCGCAGTGCCAAGGACCGTAACGTAGCCCAAATTACTGTGCGTGGGCACCGGGCCTTATTACGGGTCGAGGAACGCAGCGATGATATCATTGCAGCTTTTGATACTGCCATCGACAAGATGCAGCGCCAATTGGATCGCTTTAAGGGTAGACATTTCCACGGTCGCGGTGATGGTCGTTCTGCCTCTGAAGTAGTTCTGGTTCCTGCAGAGACAGGCGAGGAAAAAGAAGTACAGGTTATTGCCCGTCACAAGACTTTTGACCTTATACCGATGAGTGAAGCTGAGGCGCTGGAGCAGATGAAGCTTCTCGGTCATGATAACTTTTTCATCTTTTTCAATGTCGAGACGAATTCCATCAATGTTCTCTACCATCGCCGGGACGGAACTTATGGGCTGATCGAGCCGAAAATCGGATGAAAATTGCGGACTGGAATCTCTAACCCGGAGGATCTTCCGGGCCAGTTTTCTTGTGAGTGATATATGGAATATATTGATTTTGACGATAACCCCGCCGATGGACTGGCTGCCAAGAGCAAGATAGATATCAACGAAGTACAATCCGCTGTGCAACGGATTTTGCAGGCCATCGGTGAAGACCCCGACCGTGATGGCCTGAAGCGCACCCCCGAACGGATTGCTCGTATGTATGCCGAATTGCTGTCTGGTTACCAGATGGACCCGGTGATGGTGGTTAACGATGCTTTGTTCGAGGTCAAATACGACGAGATGGTTATTGTGCGCGATATTGAGTTTTATAGTCTGTGTGAGCATCACATGCTGCCTTTCATGGGGCGCGTGCATGTGGCTTACATCCCAGATGGCAAAGTACTTGGTCTTTCCAAAATCCCCCGCATTGTGGACCTGTACGCTCGCCGTTTGCAAGTCCAGGAGCGCATGACCCGTCAGATCGCCGATTTCATCCGCGATTTGCTCCATCCTCAGGGAGTAGGTGTCATCGTAGAAGCGCTGCACTTGTGTATGAGCATGCGCGGTGTGGAGAAACACAATGCCCGCCTGACTACTTCTGCCATGCACGGGGCATTCCGGGCCAACCTGGCCACGCGGCAAGAATTTCTCGAGAATATTAGCCGAGGTGCTTCGCCATTGCAAATCTAGTTGCTGCGTTCAATTTCCACCCCAACGGACTCAGCACCTGTCACTGCGCCGGGCTTTTCGACTCTTACCATTACTTTCTGGACTCCTGGCTTGCGGAGGCATGAACCAGCAATATCCTCCGCCAGTGCTTCCACTGTGAACCGCTGCGCCTCCTCAACCAAGGCGCGGATTTCAATTGCCACCTGCGAATAATCCACGCAATTGGTGATGTCATCGGATTGGGCGACGCGAGGCATGTCCGTATATAGCGTTACGTTGACGATAATCTCACGTAGCGTTGTGCGCTCCCAATCATTCACACCGAGAATGCCTAGTACGCGCAGATTTCGAATCAGTATCTTATCCATGTTGCATTAAAACCCTTTTTGTTCTAAACTATGAATAGTCAGTTTACCATAATACAGGCTGCCAGTATCCTATGCTCTTCTCAAAAACAACTTTCATCGGCATTGATCCTTCCGGCGGACGGCACCCATTTACATACGCGGCCCTAGATAAAGACTGCCAGTTGGTGGCGATGGCAGCTGGCGAGGTTGAAGATATGCTCGCGTTCCTGGGCGGCCAGCAGGCAACTGTGGTGGCAATCAACGCGCCGCGCTCTCCGAACAAAGGGCTGGTTCGTAAGAAACTGGAAGAACAAAGCCTGACTCCAGGCCACTTGCGCGGTGCTGACATGCGACTTGTGGAATACGAATTACGCGAGCACGGCATCTCTGTTTCGCCTACGCCATCTCGACCGGAGACATGTGCGGCATGGATGCAGGTGGGCTTCGATTTCTATCTCAAGTTGGATGGAACAGGGTTTAAACCATTTCCATCCGAAAACGCTACTCACCAGTGGCTGGAGACACACCCGCACGCCGCCTTCTGTTCACTGCTTGGTCAACTCCCCTTACCGAAGCCAACCCTGGAAGGTCGTTTGCAGCGACAGTTGGCACTCTACGAGCAGGACATCGGCATCAAAGATCCGATGGAGTTTTTCGATGAAATTACCCGGCACCGGTTGTTGAAAGGCATTTTACCAATTGAATATATTTACACTGCCGAAGAATTGGATGCATTGGTGGCAGCCTACACCGCATTCCTGGCAGCCTGCCAACCAGGCGAGGTTGTTTGGATTGGAAATAAACAGGAAGGACAAATTGTCCTGCCAGTTTCTCGGCTGAAGGAATCCTATTCATAATGAAGCTCAAACTTCAATAATTAAAAGGCGGCAGATAATAAATTGCCGCCTTCGCATTTAATACTTCAATTTACAGACGAATCACAAAACCGCAATACTCACACTTGATACTGTCCATGCCGCGCATCACCACCTGAGTGATATTCCCGCCGCAGTTCGGGCACTGGCTCGGTGCAGCCTTAACCTTGTCCACTGCTGCCTGATCAATTGCCACGGCACGGCCCTTATCGAAATCTTTACTCTTGGCGCGGTTGATGAGTTGCTGCCAGGTGGCATTATCCTGCCAGATGTGGAAGTGGGCTGTTTCTACCGGCGCGCCGCTGGCAAAATGGATCTCGACATGATCTTCGTTTTTGAGCAGTCCTTGCTTGCTTGTATCCACTTTGTCCACCAATGGGACCGGGCACTCAAGCTGCAGTTTCTGGACTTTCTGCTTTTCGGTCGCGATGAACAGCACCTTCTTGGTCACGATCTCTTCCTTTTGCTCGAAAAGAATACGTTGATCAGTCATGAACAGAACACCTTCCGGATCCCCCTTCTGTTCTTTGCCAGTCTTGCACCAGACGGCCTTGGTAGCCGCGATCCCGCCCTCGGTGGGCAGAAGCTGGAAGGTCGCTTCCGCCAATTGCGTGACCAGGTATTCAATTTCGTTCAGGCGTTTCGTGAACTGGTAAACCTGGTTGTTGAACTGGTCGTACATCCCTTCGATGGTTTTTTCTGTAGCCGAGACTTTGTCATCCAGCATTTTAACAGCGGACTGCATGGAACCGAGCAGCCCGCGCCCCGCGGCCGGATTGCTGGCAACCGCGGTCAATTGCGGTATTTGCATTTCAATGGGGCGGAGGGAATTTACCAGTGCAGAAGATTGCAAATTGATTTGCGTTTGCAGGTTCGGGTAGAGGAGCGCCCACGATTGCACAAAAGTCTGCGCCTGGTTTTCCATATCCTTCTCGAAGGCATACCCGCGTGTCCGTAAGGTTGCGATCCGTTGGGCAAGGCCATTGACGGTGGTCTGCAAATCCTCTACTGCGTCACGTGCCTTTGTCAAGCGGACACTTCCTTGCAGGTCACCAACCTTGGATTGCAGGCTGCTGATATCGTTAGCGAATTGTTGAGCGGGGCTGGGAGTTGCCATGGTTCCTCCTGAAAAATAAACCGGATTGGATAATCAGGCCAATTATGGCACACTTAACCTGGAATGACAACAGATTTTCCAATCGATCTGCGTGGTAAAATTAATTCGGTGATCCAAATGGAGGAACGAAGATGAAGATTGCTGTTGCCTGTGATCATGCCGGTTTTCCACTGAAACGAACCATATTGGAGACAGCGCGTGCTGCCGGATGCGAAGTTATTGACCTGGGGACCGACAGCACCAAGCCGGTAGATTACCCCGACTACACCGAAAAGCTCGGCCTCCTTATCCAGTCGGGACAGGCTGAACGCGGGATTTTGCTATGTGGATCGGGGGTGGGGGCATGTATTGCCGCCAATAAAATGAAAGGCGTATATGCGTGTGTCTGCCATGACACCTATTCCGCTCACCAGGGTGTCGAGCACGATGACATGAATGTATTATGCATTGGGACGCGCATCGTCGGCCCCGAACTTGTAAAAGAAATTGTCATGGCTTTCCTCGCAGCCCGTTATGCAGGTAACGACCCGGGTCAGGAACGCCATGCCCGCCGGGTCGGTAAGATCAGAAACCTGGAAGGGCGCTGGAACGATTTATCAGTATAATCAAAGGTCGGGCATTTGCCCGACCGTATTCTTAACCGAGGTATTCATATGATTTCACCTATTCAGAAACTCCAAGCCCTTGGACAATCCATTTGGTACGACAATATCCAGCGACGCTTGTTGGCGAAATCACCCGAGGGGAAAGATGCGGAAATGGCTTCCATGATAGAACGCGGCGACATCCGGGGGGTTACATCCAACCCATCCATTTTTCACAACGCGATCGCCAAGACCAATGATTACAACCCAGCCTTGATCCCACTAGCCTGGTCAGGCTGGAAAGCTGAGCAGATTTATTGGCAACTTGCCATTGAAGATATTCGCGATGCCTGCGACCTGTTCTCGGTGCTTTACCATGAGTCCGAAGGGGCGGATGGTTATGTCTCCCTCGAAGTCAACCCGAGGCTGGCTCGTAACACCGAAGGGACACTGGCTCAGGCAAAACAACTCTGGGATTGGATGGCTCGCCCGAATCTTATGGTCAAAATCCCGGCTACGCGTGAAGGTTTACCTGCTATCCGGGATGCCATTGCGCAAGGGATCAATATCAATGTGACGTTGATTTTTTCCATTGAACGCTATCGGGCTGTCATGGGTGCCTACCTAGATGGACTGGAGGCGCGTCTCGCAGCTGGCTTGTCGGTTGACCATATTGCCTCGGTCGCATCCTTCTTCGTATCCCGAATGGATACGAAGGTGGATGGCCTCTTACCCGAAGGCTCCCCTTTGCGCGGTAAGACCGCCATCGCTTACACCAAACTGGCTTACGAAGAGTTCCGCAAAGTATTTGGCGGTGAACGCTTTGCCCGCCACCAGGCCGCCGGCGGCCATCTACAACGCCCTTTGTGGGCCTCCACCAGTACCAAGAACCCAGCCTACCCGGATACGCTTTATATAGACAATCTCATCGGACCAGCCACCGTCAATACTGTTCCGCCACAAGCACTTGAAGCCTTTCGTGACCATGGCGTTGCCAAAGCCACTCTCATGGAGAACATTGATGAGGCACGCAAAGTCCTCGATGATGTGGAATCACTGGGGATCTCGATGGACAAAGTGACATCGGAATTGGAAGCCGAGGGTGTGAAGTCGTTTGCGGACGCGTTCATTGCCACTCTCAGAACGATTGATGAGCGGCGTTCCACTGCTGTAGGCGCACTCGGACCTTTGGCTGCCCCCGTAAAAAGGCGTGTAGCCAGCTTGATTGGCGACGCTGCCCCCGCCCGTCTCTGGTCTCACGATCCGACTCTTTGGACCGCCGACAAGCCAGGCCAGGATGAAGTGAGGAAGCGCCTCGGCTGGCTGGACCTGCCCCAGAGTTCGCGCACCGCCCTGAAGGGGATACATGACTTCGTTTCCCAAGTACGCACCGACGGGCTTATGCATATATTATTACTCGGCATGGGCGGCTCTTCTCTTGCACCGGAAGTGCTTTCTCTTGTCTTCCCTCCGTCTTTAAATGGGGGAGTTACTTTCTCCACACTCGATTCCACCGATCCGATCCAGGTCCTTGCTACTGATGAGGCTTTCCCGCCTGAAAAGACTCTGTACATTGTCTCATCAAAATCCGGTGGGACAGCCGAGATCAATGCCATGTTCAGCTATTTCTGGGAACGCACCGGTCACGACGGGAGTCATTTTGCGGCAGTTACCGATCCCGGCACAACGCTGGAAGCATTGGCAAATGCCCGCGGATTCCGAAAAACTTTCCTTGCGGATCCGACCGTTGGGGGGCGCTATTCGGCGCTGACCCATTTCGGATTGGTTCCGGCGGCGCTGCTTGGCATTGACCTTGACCGTCTGCTTGACCGCGCCGCCTGGATGATGCGCCAGTGCGCCGCCGATGTGACCGGGGCGCGCAACCCCGGTCTGGTGCTAGGGGCAATCCTCGGTCAGGCCGCCGTGGATGGTCGCGACAAGTTGACTTTCCTGGCGGACGAATCGGTCGCACCCTTTAGCGCCTGGCTGGAGCAACTGGTTGCCGAATCAAGCGGGAAGCTTGGGAAAGGCATTCTCCCGGTTGATGGCGAACAGTTGGCAGGTCCTGAAAGCTACGGCGCTGACCGGCTGTTTATCTACCTGCGCCGGGAAGGGAGGTTGGATGGGCACGTGAAAGCACTTCAGGATGCCGGTCATCCAGCGCTGGTTTTTACCTTATTGGATGATTACGATCTGGGAGCCGAATTCTACCGCTGGGAAGTGGCAACTGCCATCGCTTGTGCCGTGCTGGGAGTCAATGCTTTTGACCAGCCGGATGTGCAGGACTCGAAGGACCGTACAAAAATGAAGGTTGATGCGTATAGCCAATCAAAAGTATTCGACGAAGGCCAGCCGCTCTGGGAAAAGGATGGGATGCGGGCGTTTTCAACCATGCACCTGACCGGAACCGGCCTGCGGAATGATTTACAGGCTTTTTTAAACACCACCCGGAAGGGTGATTACGTCGCGATCAATGCCTATCTGCCGCGTAATCCTGAAATGGCAGCTGCCTTGGCAGATCTGCGTCTCGCCATCCGAGTAAAGACCGGCTGTGCAACCACCATTGGATTCGGACCGCGTTTCCTGCATTCCACCGGGCAATTGCATAAAGGCGGGCTGGATTCAGGCTTGTTCCTGCTAATCACCGCCGAACCGGTGGAAGACTTGGAAATACCAGAGCAGGGGATGAGTTTTGGTACGTTGGAACGGGCGCAGGCGCTTGGCGATTACGAAGCCCTCGCGGCGCGTGGACGGCGTATTTTGCGCCTGAATTTGCCATCGGCGAAGGCTATGAAGTTGCTGGTCACCTCGCTGCAATTCGGTCCATAACCTTTTAGAACTCCCGCCAAGCAGCGGGAGTTCTTCTTATTAGACGGGATATTGTTTCAACGTTTTTTTCAGCGAATCTCTTCCCAGTTTATCGAACACTTTCATCAGTGCCGGTACGTTCGCTAACCCGCCAATAATGGTTCCCTGCAAATTGGTGAATGTATCTGGCAAGGGTGGCATCCCGATGTGCAAACCGAAGTCCACTTTTCGGTCATTAATCTGGTAGGTTGTACGCCCTATCTTGCGGACATCGGGCCTACTCTCTAAAAACTCACGCAAGGCAGACCGCTCCGAGTCCGTCAGCCAGGCTGGAATATCCGAGCTGGCCTTGAAATTGCAGATTTGCGCCATATCTTGCAGCAGGGATTTTTGCTCCGAGGTCAAATTAATCTGCCGTGAGCGGAAATAAACTACATCCGGATCGGTGTGAATGAGCGGTTGGAGCCAAAGGCGGTTGAATGAAGTCCGTAAGGCGTTACGAACACCAGGGATGGAAAAATTCATTAGAAGATTGTCGTCCCGGTGAGAAGTGAAGTGACCGGCCACGTCCGGGCCAATGCGCATCCCATCACACAGGCCAATGGACGGAAGGATGGGTGCGCCGCAGGTCAGGAGGTAGGCATCACCCAGGGCTTCTCGGATGACCTTCAACCCATTGCGATAAGCGGCTTCGCGCGGCATATCCACGGTACGCTTACCGGGCAGAGCACCAGCATAAAGAAAATCGAGCTTGAAATAATCGTAACCCCAGCTGCGGACTTTTTTCATCAGGGCGGCCAGCCAGTCCAGTACGGCAGGATGGGTGGTATCCAAGGCGTAAAGTTGCTCACCCCAGTTGAATCCTGCCGGGACAAGTCCCCCGTTTTTGTCATGCAGGAGCCAGTCGCGGTGTTCGCGGTAGGTGCTCGAGGAGGGGACGACAAGCAGCGGTGCCAACCACAGCCCGGCTTTGCGTCCTGTCTCTTTTATGCGGGCGGCCAACCGTTCCATGCCTGAAGGGAATTTAGAATTTGGTTCCCAGTCGCCGATACTGACCTGCCAGCCGTTGTCCACCTGGAAAACGTCAAAGGGCAAGCCCTGGGGGCTATTGAAGAGACCCAAGTCGGATAGGATTTTCAGCAATTGCTGTTCTTGGATTTCTGTATACAGGCTGTACCAAGAACACCAGACACGGTAAGGTTCAAAGGAAAAGCCGGAGGCTGAAGTTGAAGCGTCGCGTTCTATTCCAAACCGTTTGCTGAGAAGTTCGGCGTAGCGGGTCATGAATTCGCTCTCATCTCCAGAGGCCAGGAACCATTCTCCATTCCCGTTTTCATACCAACCGGTGAGCGATTTCCCATCCAGTAGAACGTGGCTTTCGAGACCGAGCGCACCGAGGAAGACAGTCTGCCCATCCGGGAGTTCCACAGCGCCGTACCACGACCCATGCGGACAGGTCTCGCGCGCATAAACCGGGTCGGTCTGCATCGGATGCAGGATGCTCGGACGCATTGGGCGTACAGGACGACTTGTCTTCACCCAGGCGGTCAGGGACCAGGACTGCCAGCCAGAGTAGAGATAACGCACTGGCACGGCGGGCAGGTTCAATGTCACGCGCGATCCGGTGAGGAATAACCCGCCCTTCACCTTGGTGGATTTTTCTGCGCTGATGGTCAAATGGGCGAGAATGTTGCCGGTCATGATGGTATCCTTTATGGAGCAGGGATAAGTGCTTGGAGTAAGGATTTGCCTCACCGGAGCGCAACCGGGTAGTAGACGCTAACGCCAGTGCGGAACTCCCAATAGTCCCAGAGAAGCCGTGTTCTTCAGCGGGCCTGGTGGATATAGGTCGTCCAGCGGACGCTGGAGAATTGATCGCCAGTATTTCTCGGGAATAGGCTGCTCCCCAGTATACCAAAGGAAGGAGGTCTTGTCCGTGCGCCGTTTCTGTGGCATAATTCAGCCATTCAAAGGCGATGATGGGAACGAGTACGCCCTGCACTGCTGACAGCGAGCCCGGAACTAGTGTGAAACGGGTCAGCGGGAATGGCTGAAAATCCTCCCGGAGCCGCGATCTGAAATCAGCCCAATTGTCCTGGGTCAAATTGTCTGATAGTCGGGTTGAGAATAGGAGAACCGGAGTTGTCCGCCGTTAGAAGGACATGAGTATAAGCCTTCGGGTCGTACTCTACTGAGTGCCTGCCTTCTGGCAGGAAGCAGAGTGGTACTGCGCGAGCATATTAGCTCTCGTCTCTGGACAGGGACGAGAGCATTTTATTTTCATCTTGTGTCCGTCTAACCATGAGACAATAAGACTTTCGCCAATTAGACTGGAGTCTACCATGTTCAAACCAGTTTCTCCGAAACTAAACGTGACAGCCCTGGAAGAGGGTGTCTTGAAGTTCTGGAAAACCCAAAAAATCTTCCGAAAGACCATTGAGCAACGCAAGGGCGCGCCGGAATATGTCTTCTTCGAGGGACCGCCCACGGCCAATGGCAAGCCGGGCGTCCATCATGTGGAAGCGCGTGCTTTCAAGGATATATTCCCGCGCTACAAGACCATGAACGGCTTCCACGTTTCGCGGCGCGGCGGTTGGGACACGCACGGTTTGCCAGTCGAAATCGCTGTCGAGAAGAAACTCAACTTTAAAAATAAACAACAGATTGAAGAATACGGCATTGAGAAGTTCAACGAACTGTGCAGGAAATCGGTCTTCGACTACATCCAGGATTGGGAGAAACTGACCGACCGCATCGCCTTCTGGGTGGACCTGGGCGACGCCTACGTGACCTACACCAATGAGTACATCGAGTCAGTCTGGTGGATTCTGAAGACCTTCTGGGAGCGCGACCTGCTCTACAAGGGCTATAAGATTGTCCCATACTGCCCACGCTGCGGCACACCACTCTCGGATCATGAAGTGGCCCTGGGCTACGAGGACGCCACCGATCCGTCAGTTTTTGTCCGCCTGCCGTTGGAAGGCAAGCCTGGCACATCGCTCTTAGTCTGGACCACCACACCCTGGACGCTGCCCGCCAATGTCGCGGTGGCGGCCGGACCGGAGGTCGGATACGTGACGGTGGAACATGCTCTCCCAGAGGGCGGTAAGGAACGTCTTATCCTGGCCGAAGCCCTTCTGGAGAAAGTCTTCCGCGGCGAGGAAATCAAAGTGGTGGAGCATTTCAAGGGTAAGAAATTGAAGGGCACAAAATACAACCCGCTGTTCACTTTTATGCCGTTGGAGAAACCAGCGCATTATGTGGTAATGGGCGATTTCGTCACCACCGAAGATGGCACGGGATTGGTCCACATCGCCCCGGCCTTCGGTGCGGACGATCTGGAGGTTTCCAAGAAATACGATCTACCCGTGCTGATAACCGTTGGCCCGGACGGCGGGTTCTTGCCTCAGGTCACGCCCTGGCGAGGTGTCTTCGTTAAGGACGCCGACCCGTCCATCACCGCCGACCTGGACAGGCGCGGCCTTTTATTCAGGTCCGAAACGTATACGCATACCTATCCCTTCTGCTGGCGCTGTGGTACACCCCTGCTGTACTACGCCCGCGATTCCTGGTATATCCGCACCAGCGCTTTCAAGGACAGGCTGGTAGAACTCAACCGGCAGATCAACTGGGTACCCGAACATATCAAGGAAGGCCGCTTTGGCAACTGGCTCTCCAACAACATTGATTGGTCTCTCAGCCGCGAGCGTTACTGGGGCACGCCGCTCCCTGTCTGGGAATGCCCGGATTGCAAGCATCGTGAATGCGTCGGTTCGGTGAAGGAACTCTCCGAAAAAGCCGGGCGCGACCTTACGAACCTCGACCTGCACCGACCATATGTAGACGATGTCACCTGGGTCTGCTCCAAATGTGGCGGCAACATGAGGCGTGTTGCAGACTTGATTGACGTGTGGTTTGACTCGGGTTCAATGCCAGTGGCCCAGTGGCATTATCCCTTTGAGAATCAGGAGATGTTCCAGAAACAATTCCCAGCTGACTATATTTGCGAGGCAGTGGATCAAACGCGCGGCTGGTTCTATACCCTGCATGCCATCAGTACCATGCTCTTCGACAAAGTGAGCTTCAAGAATGTGATTTGCCTCGAGTTGCTCCTGGACGGTAACGGACAGAAGATGTCCAAGAGCCGCGATAACACGGTCGATCCATGGGATGTGATCAATGCACATGGTGCGGATGCCATCCGTTGGTATTTCTACACCTCCGGTCTGCCCAATGCGGCCCCCCGCTTCTCCTCTGACCTGGTTGGAGATGTGGTTCGGAGTTTTACTTTAACCTTGTGGAATGTTTACTCCTTCTTTGTCACCTATGCCAATCTGGATCAGTGGTTACCGGGCAAAAAGATGAATACAGCAGACCTGAATGCTTTGGACCGCTGGATTCTCTCAGAACTGAACACCTTGGTACGCGATGTTACCAGAGCCTATGAGGCATACGACATCCCGGACGCGACTCGACCGGTGGAGACGTTTGTTGAACACCTCTCGACCTGGTACCTGCGTCGCTCGCGCCGGCGTTTTTGGAAGTCTGAATCGGACACTGACAAACAGGCTGCTTACTCCACGCTTTATAACACGCTGGTGACGTTGGCGAAACTGCTTGCTCCGGCTATGCCCTTCCTGGCTGATGAAATGTACCGGAACCTGGTCTGCTCGAACGACGAGAAAGCCCCCGAATCCGTTCACCTGGCGAAGTGGCCCAAGACGGATGAATCCCAGATTGACGAAACGCTCAACCGCGAGATGGCTCTCGTCATGAAATTGGTCTCGCTGGGGCACAATGCCCGCCAGAAAGCCAACCGCAAAGTCCGCCAGCCGTTGGCCGAGGCTGCCTTCACTCTGGCCCGCCCGGAAGAGCGTCATGCCGTGGAGACTTACGCCGACCTCATCACCGATGAGTTGAATGTCAAGAAAGTCCGCTTGCTGGATGCCAGTGGTGAGGCCGTCTCGTTCGCGGTTAAACCCCTGCCCAAGCAACTTGGCCAGAAATATGGCAACAAATTCCCCGGGCTGGCGAAGACCATTTCTGCACTGGACCCGGGTGTTGTCGCTCCTGTATTTCTTGCCGGGCAGCCGGTGAAGGTTACACTGGAAGGCCAGGAGTACAACATCCTGCCCGAGGAAGTTGAAGTACGCTCCCAGGCGAAGGAAGGTTTTG
Source organism: uncultured Anaerolineales bacterium (assembly GCA_903873975.1). Lineage (GTDB taxonomy): Bacteria > Chloroflexota > Anaerolineae > Anaerolineales > Villigracilaceae > UBA877. The sequence goes on from CAIQQN010000079.1 coordinate 14,911, forward strand.
CCGTTGCCAACGAAGGCGCATATCTGGCTGCCCTGGTAATTGACCTGACGCCGGAACTGGTCCGCGAAGGCTTGGCGCGCGAGTTCGTTCGGCGTGTTCAAGACTTGCGCAAGACCGCTGACCTGGACGTGGCTGACCGCATCCGGGTCCATGTGATGGCGACTCCCGGCCTTATGGAAGCCGTTGAGTCCAACCGTGACTACGTTACCGCCGAAACGCTGACCGTAGAATTAAGTTTTTCCGACCCAGTTCCCGGATGGGCGATTGTGGTGGACGAGTTCGACGGGGAAAAGGTCACGGTCGGACTGGTGAAAGTATAAATTTATCGAATATAATCTCCCTGATTGAACAACCGATGAGGAGAATCTATGAAAGTAGCCATTCTTGCAGGTGGACTGGGTACACGTCTATCCGAAGAAACAATGGTGAAACCCAAGCCGATGGTCGAAATTGGCGGCAAGCCGATCCTCTGGCACATCATGAAAATCTACGCGGCTTATGGATTCAAGGAATTTGTGATTGCCTTGGGGTATAAGGGGGAGATCATAAAAGATTATTTTATCAATTATCATTATCGGGCGCGAAATATTACTGTCGAACTCAGTAGTGGCAATTTGACGACCCACAATGGCGAGAGTGAAGACTGGATTGTTCACCTGTTGGATACCGGTGCGGAAACTCAAACCGGCGGACGCGTGAAGCGCGTTGCTGAGTTTATCGGGGATGAGCCGTTTATGTTGACTTACGGTGACGGAGTGGCGAATATTAATATTCCGGCCCTGCTTGAATTTCACAGGACTCATGGCAAACTTGCAACCCTGACAGCCGTTCGCCCAGCAGCGCGTTTCGGGCAAATGGTCATTGAAAGCGGGCGCGTGGTGGAGTTTAAAGAAAAACCGCAGATTGGCGAAGGTTGGATCAACGGCGGTTTTTTTGTTCTCCAACCGGGGATTGTTGACTATATTGCTGGAGACCAAACCTCCTGGGAATTTGGTTCGCTCGAAGCACTGGCTGTCGTAGACCAGGTGGCGGCGTATCAGCATGAAAAATTCTGGCAAAGTATGGATACTGTCCGTGATGTTCATTTGTTGGAAAAACACTGGTCTGGAGGGAAAGCACCATGGAAGATATGGAGTTAAAGCGTAACTTCTGGCTTGACCGCCCAACGTTCGTCACCGGGGGGACAGGCCTGGTCGGAAGCTGGCTGGTGCACCGTCTGGTGGAAGCCGGAGCGGAGGTGGTCTGCCTGGTGCGCGACTGGGTGCCACAGAGTGAGCTGGTGCGTTCACGCCAGATCGAGCAGGTGACAGTGGTGCGCGGCGATATCCGCGAGCGCGACCTGCTGGAACGTATCCTGGGCGAATATGAGATTGACACGGTCATCCATCTGGCGGCTCAGACCATCGTCACCATTGCCAATCGTAACCCGATTTCGACCTTTGAAACAAATATTTCCGGAACCTGGAACCTGCTTGAGGCCTGCCGCCGCAGCCCATGCATCTCGCAGATTGTCATTGCCTCTTCCGACAAGGCTTATGGAGATCAGGAGAAGTTACCTTACGATGAAAACACGCCGTTGCAGGGGCAGCATCCCTACGATGTCAGCAAATCTGCAGCAGATCTGATTGCCCACATGTATGCTGTCAGTTTCAACCTGCCGGTGGTGGTCACGCGCTGTGGCAATTTTTATGGAGGCGGAGACCTTAACTGGAATCGAATCGTACCCGGTACGATTCGTTCGGTGTTGCGCGGACAGCGACCGGTCATCCGTTCGGATGGCAATTTTGTCCGTGACTACTTCTACGTGGAGGATGGCGCGGCGGCCTATATGCTGCTCGCCGAACAACTGGCGGCGCACCCGGAACTGCGCGGCGAAGCGTTCAACTTTTCTTACGGAAACCAGTTGACTGTTCTGGACCTGGCCCACCGCATCCTGGCGCGGATGGAATCAGACCTCCAGCCAGAGGTACGCAATGAAGCCAACAACGAAATCCGCATGCAATATCTGAACGCCGGCAAGGCCCAGAAGGTATTAGGCTGGTCTCCCCTCTTCACGCTCGAAGAAGGTTTGGATAAAACCATCACATGGTATAAGGAATTTCTGGCGGAGTCAGAGTAAATTATGGAACGGGACGAACAATTGCGAGCCGAGATTCTGAAATTGGTGGAAGAGTTCTACCAGGAACGTTTTGCAGGCCGCTCCTTTACCCCGGGAAGAGATACGATCCATTATGCCGGGCGTTTCTTTGACGCAGATGAACTCGTCAAGTTGGTTGATTCCAGTTTGGATTTCTTCCTGACCGCCAGCCGTTACTCCGACCAGTTCGAGGCCGAATTTGCCGAATTCTTTGGGCTTACCAATGCTGTACTGGTTAACTCGGGCTCGTCTGCCAACCTGGTGGCGCTGACGGCTCTCACTTCGCCAAAGTTGGGGGAACGTCGTCTGCGGCCCGGTGACGAGGTGGTGACCGTGGCGGCGGCTTTCCCTACCACGGTGGCACCCATTGTGCAGAACCGGCTCGTCCCGGTCTTCGTGGACGTGAACCTGGGCGATTACACTGCGATTCCAAGCCGGATCGAGGAAGCCGTCGGTCCGAAAACGCGCCTTATCGCCATGGCTCACACCATGGGTGTGCCGTTCGACCTGGATACCGTGATGCGCCTGGCGAAAACGCACAACCTGTGGGTGGTGGAAGATAACTGCGATGCACTCGGCTCGCGCTACCGGGGGCAATTGACAGGTACCTTCGGGGATATTGCCACCGTCTCATTCTACCCAGCTCATCATATCACGATGGGCGAGGGCGGCTGCGCGCTCACCAATGACGAACTCTTGGGGCGCATCCTCCGCTCCGTCCGCGACTGGGGCCGTGACTGTTATTGTGCCGGCGGCGAAAACAACACCTGTGGGAAAAGATTCGGCCAGCAATTTGGGGCCTTGCCCTACGGCTACGACCACAAATATGTCTACAGCCACATCGGCTACAACCTGAAAGTGACCGACATGCAGGCGGCGGTCGGCGTGGCCCAACTTGCCAAACTGGAAGAATTCATCGCCCGTCGTAAAGCCAACTTCCAGAAATTGCACGCCCTACTCAAAATCTACCAAGATCGCTTGATCCTGCCGCACTCCACCCCCAACTCGGACCCCTCGTGGTTTGGATTTGTGATTACTGTCCGTGACGAATCCGGTTTTACCCGCAATGAACTGACCCGCTTCCTGGAAGCCAATCGCATCGAGACCCGCAACCTGTTCGGTGGCAACCTGCTGCGACAGCCAGCGTTTATGGATATTGAGCACCGCGTGGTGGGCGACCTGACCAATACCGACCTGGTCACGGAACAAGCGTTTTTTATCGGTGTCTATCCGGGTATCGGCGATAGCCATTTGGAATATATTGGTTCGGTCTTTGCCCGTTTCATGCACGGCGAACGGGTGACCTGATGCCGCAAAAACTGCGCTGCCAGGTGACGGAAATCCTGGATCACGGTGAACGGGTGTACAGCGTTTTCCTGAGACCGGAAAACCCCACTCCACGCTTCCTGCCGGGGCAATTCCTCCATCTGGCGTTGGACAATTACTCTCCCGGTGATTTCTGGCCTGATTCGCGTTCATTTTCTATTGCCAATGCACCTGCAGAGCACCAACACTTGCGTATAACCTATGCCGTCAAGGGTCATTTCACCGGCCGGATGGAGGCGGAATTGCGGCCAGGGCGTGAGGTATGGATCAAGATGCCTTACGGAGAATTTATCGTCAATGCTCAAAAGGATGTTTGTTTGCTGGCTGGCGGTACCGGTGTGACAGCCTTTACCGCTTTCCTTGCCGGGCTTCCCGGGGAGCATCCCCACCATAGCTACCTCTTATACGGCGCACGCCGTCCAGACCTGCTGATTTACCGTTCGCTGGTGGAAGCTGCGCTGCAGCATTGTTCCAATTTGCAGACCCAATTTCATGCCGAACAGGAGACCGAAGGGACAAATTGCCTGCCGGGACGGATCGACGCAGAGGCCGTTTTTAGGTTCATTCCTGATCCATTATCTGTTATTTATTACTTGTCTGGTCCGCCCGAAATGATTCGCGACCTTACCTCCGGATTAGGTCAGCGCGGCGTAACCTCGAGCCGGATCATTGCTGATGCATGGGAATGACAATGTCTCAGAACCCTCTGGCTGCCGACCTGGATCATGTTCTGGACCATACGCGTGAGCTGTGGGAGGAACTGCGCGGCGAGCGTCTCTTCATCACCGGTGGGACTGGTTTCTTCGGCTGCTGGCTGTTGGAAAGTTTCGCCTGGGCAAATGAGCGGCTTGGCCTGAACGCTTCGGCGCTGGTCCTGACCCGGCATCTGGATGCATTCCGAAAGAAAGCGCCTCATCTGGCAGAAAATCCAGCCATTCGATTTCATCCCGGCGACGTTCGCTCATTTGAGTTCCCGGATGGTACGTTCTCGCATGTAATTCATGCTGCCACCGAGTCCAATGCGAACCTGAATGCGGAAGACCCTTTGACTATGTTCGATACCATTGTGAACGGGACTCGCCACACCCTGGAATTTGCCAGGAAGTGCAGTGCGCGAAAATTCCTGCTGACCAGTTCCGGCGCTGTCTACGGCAGGCAACCACCCGATATGACCCACATCCCAGAAGGTTATCAGGGCGCACCCGCCCCATCCGATCCATATTCCTCCTATGGGGAAGGGAAGCGTGCCGCAGAAACCCTATGTGCACTATTTGCAAAACAGTACGGATTTGAGACCAAGATCGCCCGCTGTTTCGCCTTTGTAGGGCCATACCTACCGCTTGATATTCACTTTGCCATCGGCAACTTTATCCGTGATGGTTTGAATGGTGGGCCGATCGTTATCCTGGGCGATGGAACACCACGCCGATCATATCTCTACGCTGCAGATCTGGCCATCTGGTTGTGGACTATTCTCATGCGAGGACGGACTTGTCATCCATATAACGTTGGGAGCGACGAATCGATTTCCATCGCAGAGGTCGCTCACTGTGTGGCAGCTCAATTCCCTTCCATGATCGCGGTTGAAATTCGCGGGTCGCTGAATCCAGGAAATCCGTTAGAGCGCTATGTCCCAGATATCCACAGAGCAAAGAAGGAAATTGAACTTAAGGCTAATACTACGCTTGAGTCTAGTATCAAAAGAACAATTTCATTCTATCAGAAATACCTCAAAGGGCAATGACAATCTATGGAAGAAATATTCTTTGGTCAAACATTTTCAGATTTCGGAAGACATAAAAAACCCATACTTGTCGTAGCTGTTGTAATAATCACTGCTCTATTGCTGGGATTTTCGATTTCCTATTTGGGAAACATTCAATATGGCAGCAACGATGGAAGCCTGATCGTAAATGCAGCTTGGCCTCTATACTTGGGGCAAGCCGCTTATAAAGATGTTATTACAGGAATGCCGCCCTTATTATTATTGAGTTCAAAATGGTCTTTTGATATCTTTGGGGTCAAATGGTCGTCTATCGTAAATATGACAGCCTTGATGGGAGTTTTCTTCTTTTTGCTACAAACATATATATTCAGTAAAAACAAAATAAGCCCCATCCTATCCATATTAATTTCACTTTACATTCAAATTGTGTGCTGGATGCCAGCTTCTTTTCTATGGCACAATGGAATGACAAGTGCATCTGTCATCTTGTTGCTTTCTTCAACATGGTTCTTATATAAATACCCAACGGAGCGTCGTAATTATATTTTTTACTCAGTCTCAGTGTTTATTACTTTACAAACGAAACCTAATCTGGCCGCACCAGCTATCCTATTCACATTTTTATATCTTTTTATTATGACGAAGAATCTGCGACGTGAAATTACGTTTTGTGTACTTGTATCCTTTATTCTTGTATATGCTTTTTTGACTACATTCGATATAAATCCAGCAACAGTTTTAAGCGCGTATAAGGTTTTCTCAAATCGGGTTTTACAACCTAATAATTTAATATATTTTACTTTCATCTCTGCCGTGTGGGAAAAACTATTGTCCTTTTTACTCTTACTTTCCTGTCTAATAGCATTTTCGCTATTTTCTCCACATCGTGAAACACGGGCACCGTCCTTTAAAGTTTCCAGAGTTGAGTATCTGTTTTTGGCAATTAGTCTCTTAATTTCATTTATTGGGATAACTACAAACAATGATTTCAAAATTCAGGAAGTATCCCCAATAGTAACAAGCATATTCCTCATCATGGCTTCCAAAGATCAAAACTTATCTATAACTGATCGAAAACCTACATTTATGTTTGGCATTAGTGTTTTATTATTTATGTCGTTCGGAATAGGAATGTCTCTTTTTAGGCTTCGCATTTACGAGGAAGGACCAGATGTTTTTTTTCAAAATGGTCCTCTGCATCAAATAGAAACTCCAGCCTTCTTTAATGGAGTATGGGCAGGGCAAAGGTTATCGGATGTTTTAAACGAATTAGACGCGTTTACAGTAAAGTATGGTTTCTATAATAACCCCCGTGCGCCCGTTTTTTTTGGGCCACGCTTAGATTTTGCGTATGCAACTAGCGGAATTGAACCGCGCCCGGGAATTCCCTTATGGTGGGAAGCGTTTCGAGATGGAGTCACGCAAACTGAAGAAATGGTCAACCATTTTAAAAACCAACATTATGAGTTCTTAGTTTTATTGCATTGTGAGAAAACAAAATACATCTGTGCCGGGCATTACGACGAATTCGGAACAGATATGACATTTTTTCCCGAGGTGCTTAAACAATATATTTACAGTGCATATACACCCGAATATTGGGATGAATTGACAATTTATCATTTGCGAAATAGATAAATTCGGAAAAAAAGCTTATTCTTGTAAATGGATTAATCTTATGCGGGTTTCTGATTATATCGCCCAACAACTCGTTAAATATGGCGTGCATCATGTCTTTATGATCACGGGAGGGGGCGCCATGTTCCTCAATCATGCCATTGGAACCAACCCCCATATACGGACCATCTTCAACCACCACGAGCAGGCATGTGCCATTGCAGCCGAAGGGTACGCCCGCATTACCAACCAGCCAGGAGTGGTTAACGTCACCTCCGGACCTGGGGGCATCAACGCCCTCAACGGCGTGTTCGGTGCGTATACTGATTCCATCCCCATGCTGATCCTATCCGGGCAGGTCAAGCGCGAGACCTATATCTGCACCTACGACATACCTGGCCTGCGTCAGCTTGGTGACCAGGAAGCCGACATCGTTAGAATGGTGCGTGGCATTACTAAATACGCAATTACTGTCTCTGACCCGCTGGAAATCCGGTATCATCTTGAAAAAGCCTGGCATCTGGCCCAATCCGGCCGCCCCGGACCCTGCTGGCTGGATATTCCTATTGATATTCAATCCAGCCAGGTGGATGAAGCCGCGCTGAAAGGTTTTACCCCTCCTGCAACTAACCCTGCGGATACAGAAATCCTGCTGGAGAAAGTCAAATATACGCTTGAGAAGCTCAAAACCGCCAAGCGCCCGGTCATCCTCGCCGGTACGGGTGTGCGCCTGGCCGGGGCGGTGGATATCTTCAACGAAGTGATCCATAAACTGGGTATCCCTGTCACCACCGCCTGGACCCATGACCTGATCGCCTCCGATGATCCGTTCTTTTGCGGCCGCCCAGGCACAATTGGAACCCGCCCTGGTAACTTTACGGTTCAGAACTCGGATGTGTTACTCATCCTCGGCAGCCGGTTGAATATCCGGCAGATTGGTTATACCTGGGATTCCTTTGCTCGCGCCGCCTACAAAATCTGGGTGGATATTGACCCGGCTGAACTCGCCAAACCAACCATCAGACCTGATTTCCCGATTGTAGCCGATGCTGGGATTTTCTTGCGCGAGATGAATCGACAATTGGATGAGAGTGACTGGAATGCCGACAATTTTTCTGCCTGGCTGTCTTGGTGCAAGGAACGTCAGGGGCAGTATCCGGCAGTATTGCCGAAACACCAGAAATTTATCGGTAAGATCAACCCGTACAACTTCATCGATGTGCTTTTTGAAAATTTGATTCAAGATGACATAGTAGTTTGTGGAAATGGATCGGCTAATGTCATAACATTTCAGGCAGCGAAAATTAAGCTGGGGCAGCGGCTTTGGGCAAATTCTGGTTCAGCATCAATGGGGTATGATTTACCGGCGGCGGTTGGGGCGGCCTTTGCTGCTGATAGGCGGGTGATTTGTCTTGCTGGTGATGGTAGTATTCAATTTAATATTCAGGAAATTCAGACAATAGCCCACTATAATTTGCCAGTAAAAATATTTGTGTTGAATAACAATGGTTATCTTTCTATACGTCAATCGCAGAAAGGTTTTTTTGGAGATGTAGTTGGCGAAAGCCCGATATCAGGGGTTACTTTTCCAGACTTTATTAATCTCGCTAATGCGTATCGGATACCTTCAATCAAGTTAGATATGGATGATTTTACTCCGGCATTGCGTCGAGCGCTTGAGACTCCAGGTCCTATATTGATTGAGGTATTACTTGACCCTGATCAAGGGTTTGAGCCTCATCAGAGTTCGCGCCAGCTTCCCGATGGACACATTATTTCAGCACCATTGGAAGATATGGCCCCATTCTTAGACCCAGACGAATTGAGAAAAAACCTATTAATTCCAAAATGGGAAAAGTGATAAAATCACTAATTTTTGACCTTGATGGTACATTAGTCGATTCTCGCGCTGGCATCCTTGACTCGCTTAAAAAAGCAGTTATGGTTGTTCTTCCACAACAGGATGTTGAATACCTGCATTTTAAAATTGGTCCTCCTATTCGTGAAATTATGCAATCGGCCCTTGGTTTATCCGATGAAATTAAATTGGCCGCACTGGAAATGGCCTTTCGCTCTAATTATGACTCTGATGGCTGGAAGATGGTTTCCATTTACCCTGGTGTGGAAGAAGTACTGAGCCAACTTAGGCAACGGGGATCTCGATTATTTATTCTTACAAATAAGCCGCAGGAACCTACATCTTACATTTTGCCATATCTTGGCCTCGATCATTATTTTGAAGGCATTCTCAACCGAAACTCATGTCAACCACCTTTTCGTGATAAAGTTGAAATGTTGATGTTCTTACTCGTAGAATATCATATTGAGCGGGGTGATGCCCTTTATATAGGAGATTCAACTGAGGATTTAGATGCGGCAGAGGAATGTCAGGTTGGATTTATTGGGATAGAATATGGTTATGGTTCGTTTTCAGGAAGAAAGCACATGCAATTGATTCGATCTTTCCCTGAATTAATGTCTAAACTGTGAGTTATTACATTTGCCTGGTTTGATTGGAGGACCCCAATAATGTTACATCGTGATGTTTTTGAAGATTTGTTTGTACTTGAAATGACCAACAATCATCAAGGTAGATTGGAACGTGGCTTGGAAATTATTCGCCAGCATTCACGGATTATTCGTTTTAATAACGTACGCGCGGCGATAAAATTACAGTTCCGCAACATTGATACCTTTGTTCACAAAAAATTCGCCGGACGCACTGATATTCGATATATCAAGCGTATTACCGAGACAAGATTAACTAAGGATGAGTATGGTACATTGGTGGAAGCTATTCGAAAGAACGGGTGTATTCCAATGGCTACTCCATTCGATGAAGAATCTGTAGAATGGTGTGTAGAATTTGAAATGCCTATAATAAAAGTGGCCAGTGCTGATAGTAATGATTGGTTACTTCTAGAAAGAATCGCTAGAACAAAGAAGCCGGTAATTGTCTCTACTGGAGGGGTCTCCCAAAAAGACTTGGATGATTTGGTGTTATTCTTCGAAAACCGTAATATTTCCCTAGCGCTCAATCATTGTGTAGCCGGGTATCCCACTGAAGATAATGAATTGGAATTGCATCAAATAGATTTTCTTAAGAATCGTTACCCGGGTCATCCAATTGGTCTTTCTACCCATGAGTTTCACGATTGGCAATCCTCTTTGTTAATAGCTTATGGCAAAGGTGTTCGACTAAATGAACGCCATATTGATATAAATACAGAAGGCATTGAAGTAGCAAAATATTCTTCTTTACCTCAACAAATTGATATCTGGGTAAAGGCCTATCATAAAGCTGAAGAGATGTGCGGTACAGCAGTGGATCATCGAAAGCCACCATTGCTAAAAGAAGTAAGTTATCTTGATTCCTATGTGCGAGGCGTTTATGCACATCATGATTTAAAAGAAGGTGATATGCTGACTGAAGAAGATATTTACTTGGCTATTCCCCTTCAGAAGGGGCAACTTTCAACTCGAGAATTAATGCTCGGTCGTTTTGGTCATCGAATTATAAAACCTTGCATTGCGGATGATCCAATAACGATAGACATGGTTGATACACCCTATTCGGAGAATGACGAATTACGCCGGTATATTTATAGTCGAGGCCTATAAGAATGACGAAAATAAGTATAGTTACTCCATGTTACAACGAGGTAGGCAATGTAGAGGAATTGTACAAGCGCATCCGTACGGCGATGGCAGAATTTAGCTATGAGTATGAACATATTTTTATTGATAATGCTTCTTCCGATGGGACGGTGATAGTGCTTCGGAATCTGGCTGCCCAAGACAAACATGTGAAAGTCATTCTCAATAGCCGAAACTTTGGGCATATTCGATCGCCATTCCATGGACTCTTACAAGCATCCGGAGATGCTATTATTGAAATGGCATCTGACCTGCAAGATCCGCCAGAACGGATCCCTGATTTTATTCAAAAGTGGGAGGAAGGTGCAAAAATAGTAGTTGGAGTTAAAACACATAGTGAGGAGTTCGGGTTTTTTTATTTTCTGAGATCATTATATTATCGCGTTTTGAGGAAGTTATCTGATACTCAGCTAATTGACAATTTCACCGGATTCGGGTTATATGATAAGCAAGTGGTAGAGATACTTCGGGGCTTTGACGATCCATACCCCTATTTCCGTGGCCTGATTGCCGATATCGGTTTTGAGTACGCCCGAATTGAATTTACTCAGCCGCGCCGTAAACGCGGGATCAGTAAAAATAATTTTTACACGCTCTATGATATGGCAATGTTGGGTATAACCAGTTATACAAAAATTCCGCTGCGTCTTGCTACAATGATGGGTTTTATCTCGTCAATGATTAGTTTTTTGATTGGGATAGTTTATCTAGTTTACAAATTATTAGACTGGAAGAACTTCACTCTTGGGCTTGCCCCTGTTATCATCGGATTGTTCTTCATGGGATCTGTGCAACTGTTTTTCCTGGGGATTGTTGGAGAGTATATCGGTTCTATTTATACATTGGCGGTCCACCGTCCCCTGGTGATTGAAAAAGAACGGATCAACTTTTAGATTCGTCCATTCTTCCGCCTGCCACCGAGAACGCCGGGCTGAAGACCGCCGAAGTTTTAGCTTCAATGCCGCTCGACTCGCATTTACTACAAAAGAAAATGACTTCCTAAAACGGGAGAATAACCTTGACTAACTGGAACAACAAACGCGTATTAGTGACAGGAGCAGGCGGTTTTATTGGGAGCCATTTGACGGAACGCCTGGTAGAGGAAGGCGCACAGGTACGCGCGCTGGTGCATTATAATGCCCTCGGAAGATGGGGCTGGCTGGATCATTCACCCCAACTGGAATATATTGACGTGGTTGCAGGCGATTTAACCGATCGCGATAGCATTCGGCAGGCAGTTAAAGATCGGGAGATTGTGTTCCATCTTGGCGCATTGATTGCCATCCCCTATTCCTATCATGTGCCACTATCTTATATACATGCCAACATAGAAGGAACTCTAAATGTCCTTCAAACAAGCAGAGATGAGGGCGTGGAGCGAATTGTCCACACATCTACGAGCGAAGTCTATGGAACGGCCCGGTATGTACCGATTGACGAGAAGCATCCCCTGAAAGGCCAGTCACCTTACGCTGCAAGCAAGATCGGTGCTGACAAAATGGCGGAGGCTTTTCACCTATCCTTTAACACGCCGGTGACAACCGTGCGGCCTTTCAATACTTTTGGGCCGCGACAATCCATGCGCGCTATCATCCCTACAATCATCATCCAATGCCTGATTGGAGATACCATTCACCTTGGAAACCTTCATCCAACGCGTGATTTGAACTATGTTTCAAACACTGTGGATGGGTTTCTTCTGGCCGCAACCGAACCTGCCGCTCTGGGGCAAACCGTCAATCTGGGATCGGGACGGGAAATCAGCGTGGGCGATCTTGCAAACTTGATTGCTAAAATGGTCGGTAAACCGGTCATAATTGAGAGCGAGGACGAGAGGCTGAGACCGCAATGCAGCGAGGTGGAACGATTGCTGGCCGATAACGCGTTAGCACAAAAACTGCTGGGCTGGATGCCGAAAGTCAGTCTCGAAGAAGGACTGTCCCTTACCATTGGCTGGATTAAAGAGAATCTTGAACTATATCGCGGCAATGCCTATGTCATCTAAGACGAATCCCCCATTGACTCTGGAACTTGAAAAACCTCCAGCGCAATCAACACAAAAGGATCGTGTGTGCCCGGTTTGCAAGGGAGACAATAAGAGTCTTCTTTTCCGTCAGCGATTCACTGAAATCAGCGAAGCGAGCTTGTTGGCTGGCTTCGATGTCGTTGTTTGCAGAAATTGTGGATTCTGTTTTGCAGATCATTTCCCCAGCCAGGTTGTTTTTGACCTTTATTATCGCGAAATGTCCAAGTATGAAATATACACGCTTTATGAGGACTAAATGAATAAAATTTCAATAGTTACCAGCTGCTATTAAGAGCAAGAGAACCTTCCAGAGCTATACGACCAGCTGATGGAAGTAGTTAAAAGTTTTGAAGACAAATACTCATACGAGATTATCATTGCAGATAATAACTCAACCGACCGTTCACCCCAAATCCTGCGCGAGCTTGCAACCAAAGATAAGAATGTAAAGGTGATATTCAACACCCGGAACTTTGGTGCGAACCGGTCTGGATATAATGCTCTCATACAAGCCCAAGGAGATGCTGTTATTGCAATGGCGGCTGATTTGCAGACCCACCCCTTTATGATTAAGGATTTTGTAAAGATGTGGGAAGAAGGATATAAAATAGTTATGGCAGTAAAAAGCCACAGCGAGGAGTCGCCAATTATATATAACCTTCGTACTGTATATTATAAGATCCTGGCACGTCTAAGCGATGTGAAGTTGGTTTCTCATTTCACCGGATTTGGTCTATACGATAAACAAGTAATGGACATATTGCGCAACCTGGATGATCCTTATCCCTATTTTAGAGGATTAATTTCCGACATTGGATTCGAGCCAGCCATCATTGAATTTGTACAACCGGCTCGCAAATATGGTAAAAGTAAGAGCAATTTTCTTAATCTTTATAAAATGGCTATGCTGGAAATTACCGGCTACACCAAGCTGCCTCTACGACTTGCCACGTTTATTGGTTTTATCACGGCAGTGATAAGTTTTCTGATCGGTATGTTCTATCTGGTCTATAAGTTAGTTTTTTGGAATAGTTTCTCGGTAGGCGTTGCACCTTTGGCGATCGGCTTGTTTTTCTTTGCATCCATCCAGTTGATCTTTCTATGGATCATTGGGGAGTATATCTCCATGATTTATATCCAGGTGCTTAAACGGCCGCTGGTGTACGAGAAAGAACGTTTGAATTTCTAAAATGAATACAACCATACTCCCCTCCGATCAGCCGGAGGATGTCAATCAACGTGCTCGCTCGAAGCGTCGTAGGTTTTTATGGTTAATCCTTTCCTTGCTAATCGCGTCGGTGTTACTATATTTATCGCTAAGTGGCTTGGATTGGGGTGCATTTTGGAGAACGGTCAGCCAGGGAAATTATGAAATCATCTGGATTGTTATTCCAATCGTCTCATTCAATTATTTCCAGCGGGCAGTTCACTGGAGATTGCTGATACGTTCAGAAAAGAAAATCCCCGTTCTGGCAGTATTTTGGGCGAATATGGTTGGTTATATGGGCAACGCCTACCTGCCTGCGAGGGCTGGGGAACTGCTGCGGTCTGCCTTTTTGGGCGAAAAAAGCGGACTTGGAACCAGCTTTATCCTGGCAACCGCTCTTGTGGAGCGTTTTCTGGATGTAATTGCCCTAGTACTAGTGGGGGCAGTGGCATTATCGTTCCAGGGCAATGCCTCGATGATGCTGGTGGAGGCTATCAGCCTGATGGCTGTCCTTGGGTTTGTTGGCTTGCTCGTTATTCTCATTTTGCCTTCTCAAGAGAGCAGGATGTTGCACCTCTTGGACCGCTTTCCGTTGCCAAAGGCAGCATCAGAATTCTTATCCCGGCAGATTCGTAGGTTCCTTTTGGGTGCCCAATCTTTAAGGAATAGTCGCAGGTTGGCGGGCTTTGTGATGATGACAGGCCTGATCTGGTTGATAGACGCATTTGGGGTAACGTTAGGCGTGCGAATCATCTCCCAGACACTGCGACTCGATCAAGCATTTATCCTGCTCGCTGCTTTAGGGTTATCGAGTGCAATCCCCTCTACACCAGGATATGTAGGGGTGTATCAATTTGTCGCCTTGCTCGTTCTCGTTCCCTTCGGCTTTTCACAGCCTCAGGCATTGGCCTATATTTTAATTAGCCAGATTCTTGGATATATTGTCATCAGTTTCTGGGGATTGATTGGTTTATTCCAAATCAACCGCATGAAGAATATCTTGCCTTAAAGCGGGTAATATAGGCACAATAATCCAGGGATGATAATTTTGTATAACCACACTAATTCCTAATGAGCCTATTTTTGCTGATTGTAAACCATTGGAGAATATGCTAAAGTATTTAGAGTAACCTACATTATTCGAGGAGGAGAGAATGACTGAAAGTATACGTATATTGGCCTTTCTTGGGATTTCCTTTTTTTGTGGTATCCTGCCACTTGGTTTTGCGGCGATCCTGTTCTTCACCTCCCGCAAGCGAGGGCAAGTTGGCTCTGCTGTGGGTGCGGCGAAAAAGACGACCGCTGCCACGCTGCAACCAGGGCCGGGTCTGGTGCGATTGCAGGGGCGGATTGCCCCTTCGGATAATGCACTTGATGGATCTCCTGAAAATGCGCTGGTTTATCTGCGCTTGAAGGTGGAACAATACGAGAGCGATTCAGACGGCTCCGGCTGGAGAGGGCTCATGGACAAGACCCGTA
>CAIQQN010000080.1 GCA_903873975.1 uncultured Anaerolineales bacterium
TACTTCGTGATCGCCGCCGTCAAGGTCGTCTTCCCATGGTCGATGTGCCCCATGGTCCCTACGTTCATGTGCGGTTTCGTCCGCAGATACTTCTGCTTAGCCATTTGTCTTACTCCTTCTAGGGTGCATAAAAGAACTAAGAATTTAGGATTTCACGCGCCACAGACTCTGGTACAGGCGCATAATGATCAAATTCCATCGAAAACACGCCCCGACCCTGGGTCGCTGAGCGCAATTCGGTCGCATATCCGAACATCTCACCCAGGGGTACGGTCGCATTGATAGCCTGGGCGTTGCCCGGACGCATATCCATGCCGCGGATAGTTGCCCGGCGGCCATTTAACCCGCCGATAATATCGCCCAGGAATTCCTCCGGAGCTACCGCTTCCACTTTCATGATCGGCTCCAGCAGGACTGGTCCGCCCTTTTGGACGCCTTCCTTGAAAGCAAAGGTGGCTGCCATCTTGAAAGCCATTTCGCTCGAATCCACTTCATGGAACGAACCGTCGAACAGTGTCACCTTTATATCAACAACCGGATATCCAGCCAGTACACCACTTTCGGCAACTTCTTTGATGCCTTTTTCTACTGCCGGAATATACTCGCGGGGGATAACACCACCGACAACTTTATTTTCAAAGACAACGCCACTGCCGCGCTCGCCCGGTTCTAGTGAAATGACCACGTGTCCATACTGGCCATGACCACCTGTCTGCTTGACGTATTTATAATTGACCTCTGCCACAGGCCGCGTAATCGATTCGCGATACGCCACCCGAGGTTTTCCGACATTGGCCTGCACGCGGAACTCGCGCATCATGCGATCTACAATCACATCCAGGTGCAATTCGCCCATTCCGGAAATGATCGTCTGGCCGGTGTTCTCGTCCGAGTGGACGCGAAAGGTCGGGTCTTCTTCGGAGAGTTTGCGCAAAGCTTCGCCCATTCTGGCCTGGTCGGCAGTTGTCTTGGGTTCGATCGCCACCGAGACAACCGGTTCCGGGAAGGTGATGTTCTCAAGCATGACCATTCTGTTGTCACACAGTGTGTCACCCGTGAAGGTGTCTTTGAAGCCCAGTGCAGCTACAATATCTCCCGCCCGAACTTCGGTGACATCTTCGCGATGGTCGGCGTACATGCGCAACAGGCGCCCAATCCGCTCACGTTTCCCTTTGGTCGAATTGGTGACCATTTGACCTTGGTTCAAAGTCCCGGAATAGACCCGGAAATAAGCAAGTCGTCCCACATAAGGGTCGGTAACAATTTTAAAGACCAGCGCGCTCAAATGCGCATCATCTTGAGGCGGTAATTCGACCACCTCGCCAGTCCGAGGGTCCGTGCCGTGTATCGGGGGAACCTCCAGAGGAGATGGCAAATAGTCAATTACTGCATCCAATACCAATTGAACACCCTTATTCCGCAGCGAACTGCCACAGAAAACCGGTGCAGCTCTACTTTCTAATACTGCCTGCCGGAGCGCTGTTTTTAATTCTTCAACGCCGATTTCCCTGCCTTCCAGGTACTTGACCGTCAGATTATCGTCCAGTTCGGCAATCCGCTCCACCATTGTATGGCGGCGCTCTTCAGCTTCCTTTTTCAAATCGGCAGGAATCTCAGCCTCACGTGGCTCCCGGCCCAGTTCATCATCCCAGAAGACGGCTTTCATCGTCATCAGGTCAACGACGCCCAGGAAGGATGATTCCAATCCAATCGGCATCTGCATCGCAATCGGGTTGGCTCCCAGGCGCTGCTTGATACTATCCAATGTGCGCTCGTAAGAGGCTCCGGTGCGGTCCATCTTGTTCGCAAAACAAATACGCGGAACGCCATAGCGGTCGGCTTGTCGCCAAACCGTCTCACTCTGCGGTTCCACACCCTGAACTGAGTCGAAAACCACAACACCACCATCCAAAACACGCAGTGAACGCTGCACTTCTGCCGTGAAATCAATATGGCCGGGAGTGTCAATAATATTGACCTGATAGCCCTTCCACTCCGCCGTCACAGCCGCAGATACGATGGTGATGCCTCGCTCACGTTCCTGTTCCATCCAGTCGGTGACAGTCGTTCCGTCATCAACAGAGCCCAGGCGATGGGTCTTGCCTGTATAGAACAGGATACGCTCGGTGGTAGTCGTTTTACCGGCATCAATATGCGCAATGATGCCAATGTTTCGATACCGTTCGAGCGGGAACGCGCGTGCCATGCTTTTCAATCCTAATTGGTAAGGTTCAGGACCGCCAATTACATGCGGTAATGAGAGAAGGCGCGGTTGGCCTCAGCCATTTTATGAGTTTCTTCACGCTTGCGGATGGCAGCGCCTTCGTTTTTATAAGCATCCAGAAGTTCGTCCGCCAATTTTTCAGCGAACGATTTACCGGAGCGCGCCTTGGATGAATCGAGCACCCAGCGGATTGCCAGGGTGGTACGGCGGGCTTGGGGTACTTCCATCGGGACCTGATACGTGGCACCACCCACGCGGCGGGGCCGGACTTCCATGGCGGGTGCGACATTTCTCATGGCAGTGTCAAAGATCTCCACCGGGTCTTTGCCACCGCTGCGTTCGCGGATGATCTCCAAAGTATCATACATCACACTCGTCGCCGTGCTTTTCTTACCACGGTGAAGCATGTGATGAATCATGGTCTGGATGGTTACACTGTTATAGCGGATATCGGGAAGGATCTCACGCTTTTCTGGCTTTGCACGACGCATGGCTTTACTCCATCAAACAAATTTACTAAGCGGCAGTTTCTTTCGGGCGCTTGGCACCATACTTGGAACGGCTCTGTTTCCGGTTATTGACGCCAGTCGTATCGAGCGAACCGCGCACGATATGATAACGCACACCCGGCAAGTCCTTCACACGGCCACCGCGCACCAGTACAACAGAGTGTTCCTGCAACTGGTGACCCTCACCCGGAATATAAGCGGTGACTTCGAGACCGTTGGTCAAGCGCACGCGGGCGATCTTCCGCAGCGCCGAATTCGGCTTCTTGGGGGTCGTGGTGCGGACGACAGTGCAGACGCCGCGTTTTTGCGGCGCGCCTTTGGGCTGGCGTACACGGCGCTGTTTCTTCGTATTGAGCGTATACAACAACGCCGGAGCCTTGCTCTTGACTTTCTTTGACTGACGTCCTTTGCGAATCAATTGGTTAATTGTGGGCACATTCGCCTCCGAAACAAATTTCCTTGCTGAGAACTAAGTTTTGTCAATAAGTGAGGCCATCACAAACGTGCCAGATGGCCTCACTCGTACGAACTACGCAGTGGGCAGTGCGAAGCAGCCGCCCATGTAGGCAACGAAGGGCAATTTTATCATGACGGGTGGAAGACCGTCAAGGAAATTTCTAGGTTCTTTCGCGTTTGGTACCCTTCACCAGTTCTTCACCGATGTCTATCAGACCGGTCGTATACTTGGGCGGATGAACTTTTTCTTCATCCTTGCCAAACTTGATGACTTCGCCTGTATCGGTGACGGCCTCTACAGCCAGGCCAAGGGACTGTAACTCTTTGACCAGCACACGGAAGGAAGCCGGGATGCTTGGTTCTTCAATTTGTTCACCCTTGACAATGGCCTCATAAGTGTTGACGCGACCCTGAACATCGTCGGACTTGACGGTCAGCATTTCCTGCAAGGTATAAGCCGCGCCGTAAGCCTCCAGCGCCCATACTTCCATTTCGCCGAAGCGTTGGCCACCAAACTGGGCTTTGCCGCCCAGGGGTTGTTGGGTAACCAGGCTGTAAGGTCCGGTGGAACGGGCGTGAACCTTGTCCTCGACCAGGTGGTGCAATTTGAGCATACTCATTACACCAACCGTCACAGGCTGGTCATAAGGTTCGCCCGTCTTGCCATCGTGCAAAACCTGCTTACCCAGGATCGGAGCCGGTACACCCCGTTCCAGTGTAACTGCCTGGATGGTGGCTTTCAGCTTCCCGTCTGGAACATCATCGTGGCCAAAGGTATGCAGCCAGAGCTTAAGGCAGGCGCTGACAGCATTCTGGTCAAATGTTTTCCGTTGTGATGGAACGGGGGTTTCGTCAGTGAAGATGGTTGCCGGTTCAAAGCCATGGTCTCGCAGCCATTCGGTCACAGCCGCGTGGCGGGCATAGTTCACTTCATTCAACCGATACACATCGAAACCGCGCTCACCCAGCCACTGCTCCAAATACAGACGGCGGACCTCGTCGTCATCCTCAATCATCTCCGGGCTATATTCCTGCTCTTTGAGCCAGATCCAGGCAGTATCGTTAGTTTCTTTCCAGGCATAATCCACCATCCAGGCGCGCGCCAGTTCGGCTTCGATTTCCTCTTCCGAAGCGCCATCAAAGACCGGTGTGATTGCCCTGAAACCAAGTTTCTGCGCGGCCCAGCCCAAATGAACTTCCAATACCTGCCCAAGGTTCATACGGCCAGGTACACCGGTCGGATTCAAAATGATATCCACCGGTGTGCCATCATCCAGGTACGGCATATCTTCCACGCGGACAACGCGAGAGACAACCCCCTTATTACCGTGGCGGCCGGCCATCTTATCACCAGCAGTAATCTTGCGGCGCTGGGCCACAGAGACACGCACCATCATATCCACGCCTGCAGAAAGATCAGCATTGTCTTCGCGGGTAAACACTTTCACGTCCACAACCTTGCCCCGCTCGCCATGTGGCATGCGCAGGGAAGTGTCTTTCACGTCGCGCGATTTTTCGCCGAAAATGGCCCGCAGGAGACGCTCTTCAGGGGTCAGTTCTTTCTCGCCCTTGGGCGTAATCTTGCCGACCAGGATATCGTTCGGTCCTACTTCTGCACCGATGCGAATGATGCCACTTTCGTCGAGGTCTTTGATGGCTTCCTCGCCGACATTCGGGATATCGCGGGTAATTTCTTCTGGGCCAAGTTTTGTATCACGTGCCTCGACCTCGTATTTTTCAATATGAATTGATGTGAAGCGATCATCCTGGACAAGCCGCTCGGAGATGACGATCGCGTCTTCGTAATTGGCGCCTTCCCATGACATAAAAGCCACGGTGACGTTCTGT
Source organism: uncultured Anaerolineales bacterium (assembly GCA_903873975.1). Taxonomy (GTDB): domain Bacteria; phylum Chloroflexota; class Anaerolineae; order Anaerolineales; family Villigracilaceae; genus UBA877. Next base: position 5,038 of record CAIQQN010000080.1, read on the forward strand.
CCAAGGCCCAATTTCCCATTCTCGGTTGAGGAAGAATCAGCAATGATGTCACCGCTGTGGATGACCTGTCCTTTGATTACTGCCGGACGCTGGTCTATGCAGGTGGACTGGTTCGAGCGTTGATATTTGCGCAGGTTGTACGTGCGGGAATTGCCGTCCTTCTCTTTGATAACGATAAAGGAACCTGTTACTGAGATCACGTCGCCATCCGCTTCAGCCAAAATCACCTGGCCCGAATCCAGCGCGGCAAAAGGTTCCATACCGGTCGAGACGATCGGGATTTCCGGGCGCACCAGCGGCACAGCCTGGGCCATCATGTTCGAACCCATCAAAGCACGGTTGGCGTCATCGTGCTCCAGGAAGGGAATGAGCGCCGCGCTGATGCCGACTACCTGGTGCGGAGCAACATCCATATAATCCAGGTTCTCCGGTGCCGTGAAAATAAAACCGGAATGATAGCGGCAGGAAATACGCATGTTCTCGAATTCGCGATTCTCTGTCAACACAGCATTCGCCTGAGCGATCACGTACTTGTCTTCTGCATCTGCAGAAAGATATTCATATTCATCCGAGACAAATGGGACAATGGCTACATCCCGCTTGGCCTTGGCTATCGTCTTGAGCATCTTGGAGGTGATGCGCTCTCCAGCTTTAACCGTTACTTCCCCGCTCTTGGAATCGGTCAAATCTTCGCGCAAGATGCGGCCTTCCAACTTCGGGTCATTGCATGCCACCTGTTTAATAACTCGCCGGTACGGCGTTTCGATGAACCCATACTCGTTGACGCGCGCAAAGGATGCCAGACGGCCGATCAAGCCGATGTTCGGGCCTTCAGGAGTTTCAATCGGGCAGATACGACCATAGTGGGAATGGTGAACATCGCGTACATCGAACCCGGCGCGTTCACGACGCAAACCTCCCGGACCGAGAGCCGAGAGGGTACGCTTGTGACGTAATTCGGCCAGGGGGTTGGTCTGATCCATGAATTGCGAAAGCTGGCTTGAACCAAAGAACTCGCGCAGGGCAGCCACAACCGGCCGGATGTTGACCAATGTGACCGGTGAGAGCTGCTCCTGGTCGCGGATGGACATGCGCTCTTTGATAACACGTTCCATGCGGCGCAGGCCAATGCGCAGTTTATTCTGGATAAGTTCGCCGACAGTCTTGACCCGCCGGTTGCCCAAATGGTCAATATCATCGGGCGGCTCGATGCCATTATTAATGAGGATCATCCGCCTCAAAAGGCGAATCACATCCGCTTTGGTTACGGTTCGGTGCGGAATGGGGATGTGCAGATCGAGTTTCTGATTCAGTTTATAACGGCCAACACGCTCCAGATCATAATGGCGCTGATCAAACAACTGCTCTTCTAGGAATCCGCGTGCATTATCCAAAGTGGCGGGATCGCCCGGTCGCATACGTTTGAAGAACTCGATCAGTGCCGCTTCAGCGATCGTTAGGCGGCCTCCGGCAAGGTCCCATTCGGGTTCCTGCCGCAGGGTGGAAGCAACGAACATGCGCTCCGGGTTGGTATCCACATCCTTGAAGAGGTTGATGAGTTCCTCGTCAGTTCCTGAGGTCAGGATTGGCTCTTCAGTTCCTCCATCATCGACCGCGGACAATGCGCGCAGAAAAACAGTGATCGGGACTGTGCGCTTGCGGTTGAACTTCAGGATAATGTAATCGCTTTTGCGCGTCTCGAACTCCATCCAGGCGCCGCGGTCGGGAATGAGTTTGGCCATCGCCAACGGGCGGCCGGTCGAACGGTCCGTGGGTGCTTCGAAGTAAACGCCAGGGGAGCGGATCAACTGCGAGACGACCACCCGCTCGGTCCCATTGATGATGAAAGTCCCCTTATCGGTCATTTCAGGGAAATCACCCAGGAAGATATCCTGCTTGATCGGTTCAGGGATATCCGCCCCCGCTAGCAGCACAGAGACATAGAGCGGGCTGGCATAGGTCAGGTCACGCTCAACGCATTCTTCCATATTATGCTTTGGGTCGCCAAACCAATATTTCAGCCCCCACTGTTTTGATTCAGGGCCACGGCTGGGGAAGAAGAGCTTCATCCCCTTGTTGTAAGATTCGATTGGTGAAATTTCGTGGAAGAGATCCCCTAATCCTTCCGCTTTGAGGCGTTTAAACGAGTCCAACTGGACTTCGATGAGGTTGGGCAGCTTAAGCGTAACCGGGATACGCGCGTAACTCTTCTCGGGTAGAACAGAGGCCATGGCTTACTCCTGATTTTAGTACCCTGGGCGGAAAGAAACATCTGCATGCATAACCCCCACCGGGGGAATGAACCACAAATATGCAAGGGCTGATTATAATGGCTCTATGGGGCAAAGTCAAGCAAATTTATGACCAATCTCTCTGGATTTGTCCATATCTTCCCGAAATCGTTGACAAAAAAGCTCCCCCATAGTAACATCTAGCGCGCTTGGCGAGGTAGCTCAACGGCAGAGCAAGGGCATCATAATCCCTAGGTTGTGGGTTCAAATCCCACCTTCGCCATTCATGTCCTCCCCACCTCCCACTTGGGAGCGAAAATGGGGTTTCCTCCTTTTAGAGACCTGCCTGTGGGTGGGTTTTTTGTTTTCTCCACCCTACATTTACGGTGTTGAGAACGCATGTTTTATAAGTGCCTCCAAGCGAATACCATAATCTAACGATCATACTAGGGGGTAGGGACGGAGGGTTTGTAGCGGCGACGTTCTGTCGCCTTGGGCACGGAAAACCATACCCCTGCGAATTCCCATTGAATGCTCACGCAATAACGATTGAAACAACCTCTCCCAAAACCATGACCGTCTCCATCCTCACTAGCCAAAGCCTGGTCGAGGCGGCCTCAAGCCGCCATCGGCAGTTTCGACAACATGAGTCGTCGAATGATCCGAAGGAAGGGGCATTTCCTGTTCCCACCTACCCCATTACCTGATCCCTGATCACCTGATCCTTGGTCACTTGATCCCTGATTACCTGATCACTTTTTCACCTTTTTCCTCTTGACTTAATAGAACTAATGTTCTATAATATATCAAGGCATGGCTAGGCCCCAACCTTGCCGCGTTTTCTGTTGCACCTTAAAAACTGAATATTCCGTAGCCCTGGTAGGACCACGATACATCGTGCCCTTCGGGCATCTTTCCCTTAAGACACACCTCCCTCGCGTAGCATCCCCTTGGGGGGTGTAGGGTATTCGTTTTTGAAAAAATGCACCAAAAAAACACCTTTTTCTTTAGAAAACAAATACCTTGTAAATAATGAAGAGACCATTGTGGTAAGGCATTTGTTCCTCTTTGTTTTGACAAATAATTTTTGCTCTTACCAATCCTCAATCCCCGACTCCTCCCCGCCGAAATTCCTTCCAGGGGGGAGGGGTCCAATCTACGCAATATCCAACGCCCCTTTTGGTATACTACTGGTCATGCCCCTCCCCATCGACCACCTGATCCATTCCAGGCGAAAGACGGTTGCACTCATCATACAACGTGATGGCACACTGATGGTACGCGCTCCCCTCCGGATGTCTGAGGCTCACATCCGGGAATTCGTCCAGGACCATGCAGAGTGGATCCGTGAGAAACAAGCCCAGGCAAAGGCTTCCCCTCCCCCGTCGAAAAAGCATTACGTTAACGGAGAAACTTTTCTTTATCTGGGAAGAGAATATCCATTGACCATCGTTGCGCCTCAGCGTTCCGCTCTCACCTTCAGCGCTAACAAGTTCCATCTGACAAATTCCAAAATCCCGAAAGCCAGGCAGGTATTCATCCGTTGGTACAAGACGCAGGCCCTAGCAGTGATTTCTGAGCGCGTTGCTTTCCATGCAAATCAGAATAAATTCACCTGGCGAAAGATCCGCATCACGTCTGCCCGCACGCGCTGGGGTTCGTGCAGTACGAATGGAACGCTCAGTTTCACATGGCGGTTGGTACTGGCTCCACCGGAGGTGATTGATTACGTGGTAGTACACGAACTCACCCATACGCAAATTAGAAATCATTCCCCAATTTTCTGGCGCAGGGTGGCAGAAATCATACCCGAATTTAAACAGCATGTTTCATGGCTCAAGAAAAACGGACGTTTTCTCACCTTGGGTGAGGAATAAGCAACTGACTTTGCGAAGCAATAAAAAGACTTGCCCTTCCTGCCAAACTCTGCTAGGATATGCAGAATGCTTCCGGAGACTCCCATGCACATTCGCCCTGTCCAGACCAGGAAAGACCTTGCCGCCTTCATTAACCTCCCTTATCAACATTATCGGCACGACCCGGTCTGGGTCCCGCCATTGAGAGATGAACAGCGCGGTCAGTTCGACCCGCAGCGCAATCCGCTGCTCGATCACTGCGAATGGCAGTTGTTTTTACTCGAAGACAATGGGAAATTAATTGGACGCATCGCCGCCTTCATTGACCTCCTGGCTGTTGACTTCTGGAAGGAGCGCATCGGTCTTTTCGGCTATTACGAATGCACCCCCGACCCTGCTGCTGCCCGCCTTCTGCTCGAGGCGGCGCGGACCTGGCTCCAGGTCCACGGATGTACCGCCATGCGCGGCCCGTGGACGTTCGTTTCGCAGGAGTGGGGTTTGGTGGTGGAAGGCTTCACCCCCTCCCCGGTGGTCATGGCTCCATATAACCCACCGTATTACGCCGGGCATTTTACTTCATTTGGACTGGAGAAGGTAAAAGACCTGCTGTGCTGGTACGTCTCGGCCTCGGAAGGTTACAAAATACCGGAGCGCATCCTGCGCCTGACCGACGCGGTGCAAAAGCGCTATAACGTCCGCATCCGGCAGTTGGACATGAAACATTATGATGAGGAAGTGAAGATCATCATTGAACTCGCAAACAGCACCATCATTGATAACTGGGGCTATTCCCCGGTGACCGAGGCCGAGGTCAAGGCCATGGCACGCGACATGAAGCCGGTTCTCCAACCAAAAGGTGTGCTCTTCGCTGAGGATGCGCACGGTAAGCCCATCGGCTTTGCGATCACCCTGCCGGATGTCAACACCCTGCTCAAGGGGCTGAACGGACATCTCTTCCCGTTCGGCTTTCTCAAACTACTGACAGGTATCCCGCGCCTGCGGCGCTACCGCATGTTCGCCCTGGGTGTGATCCCCGAATACCAGGGCAAAGCCGTGGACAGCCTGCTCTACCGCGCCATGCATGAGACGCTCTACACCCCGGACATCTGGATGGAAATCAACTACGTGCTGGAGGATAACTGGCCAATGGTGAATGCCATCAAGAAACTGGAGGCGGTGCCGTTAAGGAGATACCGTGTATTTGAAATGAAATTGTAGGTCACGTTCAAAGGCATGTGCAAAGGCTGATACGGTAACGAGGACAAGGGCAAAGAGAGTCATGATATTTTTGGCTTGGAGATACTGCATAAGTTTTCTCCAATCCATCAAGGCGGTATTATCGTGCTATTCATATGTTCGGAAAGGAGATCAAAGATATGAAACTCAGTGCTCGCAATATCTTGAAAGGCAAGGTGGTCAAGATCGTGTGCGGGGCAGTTAATTCCGAGATCACCATCCAACTTCCAGGCGGGGAAGAGGTCGTTTCCATCATCACCAATGGATCGGTTGAGTCCCTTGGACTGAAAGTAGGCAAGGAGGCGTATGCCGTCATCAAGGCCTCAAGCGTGATGATCGCTGTTGATTGACATTGCACCCCGACAAAGATGCAGCCCTCCCGTTTCCGGGAGGGCATCCTTTTATACAAATAGATCAGACAATTAAAATGTTTGAAAAGGAGCCATATTTCTGTCTGCTGATTTCATTTGGGATATCGTGATAGAATTTCAATAAGAATCATCCAATGATACCCTCTTCATAATATGAGTTATCATTCACAAGCAATTGAAGGCGCGTCTCTTGATGAACGTATCAAAATAATGCTGGACGAGTTTATGATGTCAATCCAGTGGGAGAGACCCTGTATTACTTTTGCTGTTTATCGGTCAGAATACGTCAAAAGAAACACCCTGCTTGCGATACAGCATGCCTTGGTTTCGAAAGAAAAAGAAGTCGTTCCGATTGATGTTAATAAAAATCTCTTTGATATTCCTCTCGTTATCCGAGACTATCCGGATGGGACAAACAAAGTGTTTTCAATTTCCGGATTAAGATGGGGAGGCGGCAGAGGATATTCAAACGCCTATCGTGCCCTCAATATGCACCGAGAACATCTGATTGAGAGTAAGGCACTTTCTCTTTTCTGGCTTACAGCTTTTGAGGCCAAACAATTAGCGAAATTTGCTCCGGATTTTTGGGCTTTCAGGCACTTGGTTGTTGAGTTTTCAGATTTTCCATCCATCCCAGTAATCAAGCTTCCAACCAACGCGTACCAGGATACTAAAACGATTATCGAGATATATCTAGCCTTTATAAAAAGCAATCCCGACAATATGCAAGCATTGACAAGCGTGGCAAAACTATATTATGCTCTTGGATGTTATGATGATGCTATCGGATATTTCCAGAAAGCCCGACGTATTACACCCGATAATACAGACCTTTCCCTTTTTTTAGCGGAAGTATATCTTAGTATGAAGCGCCCAGGTGCGGCTGCCCGCATCATTAA
>CAIQQN010000081.1 GCA_903873975.1 uncultured Anaerolineales bacterium
CCCCCCCGAGCAAGGCAGCGGCACTCCTCCTCACCCGCAAAACACTCGATCAGGGAAAAGAACATCAAAAACCCAAGATACAAGCGTAGCGCGGCGGAGCCGCAACCAAAAGGTAGTGACGCTCCATGACGGAATCCGGCATGATGTTTTAGGCGAACGTCATGGGGAGGACCGTCATGGAGCGTTTTTTGAAGCGGCATGCAAGCCGCATCTTAGGAAGCATATCAGGATTTGACCGGATTTTGTTTCGCGGCGTGCTGCGTTCCATTTCTTACGTGCAAGGGCTGGACTACTTCATGGGGAACCAGCGGGTGGGTTTTAAAGATTTTCGCGGGTTCGTAGAGAAGTTTTCAGCGGGGATCAAAGCGCGGGCCGAGTGGATCGCGCGAAAATCGGGTCGGCCATTTTTGTACGTGAGCTCGGGGGCAGCGAGCAAGGAAGCGCTGGTGAGGAAGGTGCTGGAGGAGAAACCGGTAAAGGAAGGGCTGATCTGCGTGTTGTCTTGCGTAGAACCCTGCCAGACCTTCACGGTGCGGCGTGACCGGGAGCGCCGCCAGTTGCGCTTAGTTCCTCGTGAGGCCAAGTGTCTTCATATCTATTTTTACTTCCTGGACCAGGACTTTGGGCTCATGCATATCCGGCTGCAAACCTGGCTGCCGCTCACCATCCAGGTATGCCTGAACGGGCGGGAATGGTTGGCGCGGCAGATGCAGCGAGTCGGCATCGAGTACGAGCAGAAGGATAACTGTTTTACCCACATCGCCGATCTGCCACGGGCACAAGCGTTGCTGGACCGGCTGGTGGAGTTGCCCTGGGCGCAACTCCTCAACCGTTGGGCGCAGGAGGTGAATCCCTGGTTGGCGCCGGGGGCACGTCCACGGCTGCGCAGTTACTACTGGACGGTGCGGCAGGGCGAATACGCCAGCGACGTAATGTTTCATAACCCGCAAGCTCTGGCGGAGATTTATCCGGGGCTGTGTCGGCACGCCATAGAACAATTTTCCTCGCCTCAGGTGCTGCGTTTTCTGGGGCGACGTACGAACACGCTGTTTAACGGAGAGGTCTGCAGCACCCAGCAACGACGCGTGGAAGGGGTGTGCGTAAAGCATCGAGTGGAAGAGAACTCGATCAAGATGTACGACAAGCAGGGCAGCGTGTTGAGGGTGGAAACCACCCTGAATCATCCGCAACGGTTTCGGGTGTACCGCTGCGTGAGGCGGAAGGGACGCAAGACCAAGGGATGGTATCCCCTCCGCAAGGGCATCGTGGACCTCCGTCGGCGGGTGCAGTTGAGCCGGGGAGCGAATGCCCGTTACCTGGAAGCCTTAGCGGTGGTCGGCGAGACGCGGCCTGCCCATCGCATTCTTGACCCGGTTAGCCAGCCGCTCAAAACCCCTCGTCCGCACCGCGCCTTACGCCCCATCAGTCCGCAAGAGTGCCTTCTGTTCGCAATCCTGCTGCGGGGAGAATTCCACTTGCAGGGAGTGCGCAATCGCGACCTGCGGGAAGCGCTAACTCCTCCGGCTCAGACCGAGCCCGCGCCGCCACGTCGCGCCGCCGCTCGCGCCACTCGCTACTTAGGCTTGCTGCGCGCCCACGGACTCATCTATCGCGTGGGGCGTACGTACTACTACCGCCTCACGCAGAAAGGTCAGCAGGTTATGAATACAGCCCTGAAATTCCGCCAAACTGACGTCGCTCTGCTCGCGGCCTGAAAAGCTTGCTAAAAAAACAAGATTTTACGAGCTTGCAATGCAGA
>CAIQQN010000082.1 GCA_903873975.1 uncultured Anaerolineales bacterium
AGATCCTCGCTCAATTTCTCGCCGGGACGGATGCCAGTGAAGGTAATTTCAATATCCTTGCCGGGTTCAAGTCCCGAAAGGCGGATGAGGTCCTCGGCCAAGTCCAGGATGCGGATCTGCTGGCCCATGTTGAGCAGGAAGACTTCACCGCCCTGACCCATGGCAGAGGCCTGGAGCACCAGGTGGACGGCTTCTGGAATGGTCATGAAGTAGCGCTTCATATCCGGATGATAGATCGTTAACGGGCCCCCATGGGCGATCTGCCGTTTGAATTTCGGGACAACGCTGCCGCGGCTGCCCAGCACGTTCCCAAAGCGCACCACAGAAAAAGCCCGTCCAGTACGGTGGGCGGCATCCAGCACGATCATTTCAGCGATACGTTTGGTGGCGCCCATCACGTTTGCCGGGCGGACGGCTTTATCGGTGGAGATCAGCACCAGGCGTTCGGTGTCGGCGGCGCTGGCTGCCTGGCAAACGTTGCGTGTCCCAACCACATTATTGGTAATGGCTTCCTCAACGTTGACTTCCATCAAGTCGACATGTTTGTGCGCAGCGGTATGTAAGACCACTTGCGGGCGGAAACTCTTGAAAATGCTCTCCAAACGGGGCAGGTCGCGAATGTCGGCGATCACCGGCTGGAGCGGCAAGGCCGGGAAGTCCTCCTGCAATTCCAGCATGACTTCGAAGATACTGTTTTCGCCATGACCCAGCAGGATGAGCATCTGCGGTCCCCAGCGGGCAATCTGATGGCAGATTTCGCGTCCGATCGAGCCGCCGGCACCGGTGACGAGCACACGTTTCCCGGTCAAAGCTGCGCCAACCAATTCATCCTGGATCTGGACCGGTTCTCGTCGCAGCAGGTCGCTGATGTCCACTTCGCGCAGGCGGTTTACGCTGACCTTGCCGCCGATCAGTTCGAACAGCCCTGGCATCGTGCGGAATGGCACGCCTTTCAAGCGGCAGATGTCCGCCACCAAGCGGACGACCTTGCCGCCCGCGCTGGGGATGGCAATGATGACTTCGCTCACGCGGCGGCGGTCGAGGGCACGGCTCAGGTCATTCAGTTTGCCCACCACCGGTACGCCGTGGATCTGGCGGCGCTGTTTGGCAGTGTCATCGTCCAGGTAGCCCACCGGGTGCAGGCCGAGCTGCGGGTTATGTTGCATTTCGCGCACCACCAGCGCCCCGGCATCCCCCGCGCCGACGACCAGCACCCGCTTGGTATTGCGGGGCAGCGGTTTGGTGCTTGCAATGCGCGCCTCGGCAATCAGGCGCAGCGAGAAGCGGAACCCACCAATCGCGACAAGCGAGAGCAGCCAGTCAATCAGCGGAATGAGCCGAGGGACATTAAGTATTTGGGATGCATCGAGTACCATGATGATGGCAGTGGCTGTAGCCGAAGCGACCGTGACTGCCAGGCTGATGAGTTTCATTTCGCTCATGCTGGCATAGGCCCACAAGCGGCGGTACAGGCCGAATAAATAATAAATGGCAGGTTTCACCAGCAGGCAGATCAGAATCATCCAGTATGCAACTGGCAGGTAAAGGCGAAACAGGGTGTCCAACCGCAGTGCGAATGCGCCGAACACAGCGATCACTGTCAGGAGAATGTCAACCAGGAGCATATACAGGTTGCGGATCTGAAAACGAGGTTTTACTTTCATCTGCTTTTCATCCATTCCACGGTTTGTGCCAGGCCTGTTGCCAGGGGCGTTTCCGCCCGGAAGCCCAGCGCACCAGCCGCCTTTTCGGGACTGCCCGCCGACCGGTAAATATCACCCGGGCGGGGCGCTTCAAAGCGGACCTCGGGCTGGCGTGGTGAGATTTCGCTCAACTCTTCCAACAGGTCGAGCAGGTTGGTTTCGCGCCCGGTACAAATGTTGAAAGCTTCACCTGCCGCATCCGATTCGGCGGCAAGCAGGTTGGCACGCACCACATCTTTGACGAAGATGAAATCGCGGCTTTGTCTCCCATCGCCGTAGATGATGATCGGCTCACCGGCTGCCAGCCGGCGCACGAAGATGGGAATGGCGGCAGCATAGTCTGAATCGGGGCGCTGGCGCGGCCCGTAGACGTTGAAGTAACGCAGGGCTGTCACTGGCAGACCCAGGGTCCGCGTGTAGAGGCGGGCGTAGAGTTCGTTGACCTGCTTGGACAACGCGTAAGGGGAAAGCGGACTGAGCGGAGTCTCCTCGATAGTCGGGATAACATCGGTATCGCCATAGACCGCCGTACTCGAGGACAGCACCACCTTGCGGGCACCTGCCCGGCGGGCAGCTTCGAGCAGGGTTACCGTCCCGCCTACATTAACAGCGAAACAAGTTTCCGGGTCCGACATGGATTGCGTAACGGAGATGAAGGCTGCCAGGTGAAAGACCAGTTCCACATCCCGCACAGCAGCCTTGACGATTCCCGCCTCACGCAGGTCTCCTTCCAGAACTTCCAAATTACCAGGGAGGTTTTCCAGGTTTTCGCGCGTGCCGGTTGTGAAGTTATCCAGCACGCGAACGGTATCGCCGCGTCGCAGGAGTTCCTCCACGATATGCGAGCCAATGAACCCGGCCCCGCCGGTGACGAGTGTGCGCATCCGCTATCGGCCTCGGAAAGCGAGCACCTGGGTGAAAGTGCGCAACAGGATCAACATGTCCATCAGCATGTTGCGATGCTTGATGTAGTAGAGGTCATATTCGAGTTTGATCGCCATTTCTTCGACCGTGGCGTAATAACTGTAATTAACCTGCGCCCAACCGGTCATGCCCGGCTTGACCAGCAGGCGCGCCCGGTAGAAGGGGATTTGTTTCTGGAACTCGGCAATCCATTCGGGACGCTCGGAACGCGGTCCCACCAGACTCATCTCGCCGCGCAGCACGTTCAGAAATTGCGGCAGTTCGTCAATGTGGGTGCGGCGCAGGAAATTGCCAAAGCGTGTGATACGGATGTCCTTTTTTTGGGTGAGTTGCACTTTCCCGTCTATTTCGGCATCCTGGCGCATAGTACGGAACTTGCTTATAAGATATGGCTTGCCGCCCTTGCCGGAGCGGGTCTGGTTGTACATGACCGGCTTGCCGCTTTCCAATAGAACCAAAACAGCGACAACCGGGTAAACAGCAGCGTAAATCCCCAGTCCAACCAGCCCGCCGAGGATATCCATCAGCCGTTTGCCTGCCTCGTAGAAACCACCGACGCGCGCCTCGTTTACAAAGGAACGGATAAGCCAGTCTGACTCCAGATGGTGGACAGGAACGCGTCCCAGCAGTTCCTCGTACACAGTGGGCATGGGCACCACTTCCACCCCGCTCTCCTGGGCATCCAGGATGGCCTGGAAGGTCCCACCTTTCATCTCGCCGGAGACGGCGATGATGATTTCAGTGACAGCCTCGGCTTCAACGGTCTCGAGCAGACGGTCATTTCCAGCCAGGATGGGGAATCCATCCACCTCTTTCCCAATCTTCTCCGGGTCGTCGTCCATGAAACCGACCAGCAAGAAAGGCTGGGGACGCAGGTCCTTATAAGCCCGGGCGATCGTTTCCCCGGCTTTTCCCGCCCCGAAGACCAACACCCGGCGCAGGAAAGCCTGAGCGGTAAAAATCTTGATATAAGCCAGACGCCAGAGAAAGGTCAGGACAGAAGCGAAAGCCAGGAAAAAGCCGATGCCCAAACGCGGTAAAGAGCCTTGCGGTGAAATAAGGTAAACCAGGGCGTAGAAGAACATCCCGGCAAGCGCGGCGATGGCGATCCCTCCGGCTGTCTGGCGCAGGTTCTTGGCGCGGTGCAGGTCGTAGAGTTCGACCAGGAACACCATCCAGATGAGCGGTAGTAAGTAGAACCAGAGTTCAACGCGCTGTTTCAGGAAATCCAGCGAGAATTTCAGCCAGTCATACTTTTGCCCCCAGAAATATAAACCGCCGAAAAGAGCCAGTACCGAGACAAACAGATCACCAAGCAGCAGAATGGTACGCTGCTCGCGCGGACGGACACGCCAGCTGTTCAGTCTGGGACGTGAAAGCGGTCGCATCATTTCTTCTCC
>CAIQQN010000083.1 GCA_903873975.1 uncultured Anaerolineales bacterium
CGACTATGCTGGCTTCTGCCCGTTCACGGATGTGAACGTGCGCAAGGCAGTCATCCTGGGCATTGACCGTCAGACTATCGTCAACACCCTGCTGTTCGGTAAGACCACCGTACCTGCCTCCCTGTGGCCGAACTCCTACTGGTACAACACCAACCTGACCGCCTACCCGTATGATCCGGACCAGGCCAAGACCCTGCTGGAAAATGCCGGCTACACGGTCGATTCGAAGACTGGCATCCGCCACGGCATGTGCAACGGTGTGGATACCATTCTGTCCTTCAACTTCGAAACCACCACCAAGCAATTGCGCATCGACATGGCAGTGGCAGTCCAGGGTATGCTGAAGGATATCGGTATTGAGTTCAAGCCCATCCACACGCCTTCCGGCACGTTCTTCGGCAACTATGCCTCGGGCGCCGACATGGCCACCGGCCTCTTCGACATGGCCGGCTACACCACGGGCTTTTACCCAGATCCTTACACCGATGGCATGCTATGCAGCTCGGTGGTCGCGAACCAGAACCAGGGTGGGGATAACAACTACCACATCTGCGATCCCGCCTTGGACACGCTGCTTAAGGCGGTCAACGCCAGCGCTGATCCGGCGGTGCGCAAGGCAGCCATCGATCAGGTCCAGCAATACATGTACGACAATGTGCTGGTCATCCCGATGTATGCCCGTGCGAACGTCATGTCCTATGTGGACCGCTTTATTCTCCCGCCCACCAGCGTCATCAGCGGTATGATGGGCGACACCTTCGACTGGGACGTCAAGTAGTAGTCCTGAGTTTTTTGCCGGGGATCAGGGGCTTGCCCCCTGGTCCCCTTTTCTCTCCGTTCCAACTAGACAGGAGTTGACGGATCCATGTGGACTTATATTTCCCGCCGTCTCATCCAGGCACTGTTCATTCTGTTGATCATCACCGGGGTCTGCTTTCTGCTGACCCATTATTCGGCCGACCCGATGTCCCAGTACGCCAACAAACAAGGGATGACCGCCGCCGACCGGGCCGCCATCGCCCACAACCTGGGTCTGGATCAGCCCCTCCCGGTCCAGTACGTCAAATGGCTATGGTTTGCTTTGCACGGCAACCTGGGCGACTCTTTTTTCTCCCGCCAGCCGGTATTGCTGCTCATCCAGCAGCGTCTCCCTTTGACTCTGATCCTGATGGTCACGGCCGAAATTTTCATTATTATTACCTCGTTGCTCCTGGGGACCATCTCGGCGATCAAACAGTACTCCGCCATCGATAACATCATCACCTCATTCTCTTTTATTGGCTATTCCATGCCGATCTTCTTCATTGCATTCGCAGGTATACAGATCTTTGCCGTACAGTTCAAGGCCTGGGGGTTGCCCTACCTGCCTACCGGGGCGGACATCTGGAATCCGAAAGATATAGGCGCCCTTGCCCGGCACATGGTGCTGCCCGTCTCCTGCTTGGTGATCATCCAGGTGGCCGGGTATTCGCGCTTCCTGCGCTCCAGCATCCTGGAAGTGCTCGGGCTGGACTACGTGCGCACGGCGCGCGCCAAGGGTCTGAGCGAACGCACCATGCTTTTCAAGCATGCGCTGCGCAACGCCGCCCTGCCTTTCATCACCATCATCGGCCTGGACATCCCCTTCCTGCTGGGCGGGGCGCTGGTGACCGAGTCGGTCTTCGCCTGGCCGGGTATGGGGCGCCTGTTCTGGGAATATGCCCAGCGCGGCGACTTCCCGGTCGTCAACGGCGTGCTGCTGCTGACCGGCTCGGCTGTGGTGTTCTTTACAATTATCGTGGATGTGCTGTACACCTTCGTGGATCCGCGCATACGCTTGAGCTGAGTGTTGGAGGAATGGATGACCAATCAAGCCGAATCCACTAATTTCGTCCCGGTCCTGAATGCCGAGGCAGCCGGCGGAATAAAACCCCTCACGCCCGGCCAGCTCGTCTGGCGGCGTTTCCGCAAGCACCGCATGGCCCTGGTGGGGGCCATCGGAATAATTGCCATAGTGGTTTTTATCCTCGCGGGATCGATCATCGTCCCAGAAGACGCCGCGAACGCCGGCGATCTGCATAATCGCATGCAAAGTCCTTTTGCTGCCCACATATTCGGGACGGATAGCACCGGCCGGGACGTTTTCAACCGTATCATCTACGGTGGGCAAATCTCTCTAATCATTGGCGTCCTGGCGGTCCTGCTGGAGGTTTCGATCGGTACGGTCATCGGCGGTGTAGCCGCTTTCTACGGCGGGTGGGTGGACGCGGTCCTGATGCGCTTTACCGAGGCGATGCTGTCCATCCCCTCGCTCTTCCTGCTCATCGTCCTGGCCAAGGTGCTCGGCCATGATATCCCCACGATCAAGATCCTGGGGCGAACCTTCAGCGGCAGCGTCGGCATCGTGATCGTCGTGATCGGCCTGACCTCCTGGATGTACCTGGCCCGGATCGTGCGCTCCAACATGCTCTCCCTGCGCGAAGCGGACTTTATCTCCGCTGCCAAGTCGCTGGGCGCCAGCAACGTGCGCATCTTCTTCACCCACCTGGTGCCGAACACGCTGGGCATCATCGTCGTCTCGGCCACCCTCGGCCTGGCCAGCGCCATCCTGACCGAAGCCTATGTCTCCTTCCTTGGGCTGGGCGTGCAGCCGCCCACCGCCACGTGGGGTAATATGATGGAACAGGCCCAATCATTCATCTCCCAGAATGCGTGGTGGATGTGGGTCTTCCCCAGCCTGTTCATCGTGCTGGTCATCTTGAGCGTCAACCTGATGGGCGACGGTCTGCGGGAT
This sequence comes from uncultured Anaerolineales bacterium, assembly GCA_903873975.1. Lineage (GTDB taxonomy): Bacteria > Chloroflexota > Anaerolineae > Anaerolineales > Villigracilaceae > UBA877. The sequence goes on from CAIQQN010000083.1 coordinate 2,774, forward strand.
GCCTTTGACCCGCACAGCACCCGCCACATGTAGCAATGCAAAAGCCCGGTTTCTCACGAAACCGGGCTTTTTGGTGATGAGAGAACCATGGCTGACATATTCCGTTTTGACGAATTGACCTGGCCCGAAGTAGCCGCCCTGCCGCGCGAAACACCGCTGTTGCTGCCACTTGGCAGCCAACCAGACCCGGAAACCCTCCCCGCGATCCTGAAGACGACCCAACCCGCTGGCCTGCTCCCCGCCATCCCCTTCGGCTGGGTCGGGAGCGGACTGGAAGTACGGGAGCAGGTTTTCATAGTGTTGGTACAAAACCTGGTCGGGAACTTGCTTGAGGATGGGTTTACCTCCATCCATGTGCTGACACCTGCGGGGTTGGATTTGGGACCCGGCATCCCGTCCATCGTTTTGCCGCGGCAGGCAACGGGCCCGCTTACGGTTCCGGCGGACCGCGAAAAGGTAATCATCCTCCCCATCGGCCATACCGAACAGCATGGCTATCACGCCCCCCTCTCAACCGACACGCTCATCATTGAAGCCATCGGGCGGGGCACAGCGCAGGCCGTCCCGGAGCAGGCAGCCTGTCTGCCGGTCTTCCCGTATGGGGTTAGCACGCACCGGCGCTCGTTCCCCGGTACTTTCAATGTTGGTGGTCGAACCTTCGAGGATTTCTGGCTGGCGGTGGTGGACACGTTGGTGGAAGGCGGCTTCACACGCTTCTACCTGATGAGCGGGCACGGCGGCAACTCTTCGTTCCTGGTGAATGTGGTCAAGTACGCCGGAGAGAAGCACCCGCACATCTTTTGCGCCACGGCCTTCCTGTACCTTTCCGGGCCGCAGGGCGTGGCTGCGCTGGAAGCCAGGCGCCAGTCCAGGCTGGGCGGGATGGGCCACGCCTGCGAGTTGGAAACCTCGCTTATTCTGCACCTGCGCCCGGCACTCATCCATCTCGAGCGCGCCGTGGACGAGACCAACTTCATTACCACCCCCAACTACTACATGGACTGGATTGAGGGCGGTGCGCTGACCGCCAACCCGCCCTGGGAGGACGATACCCGCACCGGGGCGTATGGGGCGGGCAGCCTGGGTAGGGGGGAAAAAGGGGAATATTGGTTAAAAGTGGCGATCGAAGAAAAAGTGGAGCATGTGGGCGAGATCCACAAGCAGTACCGGCGCAGACATGAACGGAGGATGCGGGGCGACACAAAAACAACCCGTTAGATAACTGCCAGGAGCTACCTGTTTGAATAAGCACTCGTTGATTACCACCCTGAAAAGCCTGCGCGGGAATCCGCGCGGTTGTGTTTATACCGAGCCATTATGGGGAATCCCTTTCAACCTTTATGCCCCATATGTTTCGATTTATATGCTGGCTCTTGGCCTATCTGATAAACAAATCGGCCTTATTGTAAGCATCAGTTGGGGCTTTCAGATCCTCCTGGCGCTGTTGAGCGGCGTAGTCACCGACAAATTGGGGCGAAGGCGCACAACGCTGATCTTTGATATCCTATCGTGGAGCGTTCCGGCGCTGATCTCAGCCCTGGCTCAGAATTTTTGGTATTTCGTGGCGGCGGGCGTGATAAACAGCGTTTGGCGTATCACCTCTAATTCATGGACTTGCCTGCTGGTGGAAGACGCCGATCAAAGCCAGTTGGTCGATATTTACACCTGGATCTATATTGCCAATATTGTGGTAGGTTTTATCGCGCCACTGGCCGGAGCACTGATCGGCACTTTTTCGCTTGTGCCGACCATGCGCGGGCTATACATCTTTGCCGCATTCATGTTTACACTGAAAGCGATTGTCACCTACCGAATGACGGAAGAGACCGGGCAGGGTAAAATCCGTCTGCATGAGACACGCCATCAGAGCGTCTTTGACGTGTTGGGCGGGTATAACGGCGTTTTACGCGCCGTGCTCCATTCACCGCAAACGCTCTACACTGCCGGGATCCTGGTGGTACTTGGCATTTCCTCAGTGATTAGTGGGAGTTTCTGGTCAATCATTGTGACCGAGAAGCTGCACATCCCGGCCCGGAATCTGGCTCTCTTTCCATTTGTCAAATCGGCCATCATGCTGCTTTTCTTTTTTGCGGTGATGCCGCGCATCAGCAAAATGCACTTTAAGCTGCCGCTGGTGCTCGGTTTTCTTGGCTATGTCCTCAGCCA
>CAIQQN010000084.1 GCA_903873975.1 uncultured Anaerolineales bacterium
GGCATGGAGACACCGATGATCGAGATCGTCCGCACGCCCACATCGAGCGGTTTACCCTGCCAGCGGGCGCTCAGCACCCCCAGCGGGATGCCGATCAGGACAGCCAGCAACATGCCGGTGGAGAGCAGTTCCAGAGTGGCGGGGGCACGATCCAGGATCTCCTGCAGAACCGGCCGTTTGGTGCCGATTGAGGTGCCCAGGTCGCCGTGCAGCAGGTCGCGCATGTAGAAAACGTACTGGACCGGCAGCGGCCTGTCCAACCCGAGCTGGTGCCGGACGCGGATAATATCTTCCGCCCTGGCCTTTGGACCGAGATAGAGCACTGCCGCGTCGCTCGGTACGACGCGCGCCAGCAGGAAAGTGATGATCGAGACGCCAAATAGAACGAATAGAGAGGTCAATAAACGGCGCAGGACGTATTCTAGTTTACGCAACATTGAATTAAGCCTGTCAGGGATTAGGATGGGTCATTTTGAATCCGGCCGGGAGCTTAATCCTGCTCCCGGCCGGGATGGATCTGATGCAACCGCTGGGCTTAGCGAGTGGTGCTCAACTGGTAGTAGAAGTAGTAGGTGAATGGATAGTTGAGGTTGTATTTGAAGCCCTTGATATAGGTCGGGATCACAAACGGAGCCTGGACATCCATTAAGTAGGCAGCAGGCGCCTGGTCAACCAACCGGTTACCGGCTTCGATGTACTTGGCCTGCGAGGCAGCCGGGTCAGTGACGGTCTCTGCCATGGCAGTATCCAGGAGGCCATTATACTGTTCGTCAAACCAGTATGACAGGTTGAAGTAAGTTACATTGAGGTGCGGGCTGTCAACCGCCCCGTAGAACATGGACCACATATTGTCCGAACCCGCATCGCTGTAGGTCGGCCAATAGAGCAGCAGGAACATGTCCTGGGCGTTGGCGGGATCGGTATAGGCGGCCTTCCACTGCTGGCTGAAGAGGATCGGTTCGATGGTCACATCCACACCGATCTGGGCAAAGGAGTCCTTGATCAGCGGAGCAAAAGCCGCCTCGATGTCGTTCTCGGAAGCATAGGTCAGCTTAAGCGAGAAACCACCGTTCGGGAAACCGGCTGCAGCCAGGAGTTGCTTGGCCTTGGCCAGGTCATAGGTGTACTGGTTGACCTGGTCCGACCAGGGCCAGACGCCTTGCGGGACCGGGCCGCGGCTCTGCGTGGCCAGCCCGGTGGCACCTACTGTGATGATGTCCCCATAGGGGATGGCATAGGAGAGTGCCTGGCGCACGGCGGGGTTGTCCAGTGGGGGGCGCAGGGTGTTGAATAAGGCAGTGTAATTGAAGAGAGTCTGCTCTGCGTAGTAGGTATAAGCCGGGTTGGTCTTGAAGGCGGCATAGTTCTCAACCGGCATACGGGTGACCAGGTCCACCTGGCCGCCCTCCAGCATTTGCTGCTGGGTGACTGCCTCGCCAACAATTTCAACCACAACCTTGTCGAACTGGCCCGATTTCCAGCCGCCCCAGTAATCGGGATTCTTGGTAAAGACGACTTCCTGGTCGGGTGTGTAGGACTCGAGCATGTAAGGCCCGGTGCCGGCTTCCATACCAACGTCCCAGTACTTCGGGTCCACGGCCGCGGCTCCCAGCGACTTCGGGCTGATGATCCAGGCTCCGTACAGGGAGGAGAGGATCAAGTCAAGCGGAGCGGAGTAATACAGGTTGAATTTAACCGTGAGCTTGTCGACCACCTCGACCGTATCGAGCGGGAACCAGATGAAGGAGGCGCCGGCGTGATCTTTGGCGGCTTCGATCGACTGCTTGACGGCATCGGCTGTGAGCGGCTCGCCGTCGTGGAACTTGACGTTCGGGCGCAGGTGGAAGGTCCAGGTCAGGCCGTCCGCACTGATGTCCCAACTGGTGGCCAGCAGCGGAGTGTACTTTTCAGCCGAGCCGGGTGGGTTGGCGCGCAGCAACTGTTCGTACATGTTGCCCATGTAGGACGCCTCCGTCGAGAAGGAGGCGATCGGGTCCCACGTGGTAAAGGTCGCCGTATCAGCGATGTTCAGTACTTTGGGTGGGGCTGGTGAAGGGGGTACTGTTGGGGCAGGTGGCTGGGTCACCGACGGTGTCGCGGTAGGTGCGGGGCCACACGCGCTCAGTGTGAGCACTATAACCAACAACAGGGTTGAAAATATAGATTTCTTATTCATATCTTACTCCTCCGGATTCTAGTGAATAGAAAGGAATTGGTACGAATAATCATACACGACAAGTTTGCAAATAGTTTGCAGATTCAACCGCCCAAGCGACTATAATCCACATGGATGAAAATCTCTGCATTGTTGCGCACCAAATTTCTCGTCCCGCAGCCTGTGGCAGACCGCGTGCCGCGGCCTCTCCTTGTGGAATGGTTTGAA
>CAIQQN010000085.1 GCA_903873975.1 uncultured Anaerolineales bacterium
CAGTTGGCCGACGCAGGCGGCGGTTGATCAGCGGAAAGGCGGTGAGCAACAAAACAAGTTCCAGGAATAGCACCCCCAGTCCTCCCAGTATGAACACTCCGCCAGGAAGATCAATCTGCATATGCTGGTTCATCGTTCGCAGCGCGCCATAGACGGCCAGGATTGTTGAGCCGTTCCACAAGCCGTGAAGGCTGACGGAGAGCAAGTAAGTCAAGGCCAGCCGCCCGTAGTGTTTTTCCAGTTGGGCGGAAGCGATGGCCCAGCCCAGTAACCCGCTGCTGGTGATGTGCATCAAGGAGGCCGCAGCGCGCGCGGCCAGGCCAAAGCCCCACATTTGCGTGGCGCCGCTGGCGGCCAGGAGTCCTTCCATCATGGCGAATCCGGCCCCGCACAACGCTCCCAGTACGAATCCCTCGGCAGGGGAACGCAGGCGTTTACCCAGGAACCAGATTACGGCGGGTTTGACGGCTTCTTCGATCAGGGGGGCAAGTACTGCAGCGAAAACCAGGATCGACAGGATAACCAGTGGATTCGTGATGTAGGGAGCCAAAACGGTCAGCAAGGATTGTATATCCCCGGCGTTGGCGTTTGCCACCTGGGTCTTGATCTGGTCAATGATGGTGCGTAATTCCGGGTTGGCCGCTGCGAGAACTGCAATGACTGCAGCCGCAATCCCGATCAGCAGATATTCCAGCAGCATTGCTGCAACCGTGCCTCCTACCATGCCATAACCGAAGACGAACCACAGGCGGCGCCGTGACCCGCAGGCCAGACCCCCTGCGCCGATCCAGACCAGGCAAAGGATGGGGAGGCTGACGCCAAGCAGGAACAACGGTGCGGCCACGGCCCAACCATAAGCAAACAGACTGGCAAGTACTGCACCGCTGATGACAATAATCACCCAGACCACAACCTGCATCGCTACCTGCCAGAACTTGACCGGCTGGATGGCTGCCGGGAGGATTTCCTGTCCTTTCAGCCGTTTGATGGTGTAGACCAGCGCCGGCATGAACAGTGCTGCGCAGAAGAGCATGGCGAGGGCGCCAAGCATACTGGCAGCCAGACTCGCCGCATCTCCCGGGTCGAAGGTTAGGATACCGGTGACAGCCAGATAAGCGCCACGGATCAGCAGTCCCAAGATGCAGATGCAGCTGAAGATGAGCAGTAGGATGTCGCCGCGGCGGTTGAGATTGGGACTTGGCTGCATCAAGACTCCTATCGTTCTTCAATGGTGACGCTGATCAGTTCATCCCCTGACGGAAGATAAATACCCGGCTGAGGGTCGCGGGCGTTCAGCGCAGATAAAATGTCCAGGCCGCTCAACACCTGCCCGATAATGGTAAATTGCCCGTTCCATTGTGCATTGGAACCAAGGGTAATGAAGAAACGGCTGCCGTTTGTGCCTGGTCCGTCGTTATCCATGGCCACCATGCCGGGTTGGTCGAAGCGTAAGCCGGAGGGGATTTCAGTTTCGAACAGGTACCCGGGGTTACCTAACCCGGTCTCGCTTGGGTCGCCGGTCATGACCCGGTTATCGGGGAGCACCCGGTAAAAGGTGATGCCGTCGTACCAGCCGCTGCGCGCCAGAAAGACAAAGTTATTGACCGCCTGTGGGGCTTTCTCCGGGTAGAGCTGGAGCACCACGTTGCCTTTGGCCGTGTGCAGGGTGACGATATACTGTTTGCGCGGGTCAATGTTTTCTGGCGGGCAGGCGCTGAACTGGCGCGCGATCAACGCGTCCAAGCGCACCACCGTATCCAGGCTGGCGGGATCGGCAAGAGCTGTGTACGGCGAAGTGCTGTTAATGAACAACTGAGGTGGAGAAAAAGGTGGTTGGACTCCGGCAGTAAATTGAATGGCCTGTTGGAGACGGTCAGCCACCAGCGGGCCTTCGAAATCGGAACGGAACCGTGATGGTTCCATGTCCAGACCGGCAGCCTCCGCTGCCGCCCAGGCTTCGAAATCCACCGGATCCAACGCGGACCATTCAGCCTGCTTCTCGAAGAGTAGGTCGTGCATCTCCCAGAATTTACCTTGCAAATCTGCCGCCTCCACGGCCTGGATGGCAAGATTGTCTTTGTCGCGATTCGTTTGTGGGGCATGCAAGTAGATGATACGCACATCGTTTGGATGGGTTAGCCGGATTTGCCTCAGGCTGGCAGCCAGAAAGGCGCATGGCAGGCACTGGTAATCGCTGAAAGCGATGATTGTAACCGGCGCATCTGCCAGTCCGCTGACGTGGCCGCGGTTATCGAACTTGGCTCCCAGTGCCGCTTCCGGTGTGATCGGGAAGTGTAGCAATGTACAGGCCATGGAAGCAGGCGTGACGGTCGGTCCCAGGGTGGGGGTTGCCAGGGAGACGGGATTGGTTGCTATTGACGCAGGCGAACAAGAAGTCAAAATGAAAGCAGAAACCAAAAGAATGATGATGAGTTTACGCATATTTATCCGTTCTCATGGAGAGACAGCAGCCTGAAGTTGCTGGAAGGAGTCCATCCTGGCGATGGTTTTCAAGAATTCGGTCAGCGTGGCACTCTGCTCTCGCAAGGCGCGCACTGCCGGGCCGACCGGGTCTTCGCCAGCCGCTCCGCCGGGAATATCGGCATAGGCTCCGTAAAATGCAAAGTAGGCCTGATTGAGTTTACGGATGGCGTATCCGTTCTGCCAGAAGAACTGGCGGCGCTGTTCCATGTAGGTTTCGGCCTCGGTGATCTTATCCTGGGCAAGCAACTCGTCCACGTGGACGCGGGTGGTATGCATCTCGGTGTTGAAGTTGAAATCGGCACGGGTGGGGCTGAGCGGCTGGCTGATAGTTTGAAGGTCGTAAGCGGCAGCCAACTCGGGATAGTAGCGCTTGAGCACGAGCACACCAATCTCGTGCCCGGAGATGTCGGCGGTAGTCTCATTCATCGTATGCAACTCAGGGGACGTGCTGTAATTCAGGCCAAGCGGCTGCAGCGTGAGCCAGTTATGGGTCCACTCATGGGCGATGGTATCGGAGAGCCAGTCGAGGGCGGTGGTGCGCATGACCATGGTAGGATAGGAGCCAATGCCTCCAACCGGTACCACCAGCGAGGAAACGTTCAAGCCAGAATCTACCTGGCTTTCGAGGGTAACCTGCTTTTCCACGCTCAAATCGGGCGCGAGGGAAATGGCGGCATCCTGCTGGATTTTATCCCGAGGAGAGATGATCAGATTGTAGGGCAGAGGAGATATGTGGAACAAGACAGGGGGCAGCGGTTGGCCACCGGTGGTCAGTCCCAGGTTTGCGAGTGTGGCGGAAATCTGTTCCTGGAGGACTGCTTCCGCCAGTGGGGCAAGCTGGCGCTGGTGGGCATACAGCCTGTCGAGTTGGATCCGCAGATTGGCGGATGCCGCCACGGGGTCATGGACTTGGGGGTCGGTGTACATTAAATTGAGCTGGTTCTCGTCGGAAAGGATGATATCCATCATATGTAGGTAATCCACCACGATCTGGTGGCGGGCACTTTCATTGAAATAAAAGGGAGTATCCAGCACGACCTGGTCCAGCTTGACGCCGAAAGCCTCCAGCGTCCAGGACACGTAATCGAACTCGACCGAACGGGTGTAACGTCGGGCAGCTTCGGACGGTTCGGTGGTGACCAGCAGGCTGCTGCCCCCCAGGAGACCAGCAAAGAAGATGGCGTAGAGACCGATTTCGACTCCGCGCAAGAGACGTATATACCAGGGCATGGAGGGGATTATAACATTTGCATCCCCTCCATCTCTTTGGAACATGTCCCACTTTTTTTCATTCCATTTTATCTAAACTCTGTTTCAAACGTTGCACACCTTGTTCTAGTTCGCCTGGCTCGTAAAAAACGTAACTCAACCGGATGTAATCCCTCATTCCGCCCCGACAGGAGAAGAGCTCTCCCGGTCGGAAGCCAACCTTGAATTCCTCCGCCCAGCGTTGAAGTTCGCTGGCGTTGATCCCATTTGGAAGATGGATCCAGAAGAAATATCCGCCTTGGGGAAGAGTATATTCAACACCTGGTATGTACTGGCGTAGTGCGGTATCCATGACCGAAACGCGGAGGCGGTAAGCGGCGATCAATTGGGCGATGTTATCGTCCAGCCTGCCGGTTTCCAAAACACGGCAGACAATTGCGGAAGTGAAGGGGTTCATCCCGCCGCCGCTGTCGAGTAGACCACTGTTTACGAACCGATGGATTATCCCTGCATTGGCCTGGAGCCAACCCAGGCGCAGGCCAGGGGCCAGTATTTTCGAGAAGGAACCCAGCGAAATAATGTCTCCGGTTTCAGTATCAGCGGCGAATGGTTTCGGCGGTTGGCTGGAGTAACTCAAGAAATGATAGACCTCGTCTGCCACCACGAGGAAATCGTGTTGGTGGCTCAAGCTCACCAGTCGCTCGCGATGCTCAGTGGATAATGTGCGGCCGGTCGGGTTTTGGTAGGTGGGGATGATGTAGAGAAATTTTGGGTGGGACTTGGTCAGTTCTTCTTCCAGGGAATCAATCAGCAGCCCGTTTTCGTCGGTGCGGATGGGGACCAGGCGCAAATCATGGTCGGCGAAAATGCGTAGCGCAATGAAATAGGTCGGCTCTTCAACGAAAACGGTGTCTCCTGGCCGTGTAAAAAAGGTACAGATAAGATGCAGTCCCATCGAAGCACCGTTTGTGATGAACAAGCTGCCTGGTTCAACCGGACAAACATATCCGCGGCTCAAGAATTTTGCCAGCGATTGCCGGAAGGTACCATCGCCTTGTTCGGCTCCATATTGCAGAAATTCGGGGTCGTTTTGGCCAAGACATTCTTCAGCGGCCTGGCGCATCAGTTCCAGCGGCAGGAGTGAGAATTGCGGATCGCCGAGGCCCAGGTCAATGAATCCCGGTGGGATGGAAAACTGCGATTTCTGCAAAGACGTTTCCAAATTACCCCGCTCGAACGCGCTGGGCTTCCAGCACGTTAGGTAGATTTTCAATGCGGGCTAACATGCGGCTCAATTGATCGATGTCCCGGACTTCGATCACAAGGCGCAGGTCTGCCAGGTTTTTACTGATGCCCACCTGCACATCTACGATATTTACACTTTCGCCGTTGAGCAGAGTGGTGATGTCGCCCATCAGCCCCTGGCGGTCGAAAGCGCGGATGCGGATGGGTACCGGGTAAGTGCGAACATTTTCACCCCATGAAACCTTGACAAGGCGCTCGCGATCCTTGATACGCAATATATTTGGACAATCCTGGCGGTGGATGGTGGCCCCGTGTCCGCGGGTGATATAGCCGATGATCTCATCTCCGGGAGTCGGGTTGCAGCACTTTGCCATGGCGGTCAGCAGGCCTTTCAGTCCGAGTACCGTGACAGCCTCGGTGGGAACTGCATCACTGGATGCCGGAACGACAACCAGGATATCGTAACTCTCTTTGGCTTCCAGGAGCTTGTTGACCACCCGTCCGAGGGTCAGATCTCCGCAGCCGAGGGCATCGTAGAGTTCTTCAGGAGAGCGTCCAAAATTCTGGGAAAGGACTTTCAGGTCCGCCTCATCCAATTCGGTCAGGCCGAGACGCTGGATCTCATGCTCCAGCATTTCCCTACCCTGGGTGATGTTTTGTTCGCGGTTCTGTTTCTTGAACCAGCCCTTGATCTTTGACCGGGCGCGCTGGGTACGCACCAGTCCCAAGTTTGGGTTGAGCCAGTCACGGCTGGGGCCTCCCTGTTTTGCAGTCAGGATTTCGACCTGCTCACCGGTTTTAAGTGTGTAGTCCAGTGGGACGAGTTTATTATTAACCTTGGCTCCGCGGCAGCGGTCGCCGACGGTGGTGTGAACGTGGTAGGCAAAATCAATCGGCGTGGAACCAGCTGGCAGGTCAATGATGTCGCCGTGCGGGGTGAAAACGTAAACGCGGTCTTTGAAGACATCCGTCTTCATGCTGTCCACGAATTCCTGGGAGTCGTCCACATCCTGCGTCAACTCCATCACCCGCCGAAGCCAGTTAATGCGCTCGTCGTACTTGCCCCGTTCTCCGCCTTCCTTATACCGCCAATGAGCGGCGATGCCGATCTCGGCGTTCTCATTCATCTCAGGCGTGCGGATCTGGACCTCCACCGGTTTGCCATCATCGTAGATGATGACAGTGTGCAGTGATTGATAGAAGTTGTCTTTGGGGGCGGCGATGTAATCGTCAAATTCGCCTGGGATGGGTCTCCAATGGGTGTGGATCAGGCCCAGTACGGCGTAACAGGTCGCCACGTCAGGGACGATGAGCCGGATGCCGCGCACGTCGCGGACCAAATCGAATGACTTGCCTTTTTCGATCATCTTATGATAGATGGAGTAGATATGTTTGGACCTGCCAGAAATCTCAGCTTTGACCCCCGAAGCTGCCAGGGTTTTGGAAACGGCTTCGGAAATTTGCTGGATTTCGGTCTCGCGCGACTCGCGGCGCGCCGCCAATTGCTCAGCGATTTCCTTGTATTTCTCCGGGTTGGTGTAGCGGAAGCCCAGGTCTTCCAGTTCCCACTTGATCTGCCAGATGCCCAGCCGGTTGGCAAGTGGGGCAAAAATATCGAGTGTTTCCTGGGCAATACGGTGGCGCTTGGCTTCTGGGAACGCGCCCAGCGTGCGCATGTTGTGCAGACGGTCAGCCAGTTTGATTAGCACGACGCGCACGTCACTGTCCATGGCCAGGAAAGTTTTCCGGAGGGTCTCGGCGGCAAGGTCGCGCTTGCGATTGCGCCTGGCCGCTTCATCCTCGACCTGAGTACTGTCCTCGTCCGATTTGCGCAGTGCCTCTTCCTGGTGTTCGCCGCGCGAGACGCGCGGCAACTGGGTCAGCTTGGTTACGCCTTGGACGAGATTGGCAACCGCCTCACCGAAATCGCTTCGCAAGTCTTCATATTTAACTTTAGTATCTTCAATCGTGTCGTGCAACAGCCCCGCCGCGATGATATCAGCGGGCATGGAATAATCAGCCAGGATGGCGGCAACCGCCAGACAATGATAAACATATGGTTCGCCGGAAGCGCGTTTCTGACCAGCGTGGGCTTTCTCTGCCAGCCGGTAGGCGCGCTGGATTAACTCCCGGTCGGCGTGGGTATAATGATCAGGGAGTTGGCTCAGGAGTTCATTCAGGCTGAGTGGAGAGGATGTTTTCATTTGCTTTCTATTTTACTTCAACCGGCCTGAACCACGGCCAGCCTTGACTACCTTCACCAGGGCAGGGTGCCGGTCTCAACCTCTAGGCGGGGAAACGATTCATTGACGAGGCGCCTCAAATTGACTGCCACCTCGAGAGTCAGGGTGGTCAACTCTGTAATGTGCAGGAGTTTAGGAATTATGTTGGAAGTTATCATTTTCGTGTAAAATCTGATGTTAGTATAGCATGTTCGCTTGACACAGGATGATATCGATGCCAATTGTAAATAACGTTACCCGCTTGCTGGACTCGAAGAAAATTCCATACAAAGCCTTCGAACTCCCCTCAGAGAAACTGGGCGCGGACGAGACCGCCAGTCTGCTTGGCGTGGATCCGAAACTGGTCTATAAAACCATTGTCATTACCCGCCTAAAAGGTAAACCCATCCTGGCCGTCATCCCCGGCCCTCACCGGGTGGACTTGAAACTGCTGGCCGCCGCGCTGGGTGAGAAAAAGGTTGGACTGCCGACTGAACGTGAGGCTGAAAAATTGACCGGTTTACAGGCCGGAGGCATCTCACCACTGGCATTAGTGAATAAAGGTTTCCAGGTGATGATTGCGGCAGATGCACAGACCCGACAGGAGATCCATGTCAGCGGAGGGCAGCGCGGATTGAATATCCTGCTGCCGGTTGAATCCCTGGCAAAATTAACGCGTGCCCGGTTTGCGGAGATCAGTTCCCTCGACCCTGAGAACTCCTAGGGAATTTCTGTTGCGGATTGCTGGTTTTGTTCTATAATATATAAATACCCCACTATTTCCTTCTCTGGCGTGAATTACCAAAAACCCCAAAACGCGATTTTGGAGCAGATGATGAGTGAAACGACGGCAGACGATTCGATCATAATTGCCCATGATGTCCAGAAATGGTACGGTCATTTCCAGGCTTTGAAGGGTGTCAACATGGAAGTAAAAAAGGGGGAGGTGATCGTTATTTTTGGCCCGTCGGGATCGGGAAAATCCACTTTCATACGCTGTATCAACCACCTGGAAGATCATCAGAGGGGACAGATCATAGTGGATGGAATTGAACTAACCAAAGATATGCACAATATTGAGAAGATACGCATGGAAACAGGCATGGTCTTTCAGCAGTTCAACCTGTTCCCACACTTGAACGTGATACAGAATATCACGCTGGCACCGATACAGGTGCGCAAGTGGTCGAAAGAAAAAGCTGAAGCCAAGGCGAAAGAATTACTCGAGCGGGTAGGCATCCCGGAGCAGGTTGATAAATTCCCCGGGCAACTCTCCGGCGGCCAGCAGCAGCGTGTGGCCATCGCGCGTGCCTTGGCGATGGAACCGAAGATCATGCTTTTCGACGAGCCGACTTCTGCGCTCGACCCGGAAATGATCAAGGAAGTACTGGACGTGATGATCGGACTGGCAAAATCCGGTATGACCATGCTGGTGGTGACACACGAAATGGGCTTCGCCAAGGCCGTGGCTGACCGGATGTATTTCTTTGACCAGGGTTTGATTGTCGAGACTGGTACTCCGAAAGAGATATTCACGAACCCACAGGAAGATCGAACGAAACTATTCTTGTCGCAGATTTTGGAAAAGTAATCTTGCTTTAAGGGAACTGAGGAGCCGGAGAACACCTCCGGCTCTTTTTTTTAGTTGAGATATTAAAGACTTGTTTGATGATTAATTCCCGTCTATCCCTTGACTACCGCCAGGGGACGCAAGCGTGCTACCTTACGCGCAATCCCGGCTGCAACAACCGTATCGACCACTTCGTCCACATCCTTATACGCCGACGGGGCTTCCTCAGCTAATCCAGGCATGCTCCCGGCGCGGACTTTGATGCCGCGGCCCTCCAGTTCGCGGCGCAGGTCCCCGCCGCGGATATCGTGCTTGGCTTTGGCGCGGCTCATCGTCCGCCCGGCACCGTGACAACTGGAGCCCCAGGAGCGCAGCATGGATGCTTCCGTTCCGGCCAATACCCACGAGGCTGTGCCCATCGAACCGGGGACAAGCACAGGTTGGCCGGTTCGCTCGTATTCGGGCGGCAGGCCGGGCATGCCCGGACCAAAAGCGCGTGTCGCACCTTTGCGGTGCACACAAACTTTGACGCGTTTCCCATCCACTTCGTGAATCTCGACCTTCCCCATATTATGACAAATGTCGTAGACCTGGTTCAACTGCCAGTTCTTCAGCCTGCCTGCAAAAGTCTCCTCAAAGGCGCGCCGGGCGGAATGGGCCAACAGCTGCCGGTTGACAAAAGCGAAGTTGGCAGCGGCGCGCATCGCGCCGAGATATGCCTGTCCTTCCGGGCTGTCCATTGGTGCACAGACCAGTTCCCGGTCTGGCAGTTCTATACCGAAACGCTTTACTGCTGATTGGAAATCCTGCACATAATCGGTGCAGACCTGGTGGCCGAGGCCGCGCGAACCGCAGTGGATTTGGACGACCAGACAACCTTCGCGCAGCCCAAAAACAGCAGCGGTCTCCGCCTCCAGAACTGCTTCGACCACGTCTACTTCGACGAAATGATTTCCCGCTCCCACCGAACCGATTTGCTCGAGTCCGCGCGCCTTGGCACGCGCGCTGATCTTAGCCGGGTCCGCTCCCTCCAGGCAGCCGCTCTCTTCGGTGCGGGTAATATCATTTTCACTGGCATAACCGTTCTTGAATGCCCAGTGCGCGCCAGTGTGCATCAGGCGTTCCAGTTCCGGTACATTGATATGCAACACGCCTTTCACGCCCACACCGCTGGGACAGTATTGGTTCAGCAGGGTGGCAAGGTTATCGAGTTGGGGCAGGGCGGCTTCCAATTCAATGGAAGAGGCCAGCAGACGCACACCGCAGTTGATGTCGTAGCCGATCGCACCCGGAGAGACCACACCCTGAGGAAATTGCGTGGCAGCCACACCGCCAATCGGGAAGCCGTAACCCTGGTGCATATCGGGCATGACAACCACCGCGCCGACCAATCCGGGCAGGGTGGACGCATTGACAGCCTGTTCGAGCGATTTGTCGCCAAGGATTTGTTCCAGTAGTTTACGTGTAGAGAAAATGCGCACTGGGCCGCGCATGTCACTGCGGAACGATTGCGGGATTTCCCATTCATAGTCGCTAACTTTGGCTAAATCTTGCAGGCTTATCAAGGATACCTTCCATTCTCTTCAGAAGGGTTTGCTCTCCGGGGCGCTTTGTGAAACTCCGCCAGGAGCACAATATTACACATCGAATACAATCTCTATCTCGTATCCTCGCGCTGTCTGCTGGATTTGCAGATTATGATAGGTTACTGCCTTGATAGATTTATCCAATGCCAGAATGGAAGCACCGCGCAGGATGGCAGACAGGTGGCATGGTTGGCTGCCTTCAAATCTGAGGCTCAGATCGAAATGGTCGAAAGCCAGACGATCCTGCTCGGCGTAATAGACAAGCTCTGAGAGGAAGGAAACCAGCAGGCTTTCAGTGTCCACAGCGGATTTGGAGAATGTGCGCCTGACGCGCGGTTTTTCAGCCAATTTAATACCTGCCAGGGCGTTCATCCCTTTGGCAGTCTCCACGAACAGGTGGGGCATGTCCGCAGCCCAGACGCGCAACGACCAATCCGCAGTGTGGGAGAGTTCCTCAAACGGCATGATTGAATTGTAATCGTTTTTAAGGGAGCAGCATGTCTTTATCGGCGTGTTTGAAATGTGCCCGATACGCAGCGGTTTCTACCAGGAGGGACTGAAGTTCCACCCACAGCCGGGCCGCACCGCCCAGGTCGTTGATGGTCTTGCCGGGAGCCACCCAGAGTCGATCGTCTTCCTGGTGCATCAGGGCAATTGTCCCGCGGGATACCAGCCAGTTCAATCCCTTCTCAACCGTGATCCGGCGCTGTGCGGTCGCTGCACCCAGTTCAGCGTAGGTTACTTTACCTGAATGGTGAGTGATGGCGTATTTCAGGAGACCGGTTAAGCGCGCGATGAAAGCATCGGTGATTTCCAAGAAAGGATGAGCGCCAATAAGGGTAACGAGGCGTGGTTTGACGGTTTCCAGCGCAACTTGCAGTTCTTCAGGTGAAGGAGGGATGGTCCAGATGACAAGGTTGTCAGCTTGCTCCAATTCGTTCCGGTCTTTCCCGCCGACCTCTTTCTTTGCCTCTGCCTCTGCCCAGACCAGTGTTGCCGGTTGATTGTGAAAGGTCGGCAACAACGTAAGCGGGTCCTTGACTTTCCGGTAGTCAACGATCTCCTGTTTTCGGCTTATTATATCGACCGGCGGTGTCTCAATGACCCGGAAATCCACGAACTCCATTTGTACTTGGCGGGAACCGCGCCAATCCGAGGCGCGGACGGTGTAAGCCAGGTCGAATTTTCCTGCGGGTAGAGTCTCTCCTGCGCCATTCCACCACAATACCCCCTGGAGGTTTCCGGTTTCGTCGGTAATAACCAGTTTCAAATGTTCTTTGTTCCGTCCGATTGTCGTGGCAGATTGCAGTGTCAGGTTGCGCGTGGCCAGGGTCAGTTTTTCATTGCCGGGACCGAAGGGAGCCAGGCATTCGAGTGCTGCGCCAAGGTCGAGAGTGATTCCGGGCAGATCGAGCCAGGCGTCTACCCTTAGTTCTGGTTCTACGTGCACAGCCTCGCCGAGCATTTTCTCCACGGTGCTGGACAGCCTTCGGTAGAATTCGGGGAGTTTCCCTTCTTCCAGCGCGAGACCGGCGGCCATTGGGTGTCCGCCGAAATTGAGCAGAAGATCTTTCTGGGCGGCGATGGCGTTGGTGATATTGAGTCCTTCCACCGAGCGGGCGGAGCCGCGCGCCGGGCCATTGGCAGGTGTGGAGAACAGAATGGCAGGTTTATGATAACGATCCACCAACCGGCTAGCGACAATCCCAACCACCCCGCCGGGCCAGGCCGGGTGCCCGAGTATCAGTACGGGGTTTGCCAGCAGGGTAGGGTCAGCGCGCAGTTGGGCTTTGGCAGCCTGTGTCACCTGGTTACATAGGAGTTGGCGCTGGGCATTGTAGTTCTCCAGTTGGGTGGCCAGCAGGCGGGCGCGACCGGGATCAGAGGTGGTCAGCAACTCCACGGCCGGGTTGGCATCGCCGAGACGGCCCAG
>CAIQQN010000086.1 GCA_903873975.1 uncultured Anaerolineales bacterium
CTCTTTGACCAATTGATGGATTACTACTCCACTTAAACTTTCTGCAGTATGCTGAACGACTGCTCCAGCAAGTGTAACCGGTGCAGTTGCCCCGGCAAGAGGCATAGAAATAAGTTGCGCAGGGATGGAGAAACGAGCGCAATCGATTAAATTTTGGCAGGTTGTATCACTCCAAAGCAAGGGAGGGGACGGGCAGACATCAAAAACGGCAGTAGGTCTTAATGCCAAAGCCTTGTCACCGCCAGCAACGGCTGAAAGCATTTCTTTCATCGTCCACCAAGTATCTTTACGAAATGCTCCAGTAATAATCGGTTTATTCATGTAAATCAGAGCCAAATATAAACGGTAGAGATCGCCAATTTCTGGGGTAACATCCGAGCATACAAAAGCCGTGCTTTGAGCATCAATCTGGGGAAGGGTCTCTACGAGTTTGATGAATTTAATTAAGTCATTGGTTAAAGGTAAACGAGGTCGTTCAGTCTGGCTGTCGATGATGGTGAGCCCTCCCGACCCTGGATCGAAATGGATTTTATCTCCAGAATAGTGAACCGCGGGATTACCATTCAGGTCGAATAGAGTAAACTCATGTGGGACGGTTTTCAAAGCCTGGCGGGTGATCTTTTCAGGAATCCAAGCCACCTGAGCCTGAAAGTCTACTTTTACACCAGCATTCGCTAATATTTCCAATGCTTCTTGATTATGAACCCGAATCCCGGGATTTTCCAAAATTGCAATCCCTTCAGAAATAATTTGATTGACCAGATCGATATCAAGTAATTCCACCTTTGGACGTATCATATCAGGCTCCTTTGAGAAATAGCTTCTGTGAATGAAGTATCGGATATTCCAGGGTATGAGCACCGATTCACAAACCAAGAACTTGCTTGGCGACTGCGACAGCGCCAATGGCATCTTCGGAATATCCATCCGCTTCGATCTTCTGGACCCAATCACGAGTCACAGGCGCACCACCCACCATTACCTTAACTTTCTTGCGTAAGCCCAACTTATCCAGTTCGTCAATCACTTCTTTTTGCTTGACCATGGTGGTTGTTAAAAGGGCGCTCAAGCCGACGATATTAGCATCAACTTCCTTAACTTTAGCAATAATCCTGGCTGCTGGGACATCCACACCCAGGTCATAGACCTGAAAACCAGATGCCGAGAGCATCGTTCCCACTAAGGATTTGCCAATCTCGTGAATGTCACCTTCCACCGTTGCCAGTACGACTTTACCGAGCATCGTTCGATGCACACCGCGTTTTTGCATTTCCGGCTCAAGGGTGGCGACCGCAGCTTTCATCGCTTCTCCTGCCATCACTAGTTCCGGGAGAAAAGCCTGACCGCTGGCGAAACTTTCTCCTACCTGGTTGACACCAGTTACAAAACCTTTGGTAATCGCCTCCAGCGGGTCAATGCCGGCGTCAACAGCCTCCTTAGCAAGGGCACTAGCAGCATCAGAATCACCATCCAGGACACTCTGCGCCATTTTCTGAAAGAGTTCGTTTTCCATAGTAATCTCCTTGGTCTTGAATTCTGAGGTTGAAACGAGTAGTGAGTATAATTACAAGTCCTTCTACCATTTTTCGCGGACCATTTTCATTAAAATAATTCTTTTTAATGGTCGATATTTAATTTCGCTTGGGTATTGTATTTCCGAAAGAATATCTTTTCGAAGCTCTTCTTCGTGTCTAAATTTTCTTACCCACTTAAGCGATTTACAATCCGGTTGCGAGTTTCTGCGATGTGGAAGCGCATGGCTTCCTGCGCTTGTCCTTTGTCATGTGTAAGAAGTGCATCCATTATCTTCTTGTGCTGGCTTGGATCGGTCAGGTAGGGGTCGTTGATAAGCATCCTTTCCATGTCATCCATTAATTGCTGAATGAGCGTGGCCAGGCGGTTATTTCCGGAGAGTTGGGCGATGGTAAGGTGAAATTCTCGGTTGAGGGCAGAGGAGGCAGATTTATCAGTAGTGATCATGGAAGCAGTTAACTTTTCCTCTGCCTCGTTGTTTTCCTGCAACCGTCGAATGTCTTCGGGAGATAATCGGCCGATTGCCAGACCTATCGCTTCCACTTCCAGGATGATTCGTAAATGGAAGGTCTCCAGGATATCTTGCAAAGTTGGTTTGGTGACCATATAGCCGACGCGGGGCAGGGAATCCAGATAGCCCGCATGTGTGAGCAACAATAGCGCCTCACGAGCGGGAGTTTTGCCCGATTCAAATTTTGCAGCAATTTCTGCTTCGTTCAAGATTTCCCCAGGTTTCAGTACACCCGTGATGATCGCTTGGCGGATGCGTTCATAGACTAAATCTTTTTTAGACGGTACTGCTATCATGCTTATATTCCTTTTACTTTGTTCTTGACATTCTATTGATAGTCCTTATAATATATCAGTTATTGAATTTAAGCAAGGGAGTTTTCTCTCTATAAACGAAAGGAACGAGCATGAATACTAAAAAACCTGTCTACCCTTACATCCCTAATTCTGTACCAGACGTGAAAGCGGAGATGCTACGGACAGTCGGTGCGTTGAGCATGGACGAATTGTATGCGGACATTCCTGCCGACCTGCGTTTCAAGGGTAAACTCAACTTGCCAGACCGACTCCACTCAGAGGCTGAGTTGATCCGTCATGTGGATGGTTTGCTCAACAAGAATCGTTCTACCCGCGAGACGCTCAGTTTTCTTGGCGCAGGCTGTTATCAGCACCAGGTGCCAGCTGTGTGCGACGAGATCAACTCCCGCGGCGAGTTCCTCACTGCATATGCCGGCGACCCATATGAGGATCACGGACGCTTCCAAGCTTTATTCGAATACGAAAGCATGATGGCTGAACTACTCAACATGGATGTGGTTAACGTACCAAATTATGATGGCTACCAGGCTTCGGCAACAGCCTTACGCATGGCGGCACGCATCACCGGGCGGTCAATCGTCCTGGTCCCGGTGAATATTTGTGCTGACAAGCTTTCAAAGGTGAAAGAATACCTCGAACCTGATATCGCTATCGAACGCATCCCTTTTGACCCCAAGAGCGGCTTGCTTGACCTAGCTGTCCTGAAGACTCTTCTAAGCGAACAAATCGCAGCCGTCTACTTTGAGAACCCCAGCTATCTGGGTCTGCTCGAAACCCAAGCCGATAAGATCAGCGCTTTAGCCCACAACTTGGGGGCACTCAGCGTCGTCAGCGTGGATCCTCTCTCACTGGGCGTGATCCGGCCCCCAGTCGAATATGGTGCTGACATTGTCTGCGGGGATATCCAGACCTTGGGCGTCCATATGCAATACGGTGGAGGGAACGGTGGCTTTATAGCTTCCAATGACGAGGTCAAAACAGTGATGGAATTCCCCTCTCGGCTGTTCGGTGTCGCACCGACAATTGTGGAAGGCGAGTACGGCTTCGGTGACGTGGCCTACGAACGCACTTCCTTCGCATTAAGAGAAGAAGGTAAAGAATGGGTCGGTACTGCCGCAGCATTATGGGGCATCACTGCCGGTGTCTACCTGGCTCTGATGGGACCGCAGGGTATGGTGGAGATCGGTGAGAGCATCATGCAGCGCTGCCGTTACGCCATGAAAAAGATTGCTGCTATTCCCAATCTGAAGGTTACTTTTAACAATACGCCACACTTCAATGAGTTTGTCGTCAATTTCGACAAAGGGGGTAAGACGGCGGTAGAAGTCAATCAGGCCCTATTGGACCGGGATATCTTCGGCGGCAAGGACCTATCCACTGAGTTCCCTGCCCTGGGTCAGAGCATTCTTTTCTGCATCAGTGAAATTCATTCACAGGATGATATTGATCGCCTGGTCAGCATTCTGAAGGAGGTGGTGAAATGAAACCAATTAACCCAAAACCATCCCCGCGCCGATTCCACCAAGCAAGTTGGGACGAGCCGGTCATCTTCGAACTAAGCCAGCCGGGCCAGCGCGGTATTCTGCTGCCGCCAGTTGAGCCAGGGATCGAGCAGGAAGTAGGCAACCCAGCCCAGATGCTACCAGACCAACTTCGGCGCACTGTCCCACCAGCTCTACCTGAGATGTCACAGGTCCACGTTTTGCGCCACTACGATCGCATCTCGCAGGAAAACCTGGGTGTGGACTTGAACATCGACATTGGGCAAGGTACATGCACGATGAAATATAGCCCCAAGATCAACGACCAGTTGGCGCATACACACAAATTGACCGAGCTTCATCCTTTGCAGGACTTTTCCACCGTGCAGGGGATCCTGGAGGTAATGTACCGCTTGGAGGGGATGCTTAAGGAAATATCCGGTATGGACCGCTTTTCATTACAACCGGGGGCAGGGGGGGCAGCGATCTATGCAAATATTTGCATGATGCGAGCTTACCACGCCTCCCGCGGCGAAGGCAAACAGCGCGATGAAGTCATCACGACCATCTTCTCACACCCCTCGAATGCTGCAGCAGCCAAAGTAGCCGGATATAAAGTCATCACGCTGTATCCTGATTCAGAAGGGTATCCAGACCTCGAGGCACTTAAAGCGGCTGTCTCAGAGAGGACTGCCGGCCTGTTGATAACCAACCCTGAAGACACCGGAATATTTAACCCTAAGATTGCAGAATTCACGCGTATTGTCCACGAAGCGGGGGGAATATGTTCTTATGACCAAGCAAATGCCAACGGCATCCTTGGAATAACGCGGGCTCGCGAGGCTGGGTTTGACCTGTGTCATTTCAACCTCCACAAGACATTCTCGACACCGCATGGTTGCGGTGGTCCAGGAGCTGGCGCCAGCGGGGTGACAGAAAAACTAATCCCATTCCTGCCCGTTCCCACCACAGAGTTCGACGGTCAGAAATATTACCTGGATTACAACCACCCCAAGAGCATTGGCAAGATACGCCCGTTCTATGGTGTGACAGCAAATATCCTAAGGGCATATGCATGGATTATGAGTCTGGGTGCAGACGGTTTACGAGAAGTGGCTGATATTGCAGTGCTCAACAACAATTATTTATTGAAGAAAGTACTCGAGATCCGCGGCGTCAGCGCTCCTTATGCCAAGGGCAAACGACGCGTCGAGCAGGTGCGGTACAGTTGGGAGCAATTGACCCAAGAGACTGGCGTCCACTCGGAGGAGATCGAAATCCGCGTGACCGACTTTGGCATGCATTACTGGACCAGCCACCATCCATTTGTCGTCCCCGAACCAATGACCCTTGAACCAACCGAGTCGTACTCCAAAGCAGATTTAGACGAGTACGTCGCCGTGCTCAATCAGATCTCCGCCGAAGCCTACACCAACCCAGAGATCATCAAGACTGCTCCGCATAACAGCACTGTCCATCAAACCCAACAAGAGCCTTTTGATAACCCCGATGAGTGGGCCGTCACCTGGCGGGCATACCGGCGTAAGACAAGACAGAAATAAGTGTGACGAATGGAACACAAGCGATTGGGATTGATTGTCAACCCCATTGCCGGGATCGGTGGACGGGTGGGGCTGAAAGGCAGCGATAGTCTCGATATTCAAAAACGCGCCCGAATGCTGGGCGCAGTGCCGTTGGCTGGTGAACGAGCTGCTTCTGCACTGGAGCTCCTTCTTCCACTTTCGAAAAACATCGAATTACTGGTTCCTCCTTATGAGATGGGAGAGACGGTCGCCCGCCGCTGTGGATTTTCCCCCCAGGTCATTCAGACCTCTGGTCTGCCAAACAAGTCTATCACCCCCTTTCGCACTGGTAGAGGAGAAGGGGGTGAAGAAACGACCCCTGAAGATACCCGTCGCTCAGCCCGAATCATGCGGGAGGCTGAAGTCGACCTAATTCTGTTTTCCGGTGGAGATGGGACAGCCCGCGATATTTACACCGCTATCGGCAATGACTTCCCAGTGCTGGGTATTCCTGCCGGCGTCAAAATCCAATCGGCAGTCTTTACAATCACACCACGAAATGCTGGAGAACTTGCAGCGGAATTCCTGCAAGGCAAGGGAGTCCGCCTGCAAGAGGCCGAAGTCGTAGACCTCGATGAGGACGCTTACCGGTTAGGGCAGATCGTTACCCACCTGTACGGCTACTTGAAAATCCCCTACCGGCGTGAGATCGTCCAGAATCAGAAAGTCCCCACTCCACCAAGCACAGCGGTTCAAATGCAAGGAATTGCCGTAGATGTAATTGATCAAATGAAACCTGGATTAGCTTACATTTTAGGACCGGGCACCACCACCCGCGCCATCGCCACTCGGCTGGGATTTCCGAAAACGCTGGTCGGCGTGGATGTATACACCCGCGCAGGTGTAGTCGCCCTTGATGTGAACGAATCCTGCCTCCTGGAACTTCTCGAAACCCGTCTTGCCAAAATCATCGTCACCCCTATCGGCGGGCAGGGATTCTTATTTGGGCGGGGCAACCAGCAGATCGGGCCGCGCGTGCTCCAAAAAGTTGGCCGCGGGAATATCCTCGTTATCAGCCTGTCAGAAAAATTAATTGCCCTGAAAGGTGAACCATTCCTGGTTGATACCGGTGACCCAACTGTGGATGAAATGCTGGCAGGTTATCTACCCGTTATCACCGGGTATCGAGAGAAGGTTGTCTACCGGGTCGCGTCGTGACCCCCTTCCCCTTCCAAAATAGGAGAAGGTGGAATGTAATAAAGGAGTTTGTCATATGAATACACTCGCAAACAAAGTTGCCCTGATCACAGGTGGAGCCTCCGGCATCGGACGCGCCACCGCCATCCTGTTCGCGCAAGAGGGAGCAGCCGTCGTCCTCGCGGATATCAACGTCGAGCAAGGCCAATCCGTCGTGGCGGAGGTCGAAGCGGCGGGTGGAAAGGCCATTTTTTTCCTCTGTAATGTTGCCAGGGCCGACGACTGCCGCGCGGCGGTCGAAAAGACCATCGCAGCCTTTGGCGGGTTGCACATCCTGTTCAACAATGCCGGGATCATCCGCCGCGCTGACGTGCTCGGCACCACAGAGGAAGAATGGGACCGGGTGATGGCGGTCAATGTCAAATCTGTTTTTCTGATGAGCAAATACGCCATTCCGCACATGGAAAAAGCGGGCGGCGGATCGATCATAAACACCAGTTCAGGCTGGGGGATGAGAGGGGGCGGGAATGCCGTTTCATATTGTGCCTCGAAAGGGGCTGTCACCAATATGACGCGTGCCATGGCGATCGACCACGGGGCGCAGAATATCCGCGTCAATGCCGTCTGCCCCGGCGACACGGATACGCCCATGCTGCGTAGTGAAGCCAGGCAGCTTGGTCAGGATGAGGAGAGCTTCATGGCCGAAGCCGCTAAGCGTCCGCTGCGCCGCTACGCCCAGCCGCTGGAAATTGCCCAAGCCGTGCTCTACCTCGCCAGCGACACCGCCAGCTATGTCACCGGCGCGGCCCTGGTCATCGATGGCGGCGGGCTGGCGTGAAGGGGTCATGCCGGGGCGGGAGATAGAACGATGTGTAAACCCTTGACATAGGAATATATTAGATATAATATCTAATCATACGTTCCTTTTCGACATTTCGCGCCAGGTTTCAAGAAAATTTGTTTTCGACAGTGATCGATAGAATGAAACAGGAATCCGCTCACATCGCTGGTTCGATTGACGCCCTGGAGGATCATCCTCCGCTTAGCGACCTGGTTTATCGACGGCTGCGGGACGCCATCATCGATGGCCGCCTGGCCGCGGGCATGTGGCTGCGGCAGGAAGCCCTGGCCCAGGAGCTGGGGACGAGTCAGCTTCCGGTTCGGGAGGCGATCCGCCGCCTGGCAGCTGAAGGCCTGGCTGTACGCATCCCCTATAAAGGCGTCCAGGTGGTTGAGTTTTCCCCGGAAGACATTATCGACATGTTCATTGTCCGCATAACCCTGGAGAGCCTGGCGGTCCGCTACGCCACCCCCTTGATCAGCACGCAGAAATTGGATGAACTAAAAAAGAACCTGGACGAATCGGAGCATTACACGGAGCCGGATCAAATGGAAAAGCGCCGGAAGTTGAACACGGAATTCCATTTGAACATCTGCCGTGCCTGCAGCCACCATTATCTGATCCGCCAGGTTGAGGCCATGTGGGTCTGGTTCCCGAGCACGATGCTATATGAAGGGATGCGCCGCCAGGAGGCTCTTTCTCAAGAACGCCTTCAACGGGAGAATCGGGAACATCGCGCCATCCTCTCTGCGATTGTGCGCCGGGATGCCCAACTGGCTGAGAAAAAAACCCGGCAACACATACGGAATCTCTCCCAGGAGCTGGCAGAAGTCCTGGGCATCTCAAGGAAACTCGTGGATGCATGGATGCCCTGATGCTGGCGGATAAAGACCAGTAATTCAGACCCGGTTGTTGCCGGGCAATGAACGATAAATTATTAACAGGAGGAATACCGCAATGGTCGACATTCTTTTACAAATATCTTCAAGCCTGTATGAAGGGGACTACCAGGTCGTCCCGGAGCTGGTACAGAAGTCATTGCAACAGGGCCTGACGGCCGAACAGATCCTGCAGCAGGGTTTGATCGCTGGGATGGACAAGGTCGGCCAGGACTTTAAGTCAGGCCTCTTATTCATACCGGAGGTGCTGATTGCCGCCCGCGCCATGCACGCCGGGATGGACATCCTGCGGCCTCTGCTTGCCAAGGGTGGAACAAAGACGGCAGGGAAGTGCGTGATTGGTTCGGTGAAAGGTGACCTGCACGACATTGGTAAAAACCTGGTCAAGATGATGCTGGAAGGGGCGGGATTCGAGATAGTCGACCTGGGTACGGATGTAGACCCGGCGGCGTTTGTGAAAGCCGTCCGGCAGCATAAACCGAAACTGGTGGGTATGAGCGCCCTCCTGACCACAACCATGCAGAACATGAAAGTAACCATCGATGCCCTGGTCGAGGCGGGAGTGCGCGATACGGTCAGGGTTATGGTCGGCGGTGCACCGGTCACAGAGACCTATGCCAGGGAGAGCGGGGCGGACGGTTATGCCTCCAATGCGGCTTCTGCTGTGGATATTGCCCGGACGTTGACCGCCTAACCGGCTGGTCCTTCCGAATTCTAATGAGGAGACCAAAGCATGAAACCCACCTATAAACTCATGGAAGAACCAGGCTCGGATACTGAAATGTTGGCGCAGGTCCATTCCCATTCCCTTGATTTGCTGGAAACCTTCGGCGTCCGCTTTCACTCGGAAAAGGCGCGGCAGATCCTGGCGGACGCGGGCGCAAAAGTTGCTGGAGATATGGTCAAGATCCCCAGTCCTCTGGTCGAAGCGGCATTGAAAAAGGCTCCCGGCACTTTCTGCCTTTTTTCCCGGGATGGGAAACACGATCTCGATCTTGATAGCCAGCAGGTTTACTTCTCGCAGGACGGCTGTGCAGCCCACACCCTGGATTTTGAGACCAACCTGCGCCGCAGGTCCACCCGGTCGGATATTGAAAAGATGGCGCTCATTTCTGATTTCCTGGAGGCAGTTGACATCATCACTCCGACGGTGAGTGCAGCGGATACTTCCGTTTCCGGCAGGGCTGTTCAAGAACTTGAAGCGTGTTTCATTAACACGGGCAAGCATGTGGTGACCGAGTCGGTTACCAATGCCCGGGATGCCCGGGCTCAGATCGAATTGGCCGCCTTGATCGCCGGGGATGAAGAAGCTCTGCGTGCGCGTCCCATCTTCTGCAACTTTGTGTGCACCATCTCCCCACTTACACAGGATGCCGGAGGGATGGAA
The DNA here is from genome assembly GCA_903873975.1 of uncultured Anaerolineales bacterium. Taxonomy (GTDB): domain Bacteria; phylum Chloroflexota; class Anaerolineae; order Anaerolineales; family Villigracilaceae; genus UBA877. Next base: position 9,690 of record CAIQQN010000086.1, read on the forward strand.
GCTGCCCTTGAATTCGCCGCAGCAGGCATCCCGGTTGGCATTTATCCCATGGCGACCACCGGGGTGACCTCGCCGGTCACTCTTGCAAGCAACCTGGCTGTGGATAACACCGAGGTCCTCAGCGTCCTGACCCTGCTGCAGATCGCCAGTCCCGGGGCCAAAGTGTTCTACTGTGGTGGACCGGCGACAATCGATTTGAGGACCGGCGCTTATACCGCCACCTCGCCTGAAGCGATCTGGCTGCGCAGCCTTGTCGCCCGGATGGCCAAATATTATCGACTGCCCTCCATAGTGGGTGCGGGTGCCACCAGCGCCAAACTGCCTGGGGCTCAGGCTGCCTGGGAGAATACGCTCTCCTACCTTCCGACTGCCATGGCAGGGGCTGATATCCTATTCGGGGTTGGATTACTGGATGGTTCCAACTTGCTCACCTATGAGCAGATCATCTTGGATGCCGAGATAGCCGCCATTATCAAGCGGTTGCTGAGGCCGGTCGACTTTGACCGGGAGGCATTCTGTGTCGACCTCATCAAGGAGATCGGGCCAGGAGGCGTCTACCTGGATCAGACCCACACGGTGAAAAACATGCGAAAAGCGCTGTCGCTGCCGTCGATCAGCGATCGCGATAGTTATGACGGTTGGGTTCAGAAAGGCCGGATTGACAGC
>CAIQQN010000087.1 GCA_903873975.1 uncultured Anaerolineales bacterium
CCCCGATGAGTGCATCATTCTGGACCCCGGGATCGGCTTTGGCAAAACGGTCGAGCAAAACCTGGAATTGATCAACCGTCTGGACGAGATCCGCCTGCTGGGATTCCCCGTCCTGTTGGGACCGTCACGCAAGTCTTTCATCGGCTATACCCTCGACCTGCCTCCCGACCAGCGCCTGGAAGGGACGGCTGCCGCCGTAGCCGTCGGGATCACCCGCGGCGCAGACATCGTGCGCGTCCATGATGTTGAGGCCATGCTGCGGGTGGCGCGTATGACGGATGCCATCGTTCGGTCGGAGAAACATGCCTGAAGATTACGATAACGACCTCCTGCAGGAAGGCATCCTTCACTTCAGGTCGAAGGAATATGCCCTGGCGCGCCGCTACTTCGAGCGCGCCCTGGATGCCGCTATCGACCTGCAGACGCGAGCCCAGGCCAATTATTACCTGAGCCAGGTGGAGGACGACCCCAAGCAGAAGCGTCAATTCCTCGAAGAAACCCTGGCAATTGACATGGGTCATGCCGGGGCCCGCCGTGCTCTCGCCATCCTGGACGGAAAACTAAAACCCAAAGAGATCGTCAACCCTGAGGCGATCCCCGCACCTCTTTCCGGGACAAAAGAGGTCCAGGCTGACCGGTTCACCTGCCCCAAATGCGGCGGGCGCATGGTCTACTCTCCGGATGGCACAGCGCTGGTCTGCGAATATTGCAGCCGCCAGCAAAGACTTAACACCGGCACGCCCGCCGCCGAACAGGATTTTTTCGTTGCCATGGCCAACGGCAAAGGATTCCGCAAGACCATATCGGTGAAGACGTTCCAATGCCAGGGCTGCGGAGCCACTTTCCTGCTGGCCCCGTCTGAACTTTCAGCCACCTGCGCCTACTGCGGCTCGGTGCAGGTGATCGCCATGGACAAGGTCCGTGAGCTGGTCGAGCCGGACGCCGTCATTCCAATGGCGGTGGACCGGGAACGGGCCGCCCTGCAACTGGCAGGCTGGGTGGAGGAAAAAAACATCAAACCACAGGGCAAGGTCGAGGCCCCGCGCGGGCTATACCTGCCGGTCTGGACCTTCGAACTGATCGGCAGCCTCCCCTGGAGCGGGCGGGTTGTACGTAACAAGCGCGAAGTGCCCGTCTCCGGAGAAAGCCCCGTCTCGTTCAACGATATCTCCATCCCAGGCTCGCGCAAACTGGCCAACCTGTTCCCCCAACTCCTGCCCGGATACAGCCTCGCCAGCGCGCCGGCCTACGACCCGCGCTTCCTGGCCGGCTGGCCCGCCGAAGTCTACGAGATGGACATGGCGGATGCGGCCCTGGAGGCCCGCCGCACCAGCGTCGAACAGATTCTGCGGGGCATACGGGCGGGGAATCGGAACGTCATTAACCTGAACTATTCCACCTCCGCCATCTCGATCACCTCGTACCGGCTCATCCTAGTGCCGGTCTGGCTGACGGAATATTCCTTCGAAGACAAGCCGCACCGTGCCGTCATCAATGGCCAGACCGGGGCCGTCCACAGCGAGCCACCCAGGTACAGCCTGAAAGAGGTGCTGGAAGGCCTGCTCGGCGCTTAGAATTTTGTTGCATATGTGTCATGGTAATGACCGACTCAAACTTTGACCGGCCCTGAACCCGCCACCATGTCATCGATCCTCACCATCATCCGCCAGCGGCATCACCGCCGGGACCAGGCCCGCAGCAGCGCACAACAGCGTTCCCAGCGGGCGTTCTTCGGGTTCGGATTCACCCTCAGCGTGGTGGTGGTGGCGCTCGTACTGGCCGCAGCCCTGATATACGCCTCTTTGACGCGCGGCCTGCCCCCGGTCGAGGAGGTCAGCGTGCTCCTGGATCCGCAGGACGGTCAACTGCTCCAGCCGACGCGTCTCTACGACCGCACCGGCCAGCACCTGGTTGCGGTACTCTCCCCCAGCGACTCTCCGCGTACCTACATTCCTTATGACCAGTTCCCACAAGCGCTGGTGGACGCCACCCTGGCTCTTACCGAACCAGGTTTCTGGACCTCCCCCGGTTACACCCTCAAAGGCTGGCAGGATCCGCAGTCGCACCCCACCCTGGCGCAGCGCCTGGTCTACGACCTGCTGCTGTGGGATCAGCCGGCCTCCACCCTGCGCAGTATCCACGAGCGCATGCTGGCGGCGCAAGTCACAGCCCGTTACGGGCCCCGGCAGGTATTGGAATGGTATCTGAACAGCGCTGACTACGGTCACTACGCCTACGGAGCGGAGGCCGCCGCCCAGTTGTATTTTGGCAAGTCGGTGACCCAGCTCGATCTGAGCGAAGCGGCCATGCTGGCGGCGGTCAGCCAGGCTCCGGCGCTCAATCCCTTTGACTCGCTTACAGCCGCCGAGCAGCGCCGCGTCCAAACCCTGCTGGACATGCAGCAGGCGGGCCTGCTGACCGGGGACCAGGCAGTGCAGGCCATCGCCGCCTCCCCCTCTCTCGCCGGGATTGGAGCCGGGGAGCTGGGGAACATCGCCCCGGCTTTCGTCAGCCTGGCTCTCGCCCAACTCGACGCCCACTTTGGAGCGGGCCGCGTGGAACGCGGCGGGCTGGTCATCCTGACCAGCCTGGATTACGACCTGCAACTGCAGGCTGTTTGCACGGTCCAGACATCCCTGAAGCGCCTGGGAGGCGACCCGGCGGCGATCTTCGCCCCCGACGGTTCGGCCTGCGAAGCTGCCAACCTGCTCCCGGCCCTCCAGCCGGGCGAGTCTCTGCCGGGCGCTTCCGCCAGCGCAGTGATCCTCGATCCACAGACCGGGCAGATCCTGGCAGCGGTCGGCGATTCGACCAGCAGCGGCGGGCAGGGTGCAGCCTTCGTCTCCCACCCGGCCGGGACGGCCATTACCCCCTTCATTTACCTGACCGGTTTCGCGCGCGGCCTCAACCCGGCCTCGCTCACCTGGGACATCCCCAGCGGCGCGCCAAAAAATGGACAGGTCTATCATGGCCCTGTACGCCTGCGCACCGCCCTGGCAAACGATTACCTCCCGCCCGCCCAAAGCGTCCTGGCACAGATGGGCGTCGAGAGCGTCCAGAACATCGCCGCCTCCTTCGGGCTGGAGCTCCCCTCCGGGCTGCTCACAGACGACTTCAACGTCTCCCCGCTTGCGCTGGCCGGGGCCTACGCAACCTTTGCGGACAGCGGCACCCAGGCCGGGCAGAGTCTCACCAGCACCGCCATCCAGCCGGCGGCTGTGCTGCTGGTCAGCAGCGTGGACAACTCCGTCTGGGCCGACTGGAGGAGGCCGCAGAGCCAGGCCCTGCTCAGCCCGCAACTGGCCTATCTCATGAACCACGTCCTGAGCGATGAGACCGCCCGCCTGCCTTCGCTCGGGCATCCCAACCCGCTCGAGATTGGCCGCCCGGCCGGGGCGAAACTCTCCCGAACCCTGGACTCGTCCGGGGCGTGGACTGCCGGCTACACCCCCCAGCGCGTGACCGTCGTCTATTTTACGGGAGCAGATTCCCGGTCCATACCGCCGCTTCTTTCCGCAAACCTGTGGCAGGCCCTGATGCAGTACGCCGTACGCGACCTGCCCTCCGAAAGCTGGAATATGCCGTCCGGCGTCTTCACGATGAGCGTCTGCGACCCATCCGGCCTGCTGCCCACCGTCGTCTGCCCCAACGTGGTCAGCGAGGTATTCCTGGATGGACGCCAGCCGGAGCAGGTGGATGATCTCTACCAGACCTTCCAGGTCAACCGTGCCACCGGCCTGCTGGCCACTGTCTTCACCCCCCCGGAACTGGTGGAGACACGCACCTACATGGTGGTGCCGCCGCAGGCGCGCCTGTGGGCCGAGAGCGCCGGAATCAGCGCGCCGCCGACAGCCTACGACACGCTCCAGACCCCGCCGGTCCTGGCGGATGCGCACATCAGCTCGCCGGGGATGTTCGCGGACGGAGGCGGCAGGATCGAGATCATCGGCACCGCCGCCGGGGCGGATTTCGTCTCGTATCGGCTGGAATACGGCCAGGGGCTTTACCCGCAAGCCTGGGTGCAGATCGGCTCCGACAGCACGAGGCCGCAGACGGAAAGCGTGCTGGGCGAATGGGATACGACCGGGCTGGACGGTCTGTACGCCCTGCGCCTGATGGTGGTGCGCTCGAGCCAACGCCTGGAGCAGGCCGTTGCCCAGGTGACGCTGGATAACACCCCGCCCCAGGTGGCCATCTCGTATCCACAGGCGGGACAGGAGGTCAGCCTGCTCCAGGAACCGCAGGTGGCGCTCCAGGCGCAGGTGAACGACCCGTTCCTGGCAAAAGTGGAATTCTACGTGGATAAGGTTCTGGCGGGGGAATCGGAGGCGGCGCCCTACGGCGTGATCTGGAAGGCGAAGGCCGGCAGCCACACCCTGCGGGCGGTGGCCACCGACCGGGCCGGGAACAGCGCCGAGGCAAGCATTCAGTTCACGGTGAAATAAAATCCCAGCGAGAGGTTGTCCTGGAAAAGCACCGGACTCTTGTATCGACGCCTCATGGCGTCGATATAGCCGATGGCGGCTTGCCCCACGGGGGTGCTTCGCAAAAGCCGCCTCGGCTATTCGTTTGTTTTCGGAAAAAAAGAGAAACAAACGAATACCCCACGGTGGCTGTATTCTCTTCGAGAGCTTCTTTCTATATAAATGATACCAGCTACAGAAGGAAATTCCGTCGCAGAGGTATTTTTGCAAAACAAACGAATACTCTGGAAGAACGAGGAGGAGATTGCTTCCAGGAAAAACACCTGGACGATGTCCCAAAAAGGTATCGGGATGATATCCCCTTACGGGGATGATATCGTCGTAAAGAACGACCACTTCGACGCCCCATGGCGTCGAAGCAACTGATGGCGGCTTGACGCCGCCTCGGTTTGTCGCAACGACATGCAACAAGAGGTACTGCGCGAAGAAGGTTCCTGAGTATGGGCGCAGCAACCCTTCGACACAGCTCAGGGCAAGCGCCGCGCCCCTACGAGCTGCCTCGACTTGAGGCGGCTGGCCCCACAGGGGTGCTTCGCAAAAGCCCTCTCGGATCGACGCCTCATGGCGTCGAAGTGGCGCTCTGCGACTTGAGGTCGCAGAGCGCGCATCAGTCCTCATCGACGGGGATGTATTTGAGTTCTTCAATGGCTTTATCAATGGTGGTCTGGTTATCATAGATGGCTTTCCGGGAACGGTGAATACTTTCGATGCGCCCGACGGCAAGCGAGACCGCACGCGTGGCCACGACATATCTATCATGATCCATTTTTTCGTCTTCCATCGTTGCGAAAATACGGTCAATCAGGATGTTGAGGCTGGCTTCTTCGTCATCCAGTTGACCCAGGAAGTCGCGATCCAGGCGCTTGTGTTCCTGGCGGGTGAACCAATGGGAATAGAAGCCATGTTTGGCGGCATTGGTGTTGCCGCGCGGGGCGCCGTGGTGAAGGGAATTAGTGTTGGCGAGCTGACCACCGCGTTTGCGAGTTTCGGCGCCTCTTGGCGCCGAAACAGCCGACGGCGGCTCGATGCCGCCTCGGCTAGGAGAAGAGGGATTGGAGTCTGTCATTTGATGATCCTTTCGTTAGATGGGGGACGGGGACGGAAAGCACAAAGCAGGAGGCAGTAGGCAGGAGGCTAGAAGCGTGAGTCACGGTGTCTATTTAATGAGTCAAAGGGATCCAAACCTTCGAAGGGGTCGAAGCCTTCTGCGGTCGAAATCCCGGTGTGGGCATACCATTCCAGGCGGTCGAGGAAGGCAGTGAGGGAATCGGCGAGGATGTAGTCGTCGTGAATCAGCTCGCCATCGGGACCGCGGGAGCCATCTGGGACGCCCCAGCGGAGGTGTTTGGCAGGGCCGGGGAGGATCTCACTGATGCAACGGCTGTACTGGAGGCGGACTTCTTCGGTGGGGGCAGGGTCGATGAAGCAGCCGGTCTCGATGATGGAGAGGAAGCGCCAGCCAATCTCGGATTTTTCCTGGGAGGTGAACTTGACCGGGATCACACGGGTTGGGAAGGCATGATCGAGCATGGCCCAGAGACCTTCGCCGACGCCGGTAGCGTCGATGACGATGTACTGGGGAGACCATTGCTCCGCCAGGTTCTTGATCGTGCCAAAGACGGCGAGGTGATTTTGACCGGTCCAGGAATGACGGGCGAGGACGCGGTAGGTTGGACGGGTGAGAGTGGGGAGGGTGGAGAGGTCGATGCCGACGATGGTGAGGGTGGTGGAATCACGGCCAGGGTTACCGAGGCCTTCACTGAGGAGGGAGGCGGCGAGGCCGGTATTGGATTCGTCCATGCCGGCGACGTCGAGGAGGAACCCCACCCCGTCCCTCCCCAAATCTGAAGAACGATTTGGAGAGGGAGTTGATTTGGATGGAAATATTAATGTAAGACGAGTGGGGGTGAACATGCCGGATTGGGAGTCGATGGTCTCACAGAAGTACTGGGTACGGACGAGGGGATGGTTGCGGCCGCGTTCGGCGATGACACGGTCAACATGCTGACCATAGGCAGGTACCAAACGGCGGACATCATCAGCGGTGAAGAAGAAAACACGCTGGATGCCATCCTTCTGCTGGGCCTGGAGGGCGATACGGCGCTGGCGTTCGAGGAGGGTGCCGGAAGTCCAGGCGGTGCCCCAGAAGACACGGGTGGCGTTGGTGGAAGCGGTCATAGGGTCGAAGTCCTTGTCAAACTTGGCGGGATCGACTTCCTGGGCTTCATCAACGGAGAGAAGGAGATCGGCAGTGGCACCGACAACCTTGGCCTGCGTATCACCGGAAAAGAACTGCACGCAAGCCTTGCCAAGCAAGTACATGTAGCCCTTGGAGGAATGCCAGCGGCCGCGCGAGCCGAGGCAGGCATCGAGAGAACGGCAGACGCGATCCATGTTGTTGGTGGTCTGAGGTTTGAAGGTGGGGGAAACAGAGACAATTTTCCCGCCAACATGGGCGTAACGGAAGAGGAGCCAAGCAAAGAGGTGGGCCTGAAGCTCGTTCTTGCCGGATTGACGTGGGAAGATGACGACAAAGGTGAGCCCAAGATGGTGAAGGACGGATTCCCTGATGGCAAGTATGACCCCGCGCTGATAGGGACGGAGATTGATGCCGCAGGTGGAAGCCCAACCGATGGGGTCGCGGCGGATGGTCTGGCGCATACGGAGGGAAAGAGCAGAAGAGCATTGAGGATTGCTGATTGATGATTGAGGATTTGACATTGGGGCGGCATTGAGGATTGCAGATTGATGATTGAGGATTAAGATCGGAAAGAGGTTAACCGCAAAGAAGAGAAGGAGGCGAAGGAAGAAATGATTTGAGAAGCATCGAAGGCATGGCAAGGCTTTCTGAAACAAAAACATGGCAAGCCAGATTGGGCCTTGCCATGCCTGAATGAATTATAGAACGTTTGTGCTAATTTGTCAATAGGGAAAAAGAAAAACAGGGATCAGGCAACCAGGGACCAGAGAATAAGTGATGGGGTGGAAAAGGAAAATGCCGCTCGCGAGGGGCAAGGGGCAGAGGAAGTATAGCTGCGATGGAAGGGAGAGGAGCAGAGTTAGATTACTTTTCTTCCCGTTGGTTTTACCGACCACTCAACCAGCAGAAACGCGGAAAGCGGCAAACCACAATCAATGGCTGCTTCGGTCCATTGTCGTTGAGCATCTCTGATCTTGTCATGCCCTTGTCTCTTCGATTCTGTAAAGAGATATGTTGCTTCTTTCCAGCAGAACACATCGTAGCAACCTTTATTTGAGGATGCCCTCTGGTAAATTTCTTGCAATAGCTGCCGTTGTTGGAAAGGGATTTCTATTTCTTTCTTCGGCCAAAATGATGTCCGATATTTCCTTCCATAAGTGTCTACCCAAACTCCGCACCAGCCATTTTCCTGAAAAATATTAAGAATAGCGAGTTCAGCAAATGCAGGTTTGCCATTGAAGCTCAGAATCAACTTGTTCCCGTAGGTATCGCTTACAGGTTTGCCCGTCCATTTCTTGAAAAGTAGGTTCACCTTTGGTATTGGCACAACTTTACCAGAAGGAAGCTCAATCTTCTCGATGGATGTCGGTGTTAGAAGGCTTGGATAATGCATGTCACATGGTGTAGCTTGACGGATTGTTAATCCTAAGGTATCAATGGCCTGGTCAGTGGACTCGATCTCGCGTTGGAGCATTTCCTGATAGTAAGGGGTTTTTGGGATTCTCCTTGTCCTTATCCCAGTTGAGCGAGTTGTCGAGGATGTAACTGGCAATGCGTTCATAATCGGCCTGGTCGCGGAGGATATGTTCATAGTAATTCCGCTGCCAGATGTTACCTGTATTCAGTTCGTGGTCAGCGCGTCGGGTTACAGATGCCTTAAAACCGGCAATAAACGATCCCAATGACCTCGGTTTTCGGTGTAGGGACGCATGCCATGCGTCCGCACGGCGTGGGCCCGTATATTTTACAGGGCGGACGCCGTAATCTGTGGGGCGGAAACCGTCCTTTGTGGGGCGGACGCCGTCCGCCCCTACGGAATTCGTTTCAATCCAGACAATTCCGTGAAGATGATTGGGCATGATCACAAATTCATCTTCAAAGAGATGGATTTCCTTTCGGATCTTTGCAGACCGGAACCATTCTTCCTGTACGATCCTTCCCAAGGGGTTGACCTGCATTTCTCCGTCCACCACCTCCCCAAACAGACACTCCCGCCACAAGGTGACAATCGTGACGTAATAACCTCCCGCGTGGGAATAATCAACTCCTTCCAGGCGGGTAGAGCGCCTGCCGAATTGTCCCTGTGCCTGCCTCGTTTTCACCTGCCTTCAACGATCCTGATCTCTGCCTCGGTCAAACCGTAAAGTTGATAGACCAGGGTATCAATGGCCTGATCGGTGGATTCGATCTCGCGCTGGAGGATTTCTTTTTCCTGGGGCGTGCGGGGGGATCGCTTGTGCAGGGAGAGCATACGCTCCACCAGAGAGACCATTTTGTCGTGGGCGGCTTTTTCGGCAGGATCGGTGATGTTGATGGAGCGGATTGGTAGCTGTACTAAAAATTGCTTATTGGCTGCAAAATAACCACCATGAAAAGATGTGCTGACTTTCTTCATGAACCAATCCAATAACTTGCTATTGAGTAAGCCGGTAATATACTTTTGGCTTCCAAAATCCTTATTAATCGTTACTCCAAAACCGCCTGTTGTGACGTTCACAAAATAAAAATTGTTTTCGTCATAAAAAGCAGATAATCGAGTAACCATATAAGGAAGCATAATTTTAGGTTGCTCCCAAGTATCTAAATTCTTTGGATACAGTTGATACCAACCTATTTCTTTGAATTTACCATGCTCACGTTCTGCTAAAAGTTTCTTGTTTTCTAATAAGTAATCCCATGCTTTTGGAAAACCGGCCTTTAGCCGACTTTCTGGTATAAGTCTAAATTTCCCATCTATAATTTCGTAAGGGAATAGAACTTCCGCTGTTGGATTAGCCCAATATCGGCCAATCTCTCCGCTTCGAACAACAGATTTAAGAATCTTTGTTTCTATTTTTACTAATTTACCAAGTTCTTTTGACTGAACCACCAATGTTGGAGATTCTGTTTTTTGAGTATCCTTGAAAAGAAATACTGTGTCTGCACTGGTCTGCAAACCAACAAAGATATTGGCAATATCGCCAAGTTTTATAGGCATTCTTGCCAATTTATCAAAAAGGTCTGAGCCACTTCCTACATTAAAATTCCATTCTGTAGTAGTAGCAATACCAGAAAGGATTTTGCCAATAGTGCTTTCACCACTGTTTCGCCAGTTTCTAAGACTAATTACCTTTTCAAACTCAAATTTATCATGCCCGGCTTTATCCAAGAACATCAGACAGGTGTAAGTAGTAGCATTCTCAAAGACCTGTTGGTCGCCAAAATGCACTATTTTGGCAAGATGTTTGCCTTTCGATATAATGCCGCGTAAAGGTTCGCCATACTGTGCATTGAAAAACTTATGCGGCAGAATAAAACCGAGCCGCCCTTTCTTATTGAGCAAGCTCAATCCTTTTTCAACAAAAACTATGTAAATATCATAATTTCCTTTGCTGGCAGCTTTGTAAGTTTTATAAAATTCCACTTCAGTTGGTGCCCATTCTTGCAAGGCTTGAATTCTAATATAAGGCGGATTCCCAATCACAGCATCGAACCCGCCCGCAATAAATACTTGCGGGAAAGCGGCCTGCCAGTTGAAAGCATTGACTCGGTATTTTTCTTCATCATCGATGATATTCATTGTCAATTGGCGGCCTTCGAAATAATCAAAGCCGATCAATGAGTTGCCGCACTGGATGTTCCTGCCCAGGTCCGGCAGGGCGCGCTCTTTGAACAGACCCAACTGCGCCCCGATGGTCTCCTGGCTTTCGCCCTCCAGCACCTTGAGTGACAGCGAGAGCTTGGTCACTTCCACGGCCTGAGGGTCAATGTCCACGCCGTGAATATTGGCAAGTAAAATACGCTTCTTTTCGGAAGTGGTCAGCCTCCAGCCGCCGCCCTGGGCCTGAAAAATGGCGGGGGTTTTCGCTTTGGCCCATTTATCCGGCTCGTGCCCGGAATACCATTTCAGATGCCAGTCCAGCAAATACTGGTAGGCACCCAGCAGGAAAGAACCCGAGCCGCAGGCGGGGTCGAGGATCTTGAGAGTAGTGGCATCCTTCGGAGACTTGCCTTCCAATAGTTTGCCAACAGTATTCTTAACGATGTAATCCACTATATAGGTTGGGGTGTAATACACCCCGCCAGCCTTACGGACTTCGGGCTTTTCCTCGACCTTAGCCTGATGCCCGGCGGTGAGGCGGATGACCTTGCCCAGGAAACGCTCGTAAACCTGGCCCAAAATGTCGGCGGGGATCTCCCGGAAGACATACGGGGCGGGATAATACAGGCTGCTGATGATCTCTTTCAGCGCCCTGTCGTCAATGGCAAGCCGCAAGGTGAGATCGTCCGGGCTGCTGGACTGCTCTTTTTCTGCGGCAAAGTGGAACAGACCGGAGTTATAGCGACTGTCCGCCTGGCGGAAGGACTGGCAGAGGCGTTCGTAAACCCCTTCGCCCTCCAGCAATTCCCGCAACTGGTCCTCGCGTTCGATGCCGCGGTCTTCACAGATGCGCAGGAAAACGATGCGGTCAATGGTCATCTGCACGGCGTAATTCAATTCGCGCACCTGCAGGTCGGGGTTGCGCAGGGCGATAACCCGCGCCAGCAGGTCACGCCAGCCTTCGATCTCCTGCAGGAAAGCGTCATCCACTTCGGTGGTGCCATGCTTGCCTTTGAGACCTTCGGCGTACTTGTCAAACGAACCCTTTTGAATGGCCTCCGGCGAAAAGACGGCGGCGAGCTCTTCCCATCTCGTAAGGTAATCCTTGTAATTCAAAAGCATGACCCGCCCGGTGGCAGCGCGGTCGCTCTTGTCGGGCTTGCTGCGGCTTTCATAAACGGCAAATTCCTCGAAGTCGGTCAGGATGCTGAGAGACAGTTTGGCAGACCAGGCATAACGGCGTAACTGAAAAGCTGGATGGATGGCATACTCAATATTGACTGCAGGCTTTTTGGCCTCGACAAAGAACTTACGCATTCCCCCAATCCGGAAAGCATAATCCGGGGCTTTGGAAGCCCCTTCCACTTCCAACGAGGCTTCATGGATCACTTCCTTATATGCCTCGCCATACCCTTTCTTGTTATACACATCCCAGCCCAGCGCTTCAAAGAAGGGATTGAGAAATTCCTGGCGTAACTGCGCTTCGTTGTATTTGCCGGAGTGATAAGAGAGGCGGTTTTGCTCGAAACGTTCGACCAGTTGGAGGATAATGTCAGGCGCGGTCATTGGGGCTCGTTGTCTCCTGAAGATGCTGTTTCTTTACTTTTTCCCAGAGTCTTTGAAAGTCATTGGAGTTGTACAAACAGAGAGGTTTGCCTTTTGCCCATTCAAGCGCGGCTTGAGAGAATCCGCTTGTCGCAAAGATCGCCCCCTGGGCTGCTTTTTCATGCTGCATCATTCCATAAAAATCCCGAACAACCGATTCACCAGCGGGCGTCCGCCAGCGCTTGCATTGAACAACCCACTTTTCACCATTCTTTGCTTTGACAACCACATCAATGCCGTGATCGCCGATCATCCCTGTCTTCCTGGCTTGATGGCCCATGGCCCGATATAGTTCGGCGACCATCTCTTCAAAATTGCCCGGGGGTAAATTTAAAAGACCTTCGGAAGAGAGGCTGGATGCTTGCTTTCTTGTCCGGTTTCGCCTCCAATACGTTACGCCAATCCAAATTACAATGAGAATAAATCCCGTGACGAAGAACAAAATTGTACTTAATGGTTCGGGTATTAATAACGATTTAGAAATAGGTTCTGGGTTAAAGAATAAGATTATTCGGATGACCGCCCAAAGACCCCAAACGTAGACCATGTTTCTTATGCCACTTTTTAAATTTTGAAGGGGCGCAAGTATCAAAAAAGGCCAGAAGTTAAACACAAAACCAAAAACAAGGAAAAGTATTTGGAACACAGAAGCAGCCATTCTTATCTCTCCCTGTTTCAATCACAATGAAGAAGCAGACTAACTCGTTGGTCAACCGCCATTCGTAGCTCAACAGAATATCATATTTCCTATTGTATAACATTTTAGAGGGGAACGCACAAATGAAAAGTGCCAACCCCCTCCGTCACTTCGTGACACCTCCCCCAGCCCCACCCCAACCCTCCCCATTTGCAAGTACAGCAAATGGAGAGGGAGAATCTGACCCTAAACCCCTCAGCTTTGCTAGGAACATGTTCTTCGGATTTAGGGGAGGAAGTTCACAGGGCGACGTTCCGTCGCCCTTACAGCAGGCATGGTTCCCGCGTACCCAGGGCGAGACGTGTCTCGCCCCTACAGACCCTCCGCCTCGGCTTGTGGGGAGGTCACGGTTTAGGATGGGGGGAGAAATGGGCAGAGGAATGATTTGAAAAACGCCAAAAACGAATAAAAGGTTACAAAATTACTAAATTAATACAGGGTAAGTGTATAGTAAATAGCATGAACATTTTAGATCATGGATGATAAGATATTGTCGTGGGATAGTCTCTCTTCTCCTTATTTCACGAGAGCCGGGGTTGGAACACCCGGCTCTCGTGATTCTATTAGTCCTATCATCAGTTGCGAGGGGCGGCTCTGCCAAATCATTTGGAGTTTAGAGGAGGAAGGGCGAACACGGGAATAAAGAAAAACCGTATTCGACGACTCATGTTCCTACGGGATGCTGCGCAATCGTCGAGACAGCCGTGTTCGGCGAGCTATCTCGCCGAACCGGTCGATGGCTTTCATCGAAGGCTCGTCCCACGGGGATCCCCTAGCGGGGACGATGTGCTTCGCGATGCCTTCGATGTGGTTGTGTTCGGCGAGTCATCTCGCCGAACCGGTCGATGGCAGCTTGAGGCTGCCTCGACTCGTGGCGACTTGAAGCCGCAGTGCGCGCATGAGGCTGCCTCGACTCGTGGGGACGGTCACGGTTTAGTATCACGCTGGAAGCGTGACCTACGGCTGCCATTCAATTTGCTTGTTGGCGTTTGCCGTACACAAGCGAAACTCCGACGATTTGTTATGCAGAATCTGATATCCAGCCGACAGCCGATGCACCAAGGGAATCCGGAGCCCTACCGACGGATAGCCGTCATGATCACTGTGCCCATGGGGTCTCTACTCGCATCATCGACGGTCGCTTTCATGCCGTTCG
>CAIQQN010000088.1 GCA_903873975.1 uncultured Anaerolineales bacterium
AGTTACAACTGCACGCGCCCTCAGAATCCCGGTCCAGAAGAGGGCCGACTTCCTCGGCAGCCTGATGGACGGCAAAATTGGCATCGCCATTGCTGGAACGCATGGCAAGACCACCACAACCTCCATGATCGCCTGGATGCTTTTAGCGCTGGGCCAGGACCCATCTTTCATCGTCGGAGGCGTGCTGGCGAACCTGGGTGTCAACGCCAGGGCAGGGAAAGGCAACATCTTCGTTATCGAAGCCGACGAATACGACCGCATGTTCCTGGGTCTCAAACCAGCCATCGAAGTGGTCACCAACATCGAGTACGACCACCCCGATTGTTACCCCACCCTCGCCGATTTCCAGGCCGCCTTCGTAGAGTTCATGTACCATCTCCCGGCAGACGGTACACTGGTGGCCTGTGCCGAAGACTCCGGGGCGCGGGACTTGATGGATAAAGCCGAAAAACTTGGCAAAGCAGTTATCCCCTACGGGCTGTGCCCCACGACCGAGACCGGCCAACCGTTGGATGTTTTCGCCAGCGCACTGGCTTCCAATCAAAAAGGCGGCTTCACATTCAGCGCTTCCGTGCTTGGCGACACAGCCATGGTTAAACTCCAGGTTCCTGGCAAACACAACGTCCGCAATGCGCTGGCGGCGCTGGCAGTGGTCCAACTGCTTAACCTGCCGCTCGCTGAAGCGGCCCAGGCGCTGAGCCAGTTTACCGGAACCGGACGCAGATTCGAGGTGCGCGGTGAAACAAATGGCGTGGTCATCATAGATGACTATGCGCATCATCCAACTGAGATCCGTGCCACTCTTTCCGCCGCCCGGACCCGCTACCCGTCCCGCTGTATCTGGGCTGTCTGGCAGCCGCACACTTACTCGCGTACACGGGCCCTTTTCAACGAGTTCACCGCAGCCTTTGCCGATGCTGACGAGGTGATCGTGACCGAAATCTACGCCGCCCGTGAGCTGGTGCAAGACTTCTCATCCAAACAGGTTGTGGAAGCCATGTCCCGCCCGGCGCACTTTATCGCCAGCCTGTCGGAGGCAAGCGATTATCTTATTAAGAATCTACGCCCCGGCGATGTCCTGCTGGTGCTCTCCGCCGGAGATGCTGATCAAATCAGCACCGAGGTGCTGACCCGATTGAAGGAGGTTCACAATGACTGACAAGAAACATGTGTTCGAGGCTGAAATGATGACCCAGCAGCCCCTGCGCTTGGTTATGGGTGATGTGCCCGTTCCTGATCCAGACAAGCGTTACAACACAGGTCAGAAACAACAGAAACTGGACCCGGAGATAGAAAGCACAGTCAAACGGCTGATTGCGCACTTGAAGAATTGGAAATAGCTGGTGTGAGGATTTCAGCGATTAAAACCAACACATAAAGCCATGCCTGTCCTGAACCGTATGAAACGATCCATCCTACCCGACCTGCGCTCCACCTTTGGTGACCGTCTCCAAGAGAATGTCGTCCTCTCCTGTTATACCTCCGCGCGCATTGGCGGCCCGGCAGATATGCTGCTCTTTGTCCACTCGGCGGATGAACTGGTCCAGGCGGCAGAGAAATTATGGAAGATGGATGTGCCCTTTCTCCTCTTGGGCGGTGGCTCGAATGTGCTGGTCAGCGATAAAGGCGTGCGTGGCATGGTGATCATCAACCGGGCGCGGCTGGTGAAATTTGATTCGCAGGCAGAACAGCCCAGCGTCTACGCCGAATCGGGTGTCACGCCCAACGATATCGCCCAGCGGGCGGCGCGCCTGGGGCTGTCAGGATTGGAATGGGCTGCAGGTATTCCCGGTTCCTTGGGCGGAGCAGTTTACGGCAACGCTGGGGCTTTCGACAGCGACATCGCCGGGAACCTGATCTCGCTGGAGCTGTTCGACCGTCAGTACGAACGCCAGGTGTGGCCGGTTAAGAAAATGAAATTCGGTTATCGTACCAGTGTGCTCAAACGCGAACGCCCGCCTGTATTCATCCTTTCGGTGCGACTGGCTCTGAGTCACACTGACCCGCAAGCAATCTGGGCCAAAATGGAGCATTTTTCCGAACGGCGGCGCGATACCCAGCCACCCGGGGCCAGCATGGGTTCGATGTTCAAGAATCCGACCGGCGAGAAGGCTGGACGCTTGATCGAAGCCGCTGGCCTTAAAGGCACGCGAATTGGCAACGCCGAAGTCAGCACACAGCATGCAAACTTTTTCATCAACCACGGACAAACCCGCGCTGAAGATATGAAGGCGTTGATCGAACTTGTTCAGAATACCGTCGCCGAGAAATTCGGCGTTAACCTTGAACTTGAAGTGGAATTAATTGGTGAGTGGTAGACATGGAGAAGAAACTCCATATCGCGGTGCTCTTTGGCGGTCGTTCCGGTGAACATGAGGTTTCCCTCATGTCTGCCAGGTCAGTGCTTTCTGCACTCAACCCCGAAAAGTACGAGATAACTCAAATCGGCATTACAAAGGATGGCGTCTGGCTGGCAGGTGAAAATGTGTTGGAAGCATTGAGCAAGGGACAGACGGATGATGAAAATCTCAAGCAAGTTGTCATCCTCCCCAACCAGTATCACAATCGTATTTGGGAAATCCAGATTAGAGATTCCGCCTGGATGCTGGAACCGCTTGTGAATGTGGATGTGGTTTTCCCCGTTCTGCATGGCACTTTCGGCGAAGACGGCACCCTGCAAGGCCTGCTCGAAATGGCTGACCTGGCTTATGTAGGCGCAGGCGTGACCGGCTCCTCAGTCGGCATGGATAAAGGTATCTTTAAGGATGTAATGCGCGCCAATGGTATTCCGACGGTCGAGTCCGTTATCATTCTGAGGAGCGAAGTCGAAAAGAACCTCGAGGCAGTCATCCACCAGGCCGAAGCGGTGGGATCTTATCCGCTCTTCGTCAAGCCTGCCAACCTGGGCTCCTCGGTCGGCATTACCAAGTGCAACAGCCGCACTGACCTAGGCGAGGGACTGATGGAAGCCGCCGCCTACGACCGGCGCGTGCTGGTGGAACGTGGCGTGACTGCCCGCGAGATCGAAGTTTCCGTGTTGGGTAACGACGCGCCACAGGCTTCCGTCACTGGCGAAGTACTACCCAGCCGCGAGTTCTACTCCTACGAATCCAAATATGTGGACGGAACTTCCGGCCTTCTCATACCGGCTCCCCTCCCCGCTGAGACCGCCAGGGAGATCTGCCAGATGGCTGTAACCGCCTACAAAGCCATTGACTGCGCAGGGATGGCCCGTGTGGATTTCTTCGTCGAAAAAGCCACAGGTAATATTTACCTGAACGAACTTAACACCATCCCCGGCTTCACCAGCATAAGTATGTATCCCAAGCTCTGGGAAGTCAGCGGGTTACCCTACCCAAAACTCGTTGACCGGCTGGTTGAATTGGCCCTCGAGCGCAAAGCCGACCGCGACCACACCGAACGCCGCTTCCGGAGAACATCATGACCACTTTGCAGAATACATCCCGAGCCAATCTCGTCCGCCAGCGCCGCAAATCCAAAACACGCTCGACTCAAACGGCACAACGGACTACGCAAACCGCCCGACAGGCCTACCACCGCTCCTCAGTGTACCTGCCTGTCGAGCCGCGACCGATGGCGCGCCGAGCATCCGGCCGCGCGGCAAGAAACTCGCACCGCAATGGCTACGATATCGCCTTCACCCTCGGCCGCGCAAATGTGCGTGCTCCGGCTATACACCTCCCGCAGTTGGGTCCACGCTGGGTTTCTGCTGCATTGACCTTATTACTGGGTTTTATGCTCTACACCATGTGGACCGCCTCACCCTTCACGATAGCGACAGCCGAAGTACGCGGTAACCAGCGCCTTGGCGCCTCACAGATCAATGCCATGCTCGGTATGATCGGCCAGCCAATCTTCAATGCTGTCCCGGCTCTGATGGAAGCCAACCTGCGCACTGCTTACTCTGACTTGGAATCAGTAAAAGTTCATGTGGGCTTTCCCAACCGCATCACTGTAGACGTGGAGGAGCGGATTCCCGTCCTGGCCTGGTATCAGAACGGAGTGGTGACGTGGGTTGATGCTAGCGGCGTGGCCTTCATGCCGCGTGGCGAGTTTCCTGGATTGGTCCAGGTGGCGGCAAACAATACCCCACCCCAAGTCCTGCTGGACCCAAACCTCCCCGTCTACGAGCACAAGTTCATCGCCCCCGAAATGGTACAGGCGCTCACTGAGCTGGCTCAAGTTGCTCCAGCGGGGATGCCGATGATCTTCGACCCGCAGTTCGGTATCGGTTGGCAGGACTCGCGCGGCTGGACCGTCTATCTCGGCCAGAACACCAAAGATATTTCGATGAAAAAGGTGGTCTATCAGGCCATCGTGGACACTCTTACTCTTCAGGGCGTTCAGCCATCGCTCATCAGCGTGGAATATCTGAACGCACCGTTCTATAAGTAGCCCAAGGGCCCTATGGAAGATATTGTTGTTGGGATTGACGTCGGCACGACCAAAGTCTGCACCCTGGTAGGGCGGATTGAGGAAAAAACGATCCGCATTCTGGGCGTGGGCATCGAGCCTTCGTCTGGCATCAAGAAAGGCGTCATTGTGGACCTGGCAGCGGCCTCGCAGGCGATCAACAAATCGGTGAGCCTGGCCGAGCAGACCTCGGGTGTGGAAATCACCGGGGCGGTGGTCAGCCTGGCAGGGGCGCATGTCTCGTCCATTAACAGCCGCGGCGTGGTCGGATTGTCCGACGAAGTGATCGATGAGGTAGACGTGGCGCGCGCCCTGGAAGCTGCCCGGGCAGTGGCCATTCCTCACAACCGCGAAATCATCCACATCATCCAACGCGGTTTCACCGTGGATGGACAGGATGGTATTTCGATGCCGCTCGGTATGCGCGGCTACCGGCTGGAAGTGGAAGCGCACATTATCACCGCCGCCCAGGCGACAGTTGAGAACCTGCGTCAGAGCGTCAACGCGGCAGGCGTGGAAGTACTCCAGTTCGTTTTAAACCCTCTTGCTTCTGGTGATGTGGTGCTGACCGACACCGAGCGCCAGATGGGTGTGGCCATCTGCGACATCGGCGGTGGGACAACCGATCTGGCCCTGTACGTGGACGGTCACGTCTGGCACACGATGGTGCTGGCCGTTGGTGGGAATCACATCACCAACGATATCGCCACTGGTCTGCGCCTGCCGATAACACAGGCCGAAGAGATCAAGAAAAAATACGGTTACGCTTTGAAGTCCGATTTAGGGGTCGAGGAAACTTTCAGCGTGCACACCTTCGGCGAAGACCAGCCAGTGAAAATCCGCCGCCAGGATATGGCCCACATCATCGAGGCCAGGGTTGAAGAAATATTCGCATTGATCCTGCAGGAAATCAAGCGTTCCGGTTATGATGGGCTTTTGCCGGCAGGCATAGTTTTGACAGGTGGTACAAGCGCCTTGTCCGGTATTCGTCAACTGGCTTCAAAGATTTTCGGGCTACCCATCCGCACCGCCCAGCCGGAAAACCTGGTCGGCCTTGTGGATCAGTTGAATAGTCCCGCATATTCCACCAGCGTAGGTCTGTTGCATTGGGCTGCGGCTCTGACAGAAGAAGATCTTTCGCCCACCCATGGACACAAAAAACGCGGCGGGAAAGGAGAAAGCCGTATGAACCTGGATCCGGTCAAAGAATGGATAAAGCGGATACTCCCGTTGGAGTAAAACACCGAATGGACGACTGAAGTCGCCACTACACCATAAAATCGACACCCTTTTTAATCTTTCAGGAGGCAGTAACATGGACGCAAAAAAGAATCAAGCTGAAACATTTGCCCGCATCAAGGTGGTTGGCGTGGGCGGCGGCGGCAGCAATGCCGTCAACCGGATGATCGAGGAAGGCATCCAAGGTGTGGAGTTCGTGGCCATCAACACCGACGCCCAGGCACTGATGTTGTCGAAAGCCCCCACGCGCGTCCGCATCGGCAACAAGCTGACGCGCGGCTTGGGGGCGGGCGGCGACCCGGAAATCGGGCGCAAGTCCGCCGAGGAATCCGCCGAGGATCTGTACAACGCGATGAAAGGCGCTGACATGGTCTTCATCACGGCAGGGCTCGGAGGCGGCACAGGCACAGGTGCAGCCCCAATCGTGGCCCAGATCGGCAGGGAAGTCGGCGCGCTGACCATTGGTGTGGTCACCCGTCCGTTCACTTTCGAGGGCAACCGCCGGATGCAGGCCTGCGAGGCCGGCATGGCAAAACTCAAGGAACATTCCGACACTCTCATTGTCATTCCCAATGACCGCCTGCTCCAGATCATGGACAAGCGCGCCAGCCTGAATGACTCCTTCAGGATGGCCGATGATGTACTGCGCCAGGGCATCCAGGGCATCTCCGAACTGATCACCGTGCCCGGCCTGATCAACCTGGACTTCGCCGATGTGCGCGCCATCATGTCCGAGGGCGGTGCGGCACTAATGGCGGTCGGCAAGGCTTCCGGCGAGGACCGCGCCCGCCTGGCTGCCGAGCAGGCCATCTCGAGCCGGCTGCTGGACATCACGATTGATGGCGCCAAGGGTGTACTCTTCAACGTAACGGGCGGGCCCAGTTTGACCCTATTCGAGGTCAACCAGGCCGCGGCTCTGATCCGTGAGACCACCCACCCGGACGTGAATTTAATCTTTGGTGCAGTGATTGACCCGGATATGACCGACGAAATCCGGGTGACGGTCATCGCCACCGGCTTCGAACGTTCCGGCATGCCGCGCCGAATCACCCACCCGGTATCTCGCAGCATGGACGGTAAACCCGTTAACCGGCCGCTCGAATCCGTCAGCGTGGACGCCCAGACCGATCAATCCGGCGCAGAATTCCGCCCGCAGACCTTCAACACCGAAGATTTGGATATCCCTACCTTCCTGCGCAACCGGAAGTAGTTTTCCTCCTTCCCCTCCTGGAGCGTATTCAGGGGCGACCCACCAGCCGCCCCTGTTATAGATAATATGATACGGTCCTGTGGTTCGGGCACAAAAGCAGCACCGCCTTCCCGCTGAAGGAGATCCCCACGCGGGTAATCTGCGCGGGATGGACCTCCAGCGCATCCTCTTCACCAATTACGGCGAATTGCGCCTGGGCACCAGGGGCGGTTCGAGCGTGTGATTGAAACAGGCCATGAGTACAATTTTCGAGAAGATAGAAAAATCCCCGGAATTTCCAAAATTCCGGGGATTTGGTTATTTAGTAATATGGATTTCTTCCGGGTCCAGCAGCAGTTCCACCCGTCTGCCATAAACAAGATGTGGGATAAATTCCGCCAGTACCTCGATCAGTGAGGGGCTCTGGAAGTGGCGGATCTTGGTCTCCGGGTGGGGGTAATAGACGCAACCTTTGTATTCCCTGCCGATGAAACGAACGGTGCAAAGCGAGAACGAAAAATCCTCGGGCGGGTGCAGGTTGGTCCAGGCGATTTGACGGAAGGTATAAGCTGGTCTGACCATCTCGAAGCGCAGCGGGGCTATGGAGATATTCAACGTACCGAGAAAGAAACGGTCGAGGTCCAGGCCGCCTGCTTTGAAGAACGGCTTCTGACGTTCCAGGCTGCCGTAAGGATACTCCTTCGACGGTCCGGAAGCCACCCGGTGGCCCTCGACTACGACCCCGGAGACAAGAATGCTTTCCTTTTCCAAGTCTGTTCTCACAGTTCTGGCAACGCTGGGCAGCGTTGCCATCTGCACCAGGGTGCTCATGCGCCTAAAAAAAATATTGAGCGCGGGTCGGGCATTTCGCCGCTGAGCAGCGGAGCCAGGCAATTAGTGCAGGACCGCTACCCTTTCAATTCATCAATCAGGGCTAGAATTTCGGAATTTTGCGGGATGTCAGTCATGTCGTGCCCGTAGTGGACAAAACGGGCCATGCCGGTTTGATCCACCAGGACCTGGGCAGGCATGCGTCCAAATTTAAACAAATTGATTTCCTGTCCGTAGGTTTTCAGCACGCTGTGAGTTGGGTCCGGCAGGCCGGTGAAAGGCAGGGAATTCTCCCTGAAATAGCGGGTAAAAGCCGCGGCATTTTCGGGTCCAATGACGAGGATGGTCGTCTGACGTTTTTCAAATTCGGCAAAGTCCTGGCGCAACTGCGCCATGTGCCCACGGCAGAACGGTCACATGAAGCCGCGGTTGAAGACCAAAAGCACATTCCGGCCGCGGAAGTCCGACAGCCGTACACGCTTGCCGGTATAATCAGCCAATTCGAAATCCGGTGCGGGGTTGTTAATGGAAACTTTTGACATACTTCCTCCTTGTGATAATGACATGACAATACTGCTTAAGGCACGGTATTTAAGAACTTGTCAACCGCCTGCATAAAGGCGATGGGTTGCTCTTCATGCGGGACATGGCCTGCCTGCGGGATGAGGGCGAGGGTGGCATTGGGTAATTCACCGGCCAGGCGGACCGAGTTCTCAGTTGGGATTATTTTATCGGAATCACCGGTAATAACCAGCACCGGAAGAATAAACTCGCTCAAGCGTCCAGGCAGGCCGGAGGGCTGGCTGGCTGCAGTGTAATACCACAGGGCGCGGTCCCAGTATTCAGCCTGGAGTGGTTTGGTGTAGCCGGTCATGGTCTCTGGCGTGATTTTCGAAGGGTCGTACCAGGCCATTTTAATGAGGTCTATGCCGCTGTTCTGTATCGAACGGACGATCAATGGACCGAGATGATTCATCTGAGGCGTCTTGTAGAACGGGCGTAGCCAGGATGGTCCGCCGCCGTTTTCATATACCGCCGGGTCCACCAGGATGAGCGCCTGGACACGTTCCTGGTGCTGGAGGGTGAACTGCATCGAGACTGTGCCACCCGCCGAATTGCCCACCAGGATGGCGCTCTGGACGTTGAAGTGGTCCAGCAAGCCAAGCAGCAGGTCCACGCTGGCCTGTGGACTGTAGGGATTTTCGCCCGTCCAGGTCATCGGGCGCTCGGTGAGACCGAAGGCCGGGCGGTCGTAGGCGATGACCGTCCCGTATTGATTTAAAGGTTTCATGACGGCATGCCAGGAAAACAGGCTGGCTCCGAAGCCGTGCAGCAGCACAAAGACCGGTTTGCCCTGCCCCATTGTCTTGACATGGACGGTCAGCCCATTGATCTCGATGAACTGGCTGTCAGGGTCGGCTAATTGTTCAGGCGGGACGGTACCCTTCAATGGAGGGACCGGGACAAAGAACGGTCCGACCAGTACGACGAGTAACAGGGTGGCCAGGATGATTAACAGGCCTCGCCAGATTTTTTTCATATTAAACCCTCTTTTGCGATGCTTTCCACCTTAAAAGGCCGTAGAGCAAGCCTAGCGCTGTGAGCAAGGCTGTAATCAGCGAGGCGATCCAGATAAGCGGTTCAGCCGAGAACTTGTAGCCAATCCCGACCAGCGCCCACAGGATCACCATAATATAGGCCACGTCACGGCGGTTCAGACTCATAAGGGTTGAAATTGCCAGGACAGCCACAAGGATAACCAGGAACCAGGTTTGCGCCGCAATCCCGAAGACATTCCATTTCAAGAAGTCCAGAACATCCGTCACGTTGGCAATGGTTGCCACCGTAATCCAGCCTAGATAGATACTGAAGGGGACGCGCACCAGCCAGGTCTCGGCAGAGGAGACTTTCGCCTGCCCGATGCCGAGGTGCAGGTATACAGCAATGAGCGTGGCAAGCAAAATGAGCATCGCCCCCAGTGTGCCAACGAACTGCTCGTAATGCCACAGGAAGATCCACATGCTGTTCGCCAACCCGCCGAGAACAACCCACCAACCAGTCGCTCGCAGGCGCGGGTTATCTTTCTGCTTAGGCAAAGCCTGGTAGACAGCATAGGCAAGCAAGCCAATGTAGATCAGGCCCCAGATCGCGAAGACGTATCCGGCTGGGACGAAATAAACGTGGAAGGTATCCGAGATCCGACCGGTATTCAGCCCGTTGATGGGCAGGGCATCGCCCAGGACATTGATGGCGATAGTGGCCAGGGTGACTAATACTACAACAATTTGACGAAATATGTTTTTCATAATATTCTCCTATTCACACAACTTGATCGCCAGGAGGGTGTCTTTCCCACCTTGTTGGGCGCGCTGATTCTCAAAGAGTTTTTTCATCAGGCCGTATTTTCGATCCAGCAAGTGATTCACTTTGGTGCTTGCCTCAATGTCGGTGACCTCGTGCGCCTGGGCCTGGACCCATGCCCCGGTCACCTTCCCGTTCATTTTGCAGACAGCAACCTTTACTTCTCCGTTGTTGCGGATGCGTTTGACCTTGCCCGAGTTCGCCATCGTGCTGACGTAAAGGGTCTCCCCATCCTGTACAAACCAGACCGGGGTCTTCACGCCAACACCGTTCTTGCGGAAGGTTTCGAGGTTCAGGTATTGTTGCCTGGCAAATTGGTCCAAATTATTCATTCTTCCTCCACTCTCCCGGGGGCTAAGCTCCCGAAGACGCAGTCAGCTTTTTTTGTCCATTGTTCGCACGCCATTACCTGGTTCAAATTGGATGCAAGATAATCTTATTTAATCAAACAACCAAACTTGTCCGCTGTTCTAATGACATTTCCAGGATTCTTGATAACTAAACCAGCACGTTCACCTGTACAGGTACAAAGGATTCTTCCCGATCACTTAATCGCAGCCAACAACGCCATAGTTGCCTGGATGATCTGTGCCTGCTGGTCATCTCTAGAAATCGCAGCCGGATTATCACCCGCTTGCGGACCGTACCAGCCGAACTGCGCATGGTTGCCGCCCTCAATGGAGACAAAAATTGTGTCAGCTGGGAGTAATGAGCGGGAGGCCTCAATTTTGGCCGGCGTGGACAGGCCGTCAAGCGTACCAGAGATGGATAGGACTTTTATCCCACTAGAGGACAGATCATCACTGCCGGCAGGATAGGATGCCCACAAAACCAGTCCCTGGACTGCGCCTGGGTGTGCATGGGCAAAATTGGCCGCCATGGACCCTCCCAGAGAGTGCCCACCCACAACCCAATGCTGGATCTCCGGGTAAGCAGCGATCACTTGGCTGGCCGCGGCCGGGTTGAAGACTGCCAGGTTGAGCGGCACATGGACGATCACCACCAGGTAGCCCTGCGCGGCGATATTATTCGCAGCAGGAGCGTAGGCACGATAATCCACGCGGCCACCAGGATAGATAATGAAACCAGTCGTCGTCTGGGAAGCCAGCGGGGTAAAAACTAGCCATTTCCCGGTCTCAACCATCACCGCCGAATCAGGTTGAAGCGCGGTCAGCGCCTCGGGCATGGGTTTGGCCGGGGTCGAGACCCAGATCATAAAGCCGAGCACAAGTACGGTCACTAAACCGAGGACCGCCAGGAGGATCCGAGTCCATCCGGGGAAACTTTTTTTGTCAGCCATTAGCTGCCTCCGGTGCGGGGGGAACCAAGGGAACTCTCACCAGGATGATACGCCGGTAGGCAAACCAGATCGCCCAGGCCATCAGGATGGCGCTGACCACGCCAGGCGCCCAGGCTCCCAGGTTCTGGAGCAG
>CAIQQN010000089.1 GCA_903873975.1 uncultured Anaerolineales bacterium
CCGGGTCCTTATCCCTTAAGTGGGGCGCTGGCGCAACTGCTCGACGTGCCGGCCGAAAAAGTGCACCTGATCCACGTGGAAGGGGCAGGCAGCTATGGCCAGAACGGGTCCGATGATGCCGCCGCAGACGCCGTGCTCCTGTCACAAGCGGTGGGCAGGCCGGTGCGCGTGCAATGGTCGCGCCAGGATGAGTTCATCTGGGAACCGAAAGCCCCCGCCATGGTGATGGAGGTGCATGGCGGTCTGGATATGCAGGGAAATGTGGTTGCCTGGGATTATCATGTCTGGTCACCGTCACACGTGGCGCGGGCGCGCTCCCCTGAACAATTGGTGGCAGGCCAACTGCTCTCCGGGCAGGCCGCTTCGCAATTCGGGTTTTCCTTCGGCGCCGAGCGCAACGCGCCCACCAATTATTCCTTCCCAAACCAGCGAGTGACCGTCCATTACCTGGCCGACTCGCCGTTGCGTGCTTCTTCCTTTCGGAGCCTGGGCGGCGCGGAGAATACCTTCGCCAACGAATCGTTCATGGATGAGCTGGCGGCGGCCGCGGGCGCGGACGCTTTGGAATTCCGGCTTCGGTATCTGGCGGATGTACGTGCCCGGGAGGTGCTGAAGGCAGCCGCCAAGAAGGCCGGCTGGGAGAGGCGTCCATCCCGGACCGGAAAAAATAAAGAATTGGCGGAGGGACGCGGCCTGGCTTTTGCATGGTATGAGAATGACCAGGCCATTGTGGCATGTGTTGCCAACCTCCAGGTGGACCTCAAAAGTGGAGCCGTGCGCGTGAAGCGGATAGTTGTTGCGCACGACTGTGGGCTGATCATCAACCCGGATGGTTTGAAGAACCAAATCGAAGGCAATGTCATCCAATCTCTCAGCCGTGCTCTCAAAGAAGAGGTACAATTTGACGAACGGCGGGTGACGAGCATTGATTGGGACTCGTACCCCATCCTGACATTTTCCGAAGTCCCTGAAGTGGAGATCGTCCTGATCAACCGTCCCGACCAACCCGCGCTGGGAGCGGGAGAACCCTCGACCATTACGACCGCCGCAGCGGTTGCCAACGCGATCTTTGACGCCACGGGTGCTCGCCTTCGGCAGATTCCATTCACACCCGAGCGGGTCAAGGCAGCCCTGGGCTGATCGCTCCTTGAGTGGAGAAATAATAAGTCCCCCGCATCGAAAGATGCGGGGGACTTATGCTTACAACTTACTGATCTCTGGCGCTATTCGTTATTTCGACGGTGACAAGATCGGCCAGAAGCCCATGGTGACGATAATAGTTAGACAACTCACCCCGAAAGACATTTCGGGGTGAGGGCTGTTTTCATACACCTGGACTTTACAAACACCCGCCAGGCGCTACGCTTTCTCCTGGGTTTTGGCGCTCTCCGTGAGGAATATTTTTGGTTCCTTTAGAAGTGCGCCCAGGACGATGCTCAGTACCATCAGGACGATGATCACAACCAGGGACATGGTCATCGAGCCGGTTTGCGGGGATTTGAAGGCATCCATGGCGAAGATGAAGACGATCCCGGAGATCTGCCCCATCATAATGAGCAGCCCGTTCGAGGTGCCTTCCGGTGTGGGGTGGGTTACCTCGGCGCCATACTGGAATCCGATCGGACCCGCGCTGAGCAGGAAGAAGCCCAGGGTGAAGGAGGCCGTCAGCAGGAGCCAGTAGCTCGCCGCGTAAGCGATTCCGACCAGCCCCACCGTCGCCCCGGCCAGCGCCACGATGATGAACGGCACCCGCCTGCGGATACGGTCAGAAATGGGCGGGATGACCAGGGCGCCGATAATGCCTCCGACGATCATCAGCCCGCCTACGGTCCCGGCCTGGGTGCTGGAAAAGCCGCGCGGCGCGATGATATTCTCGATCCAGGTGGTAACGGCATTGAAAGCCCCCAACGCGACAAAGAAGATTGCCAGCACCAGAAGAAAGTTCCGCTGGCGGAACATCTGTTTGAAGCCGTCGAAGGCCAGCGAGCGCACTTCCATCCCCGCCGGGCAGGGCGGCGTCGCCGGTCGCTCCCTGGCAAAGACAAAAAAGACCAGCGCCGCGACCAACGAAGCAATCCCGTAAGCCATCAGCATGCCGCCGATTTGGAAATGGATCGTCAGGATGGGGGTCAATGCCAGGCCAAGGAAGATGCCCAGGTACATTGCCAGTGACCCAAGCCCGGAGGCGGTGGCCCGCTCGCGGACCGGGAACCAGCGGGCTGCCACGGTGGTTATCGCATTCAGGACGAACGGCTGCCCGATGGCGATCCCGACCTGGGCAACCAGCACCAGGGTATAGTTGGAGGCGGCCAGGCCGCGCATCAGGCCGAAGATACCGGTGAAAGCCGCGCCGATCCCCACCCCGGCACGCAGGCCGTAGGTATCGATGATCCACGAAGCCGGGATCGAGACGACAATGTATACGATCATGAAGATCATGGACAGAAGGCCAATGCTGAGGTCCGAGACCCCATAGAACTTGACCGCGTCGGTGGTGATCGAGGCGAAAGTGATCCAACACAGTTGGGTGACCGCCACGATGAACATGAATACGACCAGCATGACCCAGCGGTAACCGTAGACTTTAAAGGTGTCTTCTTTCATGGGGAATAGACTCCTGCCGGAATGGGATGAGGTTGATTATAAATCAAACCCCCTGCTGCGCCGGGAGTTGCTAGCGGTTGTTTGCCAGGAATCCCAACCCAAATCCGGTTTGGCCGCTCTGATTGAAGGTTTCGATCCTTCAGAGCCCGTAGGTCACGCTTCCAGCGTGACACGCCCCCCTTTTCTAGACCGTGACCGTCCCCACAAGCCGATGGGGCGTCAAGCCTCCATCGGCTGCTTCGGCGGCCTCGGGTTCTTTGCGCAATTCCCCTGCGCGGTGCATGATTCTCGGTGTGGATCGTTTCGGTGGCATGCTTGCTCTCCATTACAGCCCTACCCGTCCCTCCGGGACTCCCTCCCCAAATCAAAAAGATTTGGGGATCGCGGAGCATCCCGGAGCGCAGCGGAGGGAGGGTTGGGGTAGGGCTTTTTCATTTGCGCGTTTCCCCGTAAAATGCTATACAATGATGTTATCCATGAGCTTTTAAGCTGCCATATGACAGCTAAACATATAGGATGTAAAACTTTGCCCAGAAAGGTGTGAAACACAAAGGTCACAAAGGGGCACGAAGGTATATAATTAGATAGCATTACTAATTTGACCGTCAGCCGAAAGTGCACAAGTATAAAAATGACAGCACGTATTGATGCTTTGGTCAATCCAAACATGTTAATTTGGGCTCGCAAAAAATGCGGGCTTGATTTAGTTGGTGCGTCTAAGCGTATTTCAGTAAAGCCAGAGAAACTGGAAGTATGGGAAAAAGGGGAGACTTATCCAACTATCCATCAAGCCATGAAAATGGCAGAAGTATATCGTCGCCCACTTTCATTATTCTATTTAGATGAACCGCCAAGAGATTTTAGTGTCTCAATGACTGATTTTCGCCGTTTGCCAGAGATAGCTCTTGGCGTACTTTCGCCTGGGTTTATTTGGGAAAAACGGCAATCTGAAATACGTCGCGAAATTATGATTGAATTGACGGAGAATAATGAGGACGGAATATTCCCTTATCTAAACTCTATATCGTTAAGAGATAATCACGAGGATGTTTCAAACAGAATAAGAGAATTGGCCAACATTAATTGGGACGCTCAAAGAAAATGGAGCGACTATAATGATGCCTTTAACGCATGGAAACTGGCCTTTGAGCAACTGAATGTCTTAGTATTTCAATCTAGTCATACAGGCATAACTTTTACGTCTAATGAAGCACGCGGCTTTTCAATCAGTGAAAAACGCTTTCCAGTAATCGTAGTAAATTCTGGAGACGCATACGGAGCACGGATATTCACGCTCTTACATGAATTTACTCATCTATTGCTAAATATTGGCGGAATCTGTGATTGTGAAGAATATTCGAAATATCAGACTCCAGAGCAAAATGTAGAAATATTTTGCAATCGTGTGGCAGGTGCGGCTTTAGTGCCAGCTTCTCTCATAACATCCCACAATATTGTTCGGCAACATGGACGATATACAGATTGGGATGATGAGGAGATTTGGAATCTTTCCATAGAATTTTCTGTTAGCGAAGAGGTTATAGTTCGTCGACTCCTAATTTTAGGCCTCACATCACAAGAATTCTATGAATGCAAGAGGCAAGACTATATCGAACGATGGAACAAGTTTAAGGAGAAAAGACGTACTACTCCTCAAGCGGGGTTTGCGCCATATCATCGCTTGATACTACGGAAAAATGGCAAGCCTTACACACGCCAGGTTTTTAGCGCCTACTATGATAAGCGCCTCACTCTGTCAGATGTTGCAGATTATCTTGGCGTAAAGATAAAACATCTTAGAGACATGGAGCACGAGGCATTTGTCGGGGCAGGATTTTAAGAAACAAGGAGCCGTACGGTGGGACTTTTATATTGCCTTGACACAAGCGCTTTCATAGAAAGTTGGTGGCGACTATATAGGCCGACTTCGTTTCCCACTTTTTGGAAAAAAATGGAAGAGGCCATTGCAGCTGGTCAGATAATCGCGCCGATGTTTGTACTAGATGAACTCAAAAGAAAAGAAGACGATCAACTGTATGCTTGGGCCGAAAGCCAAATGCCCATGTTTTACCCATTAGAAGCCGAATTGCAACTTGCTCAAAAAACTATAGTCAACCAATTTCCAAAATTAATAAGCGAAGCTAAAAATCGTTCGCTTTGTGATCCATGGGTAATCGCTCTAGGACAACTCAAACAATGTGCGGTCATCAGTGAGGAAAATCGAGGTGGCAATAACACACCCAAAATACCTGATGTTTGTGATGAACTAAGAATCAAGTCCATGAAAGTGGCCGATTTGATTGAAGAATTGGGTTGGCGATTTTAACCATAAATTGGGGCGCCGTTTTGTGTACCGAATAGATATTTTCAGCCGCCCCAACCCTCCTCCAAGAGGACAGCGGCTCCACCGCTGCCCCTGAGCCATTCCGTTAGGTAGACCATTCGTGACTTGAGGAATTGATGAGCCTCACAAGTAAGTTCTTGAATCAATGGCGAAAACCAACAGGTCGACTGGGTCGAATACTCGCGGCCGTTCTGAACGCTTCTCATTCCAAGGGGACCAAATGGGGGTTGCAGCATGTCCCTGTAGAAAAAGACTCGATGATTCTTGATGTGGGTTGCGGGGGAGGCGGTTTCGTTCGCGAACTTGCCAGGGTCACAATCACAGGCAAGGTTTATGGCATCGATTATTCGGAAGATTGTGTCGTTGTCGCTCGTAGAACCAATAGGCGGGAAATAAGAATGGGCCGTGTGGAGATTCTACATGGCTCCGTATCTTCTTTACCATTCCCTGATAGAATGTTCGACATAGTCACCGCAGTGAACTCGCATTATTACTGACCCAACTTGGTCAGCGATATGAAGGAGGTTCTCCGAGTATTAAAGTCCGGTGGCCATCTGGTCCTTATCGGAGAGTCTTATAAGGGCGGGAAATACGACAAGCGAGATCGAAAGTTCCTAGAATTAGTGAATGCGGCAGAGTACAGTATCGAAGGACTCGCTCAGCTCGTATCAAGCACTGGCTATTCTGACATTCAGATGTTTGAGAATTATCAAAAAGGCTGGATTTGTTGTGTTAGCACAAAACCATCGTAACAGGTCTGCCTACCACCGGCTAATGGACAGCGACTCCACCAATAGGAAATAGACTCGGCGGTTTAGGTCTCATCAATCGGGGGTACATATGCTAGGCTCCTAATTGGAGAAATTACTTTGAAGTCGAGTGGGAGTAAATGGGAGCGAATGGATCCCTAGGACCCCAGGAGGCAAGTTGCTCTACAAATAGTACTTTATTCTCGACAATATACTTGGCTTCTGCTATCAGTATCTTCGGATCATCGTTTGCCATACCAAGCAAATTGTTACATATATAGCAAATCAAACCTCGCAATACTCCAGCCAAATGGCGATGGTGGATATAACCTTGCTCAAAGAGAGAAAAAATTTGTATACGGGGATATAAGGTCATGCTACTCACTCCCCCTTGCAGCTAGAATGATGTATCCATCCTGTTCCTTTGCTCTTTATGATCCATGATCTGACACCAAGTTAGATCCTCTTAACTCTCAGAAAGTACACTTAATAGATACTTGACATCTACATGGTATGTACATTATAATGTATTTATGACAAATAAGAATGTACCTACATCGTTCGAAAGCGCTGAGACTCTTCAAGCCTGGACCGAGGCTATTGAGCGCGAGATCGCAGAAATTACATCAAAAATATTCCCCCTCCAACAGAGACTTGATGCTGCGCACGAGAAGCTTGATCTCGTACAGCGCCTTATCCACCTTTCAGTGCCCAACGCGAATTCTTTCACCAGAGTCACTGACATAGGGTCCACATCACTTCATACAACTACACCGCCAGGTATCGAAGATCATATTGAGGAAATCTTACGCACAAGTGGAAAACCTATGCACATTAGCGAGTTACGCACTACCCTAATCCAAACGGGTGTTCCGCTACCAGGTCGCGGTGATGAGGCTAATATCATTCTCAGGCTGAGAAGGGCAAGCGATCGATTTATTCGTACTGAACGAGGAACATATGCCTTAACGGCTTGGAATCTACCTGCATATTCACCTAAAACCAGTATGAAGAGGGTTCCGAAGCGAAGAGGAACCAAATCATGAGCTCAATTAATGAAGTCGCAAACTGGGAGATATTCCTATGGGCTCTTTACCAACTCGGTGGAGCCTCGCAATTCATCGATATCGAAGATGTCTCTCTTGAATGCTTTAGGATCGCACCTTCTCACTTTAGATGGCGAACAAAAAAGGATCTTCCCGATTACAAGAAATGTGCGAAGGCTCTTCAGGAAGCCGAAGCGAGACGTCCTCAAAAGCTTATCAAGTCCAGTGACGCCTATGCACGTCAACTCACAGCCGAAGGACAGAAATGGATTGAGATAAACTCACCGCGACTAACACAAATCCTAAATAGTGGAATACCTGTCCCTGAGCCGAAGATTCGGCCGACCTCGAGGATGATGGCTGAAATAGAACGATCTGAACTTTTTGTCCAGTGGAAGGAGATCGGTAAGATTCCCCAAGAGAAATGGCAAATGGCTGATCTCCTCCATTGCTCTCCCGATAGCAGCCCTGCAATATGGACTGCTCGTCTAGAATCTGCAAGAGGAATTGCTTACGAGTCAGATAAGAAAAGCATTATGCAATTTTTGGATGCTGTTACATTAGCGCATCCTGACTGGTTAGGAGGTTAATCTCTTATGAAGATTAAACATGGACGGGTCATATACAGTGGTCGAGCATTTCATCAAGACGCAACAGAAGCAATGGGTGGTGATATTGTCCGTGCCCTTATTGAAACTATAACCAATTCCGATGACGCCTATGGGAATAAATACGGCAAAATTCGAATTGAAATTGAACACCGACGAGGTCCCTGGAAAGTAATAACCAGAGACCGAGCAACTGGTATGAATACTCTCCGCATGGAAGAAGCTATTGCAAGTTTGGGTGGAAGAACATCAGGATTTGAAGATGGTGCTGATGTTCGCGGGAACCTTGGGAGAGGAGCTAAAGATCTTGCTGCATTTGGACCTGTGGAATTTGAGAGCATCTGGGACGGTGAATATGCTCACTTGAAGCTTGATCAAGAAGGTAAATACGACTCGGATCCTTCACGAAAAGCGTCTCCAGAAGACAGAAGCCGCCTTGGAATTCCTCACGCGAATGGAACAGTGGTCACAATTCTAGTCCAAGGCAACATTCGATGCCCCCAACATACAAAACTCGTCGCAAAGCTTTCAAAGCATTACCAATTGCGCGATATTATGTCCGATCCCAATAGGGAAGTATGCCTGGTTGATCTCAATAGCGACACCTCCGATATCCTCCACTTCCCTTTTCCTAATCTACCAGCAGTGCTTGAAACCGATATCAAAATTGATGGCTACCCTGATACCTTTGCCAAACTCACGATATTTCGGAATGCTGAACTTTACGATGACTCCGCATCCGATCCTATAAGGCCCGCTGGTATTCTGATCAAAGGGCGGAGGGCAATTTACGAAAATACTCTTTTTCGCTTCGAAACTAACCCATACGCTGGTTGGTTCTCCGGGCGACTCGAATGTCCCTATATCGATGATTTGGCAAGAGAATATGATCGCAGGCTACTTGCCCAAGAGAAACAAGATGAACAAAACCCTATGCCTATAATCACGCGAAGGCGAGATGGTCTGCAAAAGTCTCACCCATTCTATAAGGCTCTGGCTGCTGCTGTTGAAACCTATCTTGGCCCATTTATCACTGAAGAAGAAAGAAAATCGCAGGACCCCACCTCTACAGAGTCGACTCAACTTCGCAGGATGTTGACTGACCTTGGTCGTGACCTTTCCAAAC
Source organism: uncultured Anaerolineales bacterium (assembly GCA_903873975.1). Taxonomy (GTDB): domain Bacteria; phylum Chloroflexota; class Anaerolineae; order Anaerolineales; family Villigracilaceae; genus UBA877. Next base: position 8,478 of record CAIQQN010000089.1, read on the forward strand.
TTATAGATGAGGATCTCCGAGTGATAGACGAAGAGGGTCTTCTTGGGTCTGACATTTTAGGAACGAACCTTCCACCTATCACATTGATTCCAGAAGAAGTTGTTTTATATATGGGTGAGGATAAGACTCTAAGTGTGATGGTCGTACCCGAACTATGTGCTAATAGTGTAATTGTTCAGTGCGAGCCAGTAGGGGTTATCGAAATTCTCGATGAAACCCCCATCTCACTCACTCCTCATAAAAAGCGTCCAGATCTCCTTGCTGGACAGGTTCATATACGACCGTTACTTGAAGATTCGACATTGCTCACCGTCAGCTGTGGGAATCACTCAGCTACGGCCATTGTTGAAGTAAGATCTGAACGTGAAATCGTTGAAATAGAACCCCAGCCTGTTGACCATTTCCAATTCGAACACGACACTTACCAGATTGCTTGGACAAGGAAGAAGACTATTCGGATCTTCGCACCACTAACTGACATTGCTGAACACGGACTAGATGCTATGATCTCTAGTTCTGATCTAGGTGTAATTATTCATAAAGGCAAGGTTAAATTTTCACTCGACGAAGAGGTTGAGCATTATTTTGCTGAGGTAATTGTCGAAGCCAGGACTCTGTCTTCTCAAGCTACTCTCACGGCGACCTTAGGTAAGCTTACTACGACTTGTAAAGTTGTTGTCACTAAGAAGGAAGAAGGGCCATCTCTCGACATTCGTATGATAAATCAGGAAGCTGGAAACAGCCGGGCTCTCGTAGAGCAGGAAGGATCCCTGACGGTTATCAATATTATGGGCTTTCATCCAATTATGAAAAGATATCGAGGCTCAGCACCATCCTATCCTGGCAATGATTTACCAACCACAAAGCTCCTTATAGCTGAAATTGTAGCGGACCAAGCCGCTCGAATGATCCTTAATAAGAAATTCCATCCTTCAATCTCCCATGAGCAAATAGACGCGGATCGATTCTATTCTGAACACTATAGATACCTGACAAAGTACCTTTCTCGATGCCATAGAGCTCTTCTTTCGGATGCTGAACTCGCACAACTTATGATGAACCTAGTTCCAATTCCCGAAATAACAATGGATTCCTGAAGAACAAGTCATCTATAATCATAATGGGCATATATATATCTTGATTGTAAAAAGGCATCCGCTGTACCTGAACAACAACTCTTGAATCACATTTTCGCATATCGGGAGAAAGTCTTCCACCGATATGTAACTTCAGACGCAGAACGATTCAAATTCATCTCCCACACTGTCGAAACCCCTTCTCAGATAGATATCTCCATCAGAGTCTTGGAATTAATACCTAACAAGATGAGATTCCTCATTAACTTTTTCAATCAGGACTCAATTTCCCCTATTGACTTAATAGCACAAACGTTCTACAATATCCTTGGGCACCGGCAGGCTTTCTCCTTCCCGTGTTTTGCGCGCCATCGGCTGAGGCGGCCACACGCCGCCATCAGCCATATCGACAACACGAGGTGTCGATGCAAGGCCACAAGCCGCTCATCGTCCTGATGTTCTATCGGGAGTGCGCCATATCGAAGGCAAGAGCCTTCGATGAGCTCCGCTTCTTTCGGGAAACCTGGCACCTTTACATGTTGATCTTTCCTATTCACCATGCGCGCACTGCGGCCACAAGCCGCTCATCGTCCCGATGTTCTATCGGGAGTGCGCCACATCGAAGGCATGAGCCTTCGATGAGCCCCGGTGGCATATGTTTTCCTTTGTGTCTCTTCGTGTCCTTCGCTCTTAAGGCCCTTTACCATGTCTTCTCCTCGCTGCACCCTCATCCGCCGTATTGCCTCCCGCCTTGACAATTTCTCCAGGTACGCCATCGGTATCCCTTTCCGCCCCTACCAGCAGGAGGTCGCCGATGCCATCGTTAAAAGTATAGTGAACCGCCTCGGTCTCACCTTTGTCGTCATCTTCCCCCGCCAGTCCGGCAAGAACGAGGCTCAGGCGCATATCGAAGCCTGGCTCTTGTGCCTCCTCTCCGCGCAGGATATCGAGATCGTCTCCGTCTCCCCCACCTACAAACCTCAGGCCCTCAACGCCATGCTTCGCCTCCAGCGCTGCCTGGATTGCAACCCCTTCACCCGCAGGAGGAAGATGGGTTTGATTCACCTTAACGTCTGGTTTTTCAAGGTTCGTTCCGCGTATCGAATCCCTCCCCTCATACTTGAATATCGAGGAACATCATATGTTAGTCGTTCCTCATTTGTTTCTCAAGTTCGAATAGCTGAGGCGCCGAAGCCCCAGCTTCCTGCCTTCTGCTCTCTGCTCTTTGCCTCCTGCCTTCTGCTCTCTGCTCTTCCTTTGTTTCCTTGGTGTCCTTCGTGTTAATGCTCTTTCCCTCCTGCTCTCTGCTCTTTGCCTCCTGCCTCCTGCCTTCTGCCTTCTGCCTTGGCTCTCTGCAACGACATTCTGCCTTGCTCACTATCGGAGAGCCTGAAATCGCTCACCCTATTGCGCCCCTGCAAAAGCGCATCTATAATATTCCTGTGCGAATCCCACCCTGCTCCTCCATCCCCATCCCCCTGAGAGGCAAATTATGGATCAAAAACTGACGCTCAGTAGCAAGTTCCGGTACGGCCTGGCTGATATGGGCTTTGCCCTCATCACCTCGGCCATGCAATTCTTCCTGCTCTTCTACTATACGGACGTGGCAGGGATCGATCCCGGCATAGCCGGCCTGGCGTTGATGGTCGGCAAGCTGACCTGGGACGCCCTCAACGACCCGCTGTTCGGCTACTGGTCGGACCGCACCCGCTCCCGCTTCGGCCGACGGCGCATCTATATGCTGCTCGGCGCCGTGCCGCTTGGGTTCGCCGCCTGGATCATGTTCTCCCTGCCCAAGGGCCTCACAGGTGTGCCCGCCTTCCTGGCCGTGCTGCTCACCTTCTGGCTGGTGGATACTTTCCAGACCATGGCAAACGTGCCCTACTCTGCCCTGACCCCCGAGATGACGCGCGATTACAGCGAACGCGCCAGCCTGACCTCGATCCGCATGGCCTTCAGTGTCTTCGGATATATCCTCGGGGCCGCCATCACCACCATCCTGGCTGGCGTCTTCCAGGGGGCCGGGTTGAACCTGCAGCAGGCCTGGAGCGCCACCGGGGCGGTCTTTGGAGCGATTGCCATGACCGTGATCCTGGTGACCGCTTTTACAGTCAAGGAACATCCCGAACTGGCCGGCGAACCATCCAAGCTGCCGGCGGTCAAGGCGGTCCTGACCTCCTTCAAGAACAAGCCGTTCATCATCCTGATGATCGCCTTCATCCTGAGCAGTTTCAGCTTCACCGTGCTGACGGCTCTTGTGCCCTATTTCATCCAATACCAGTTGAACATGAAGAGCCAGGTCTCCTTCGTGCTGTTCGCCATGCTGTTGACCATCGGCATCTTCCTGATCCCGGCCAAGCTGGTCTGCGATAAGATCAACAAAGGTCCAACCTATGCCCTGGGCCTGTTCATCTCCTCTGTGGCGGTCATATTCGGTTTCTTTCTCCCGCATGGAGCCACCCCGCTGATCTATGTTGTGGCCATCGTGGCCGGGATAGGCTTCTCCACACAATGGGTCTGCCCGTGGAGCATGCTGCCGGACGTGATCGAGTACGATGAAAAGATGACCGGCGAGCGGCGCGAGGGCATCTATTACGGTCTGTGGAACTTCCTGACCAAGTTCACCGGTGCGCTGGGTGTGGCCGTCAGCGGCTGGGCTTTGAAACTCTATGGATATGTGCCGAACGTGGAACAGACGGCGCACGCCCTGTTCGGCATCCGGCTGTTCTTTGCCATCGTGCCGGCGGTTGTCATCCTGCTTAGCCTGCCCTTCCTGATCTGGTACCCGATCACTCGCAAGAAACACGCCGCGCTGGTGAAGGAGCTGGCTGAGCAGAAAGCCGCGCAGGGGAAGGGGGCAGCATGAAGATCGCCATCATCGGTTCAGGCATGGCCGGCCTGACCGCCGGTGCGTACCTGGCCAAAGCCGGGCATGCTGTCACCGTTTTCGAGCAGTTCTCCAGCCCGGGCGGGGTGACCGCCACCGTGACCCAGGACGGGTACGGCTGGGACATTGGCCCGCTGCTGTTGGAGGGCTTCGCCCCCGGCGACAAGGGGCGCATGATCCTGGAGGAGCTGGGCGTCAGCGGGCAGGTGCCGGTGGTTCACGAGGACCGCGGCCTGGCCATGCCCGAGTTCGCCCTGTGGAGGCCAAAGGAATACGAAGGCCCCGCCTGGCGGTACGAACGGCTCAAGAAACTCTTCCCGCAGGAAAGCAGGCACCTGGATCGCTACTACCGCTTCTACGACCGCATGATCCGGTTGATGTCCCTGGCGCGCCAGGCGGAGGGTGCAAGCGGGCTGAGGGCCGTGTGGCTCAAGCTGCGCATGTGGGTGGCCTTCCAGGGGGTGAAGGAGATGGCAAACTGGAACGGCAGCCAGTTGATGGATCATTATTTCGAATCGCCCGTCCTGAAGACCTTCTTCCTGGGGATCGTGGCAGACTTCGTCACCGCCCCGAGCGAATTCCCCGCCCTGGGCGTGCCGTCCATCCACCTGGAGACTGCCTTCGACAAGCGCATCCCGACCTATCCCGGCGCCAAGAGTGCCCAGACGGCCTACACTTACATCCTCGACGGTTGCCAGAGGCTGGTGGAGGCGGTGATGGGCGTGCTGCTGGCGAACGGCGGGAAGGTACTGACCGGCACGGCGGTGAAGCGGATCGTGATCGAGAACGGCCGGGCCACGGGCGTGGAACTGGCCGATGGACGGATCGAACCTGCTGATCGGGTGCTGGCTTCGGGCGGGATGAAGGAGGTGTTCTTCGACCTGGTCGGGCGTGAAAACATCCCCGCCGGGCTGGCCACCCAAATCGAAGCCAACCGCCTGATGGAATCGGTATTGATGGTGCAGCTGGGGATCGACTTCGACCCCACTCCCTACCAACCGGCGGCCCTGTGCTATTATTACAAGACCCAAGACCTGGAGAAGGCGGTCCGGCGCCTGCGCACAGGCGACTACCACGAGGGCAAGGAGGGCTTCCTGATCTATGTGCCCTCACTGCACTCGCCCTCGCTGGCTCCGTCCGGGAAGCATGCGGTGACCATCTATACTGTGGCGCCGGATACGCTGGCCGAAGGGACCTGGTCCGGCCGCAAGGAGGAATTGGCCGACAAGCTGGTGGCGGAGGCTGAAGCCCACATCCCAGGTCTGCGAGCGCATACCCAGACCCGCCTGGTGCTCACACCGGAGGACTACCGCCAGCGCACCCACCTGAAACACCACTCCTTTGGGGGTGTGCCGCCGGTCATCGGCAACAAGCCGCCGGCCCACAAGACGCCTATCGATGACTTATGGTTCATCGGCGCCCAGAGCGAGAGCACCGGCGGTGTGCTGAACGTGATGACCGGCGCCCAGAAGGTAGCAAAGCAGATTCTGCAAGAACAATGACCATAAGAAAATTGAAAAAGAGAAGGAAATTATGAAATTTAAAACAGTTGCTTCGATAGCTGCCATCCTTTCATTCATTAATGGTTCTTTTTTTCTCCTTGCCCCGGTCTTCAGCCTGTCGCTCCTGGGCCGGGATACGAATCTCACCGGGATAATGAACACCCGCTTTTCAGGTGCCTGTGCAATTGGCTTGGCCGTCATTGTATGGCTGGCAAAGGATATTAAATATCCGGAAGTTCGCCGGCTGATGACCTATGGTATGCTGACCACTTTTTCTCTGCTGGTGGTGATCGACATCAATGGAATCATGACCGGCGCGATCAACAACCTGGGATGGCTGTTATTCTTTGCTGATCTTTACCTTCTTCTGGGATTCGTTCTATCAATTTTCACAGATGGGGGTTGGCATCATTAGTACCCCCACATATGGGGGCATTTTTTTTATACTATTCTCTTCTTACAAATCTGTAAATGTCAAAACCCTTCCTTTCTCTTATACTGGGGACATAGTAAAGGAGAATTATTATGTCGGAGAATTATGATCCCATTGATTCATTTGTTAAGGAAATAAAGAGGAACACGTCATTCTTGGATAACTTGCTGTTTCCCAAGGTCGGTCTCTTTATCGGGACAATTGGAGTTTTGATCGCTCTTGTTCTATTGCTCAAGTAGAGAACGATTTGTTCGCTGGAGCTATCCCCGCCAGCATTGTAACCGTTCTCTTCGAGTTTCATAGAGAACGGTTATTATTCCTTTTAATAACCGAATTGATAGCGTGATGTTAGTAAATAAGGGGGTAAAAAATGATTTCCTGACGGATTGGAAAACCACAAAACCGGTTACCAATCCGTTGTTCTTTTATCACCATTTCACATTTCTCGAATTCACGGTATGATTGGGCAGGAATATATAATGCATTTTGCCAAAATTCTCCTATGGAAGATAAAACGAAGATCATCGAAGCTTTTTCCGAAATGGCACCCAGGTATGAGCAGGTTGTTGATTCGGAATTGAACCGTTTCTGGGGGTGGAGTTATTATGGATTCGTTAATTTAATAATTGCATCAACGCCCATAGAACCGCAAGACATCATTTTGGATGTTGCCACCGGTACAGGCGTTATTCCATCCCTTCTTGAAAAAGCCGGACATCCTCGCAACCAGATCCATGGCCTGGATATCACCATGTCCATGCTCATGCGCGCCAAGGGTCGATCGGGGGACCAAAACAGTCATGCGAACCAGAACCTGGTATGTGCCTCGGCAATGGAGATGCCCTATGCAAATTCCGGTTTTTCCCAGGTTATTTGCGGCCTGGCAACCCATCATATGGATGTTAAAGAATTGATCCTTGAATCTTATCGGATCCTGCGAAGCGGAGGAAAACTCACCATTGGAGATGTGGGGGGTTCTAATATATGGAAATTTCCAGGAGTGAAGTTCCTCCTGCGGATCATCGCCTTTAGCTATTTCTTCCTGGTCGAAAATAAATCCCGGGCATGGGCAGAAGCAAGCGCAGTATCCAATGTTCTTTCCAAGGATGATTGGAGCCGGGTATTGATGAATTGCGGATTCCGTAATATTGTGATCCAGAAACTCAAATCCCGATTCTTCTGGGTCCCAGCGCCCTTGCTGATAAAAGCCGAAAAATAGTGGAGGTTGCAGCATGAATAACTCATATAAATTGATCGAAGAGGGCAGGAAAGATGAATTATGGAGAAAACATTGCGGGTATCTCAGCCTAAGCCGAAAGGAATTCAGGGATATCCAGAACAGGCTTATGCTTGAACAGATCACCCTGCTTGGTTCTTCAAAGATCGGTAGGACACTCATGGGGGGAAAAATACCAACCAGCCTGGAGGAATTTCGACAGGTAACTCCTCTTACGAAATATGTTGATTATTCAGAGTTTTTAAAGGAAAAGAAAGACGAAGATCTCCCGGAGAAACCATATGTCTGGGCTCGGACTTCTGGACGAACCTCTGAACTTGGACCGAAATGGATACCCTATACAAGAACCATGTATGACCGTCTGAGCGATCCAGGTATTGCTGCGATGATCATGAGCTCTTGTTCCCAGCCAGGTGATGTAAAACTGGAACGGAACGATAAGTTCTTAATGGCTACGGCGCCTCCTCCATACATATCTGGTTACCTCAGCCGTTCCGTTCAAGAAAACCTCGAGGTGATCTTCCTGCCTAATCTTGATGACGGAGAAAAGATGCCATATGGTGAGCGGGTTGCCACTGGCTTTAAACTCGCCATGAGTGAGGGTCTGGATTATTTTTTAGGTTTATCGGTTGTCCTGGCCAGGATGGGACAGCAGTTTGGACAACAATCCAGTAATACAACACCCTCGAAAGCCCTCCTAAACCCCGCCACCTTGTGGAGGCTCCTGAAGGCTGTGGTGATCTCAAAGATCCAGAGACGCGATATTCTGCCCAAAGACATCTGGCATCTCAAAGGGATCATTACTGGCGGTACAGATACTGAAATGTATAAAGACCGGATTGAATATTACTGGGGCAGGAAACCGCTTGAAGGTTTTTCTTGTACAGAAGCGGGCAATATGGCATTGCAGTCATGGAATTACAAAGGGATGGTATTTTTCCCCGATAATGCCTTCCTGGAATTCATCCCCATGGATGAATTCCAAAGAAATAAGGATGATCCTTCCTATCAACCTAAAACCCTGCTATATGATGAGTTGGATCTGGGTCTCTATGAATTGGTGTTATCCAACTTCAATGGCGGAGTGCTGGTACGGTACCGGATAGGTGATTTTTTTGAGGTGATCGCTAATGGAGACGAGGAGGTCGGCTCGGAACTGCCTCAAATGAAGTTTTTCTCACGTTCAGACGACATCATCGACCTGGGAAGTTTTATCAGGTTTACAGAAAGAGACATCTGGAAAACGATTGAGGCGACCAAACTGGAGTACGATGACTGGGTGGCAATAAAAGAGACAACTGGGGCTTATCCCGCCCTTCACCTATATATTGAACTGACCCGGCCAGGAAGTATACCTGAAGAAAAAGTGCGGGAAATGATTCGCCAATCCTTCTCTGCCCGTTATTCAGATTATAACGATATGAAGGAAATCCTGAATGCTGAACCCGTTATTGTCTCACTCCTGCCGGGCGGTTCTTTTGCTGCCTATATGAAATCAAAAGTGGAGGCCGGGGCCGATCTTGCTCACTTGAAACCTCCCCACATGAAACCAGCCGATGATGTTCTGATGAAATTGGTTGGCGTTACGAATGAACCCGATTAATAAATGTATTGGAATACCAGTACGCTGATAACAATCGTCGCCACAATAACTTACGGGGTTATTTTTACGTTGGTGATTGTTTCCAAGCCGCTCAACCGTGTGAGGAGAATATTTGCTTTCTACTTATTGACCATGTTGGTATGGTCAATAAGTGCTTTCCTAACAGTTTCAGGTTTTGGGAATGTATTAACCTGGTTCAAGGTGATGAGCTCCTCGCCGATTATGACGTCGGTGGCCATGTTCTTCTTTGTTCAAACCTTGTTCGGTTTTCGACGCAAATGGGCGCCCTATACGATCGCTTATGGAATTCTGGGTATCCTTATTACGCTCTTTTCCAGCGTGATGGTTCAATCTGCTTCCCTGGATCAGGTAGGAGGACTTCACTATGAGTTCGGTCATTATTTTCTCCTAGTGGCTGTTCCCGGATATTTATTGATCCTGGTTTGTTTGAATGACCTGATCCAGGGATTTATCAGAACTCGTGACACCCAACACCGTGAACGGATCCGATATCTCATAATTGGATTATCCATCACGATATTGGCAACGTTGACAAATTTTACGCCAATAGGGAAATACCCCATTGATATCGCGTTAAATGGCGTGACGGCACTCCTGATCGCCTATGCAATCCTTCGCCTTCAATTGTTGGACATTCGTGTTGTAATCCGTTTAGGGTTACTGTATTCCATTACCACGGCAATCTTCAGTGCCATTTATTTTTTGAGCATTTCCCTGGTGTTAAATGCCTTCCAGTTATTAACTGGAAAAACCGTCTTTATTGTATCGATCCTTGTGGGAGCTCTGAGTGCCATCCTGCTTTCTCCTCTTCGCAATCTGGCCCAGACCTGGATCGACCGGATTTTCTATCGGGATAAATATAACGCTGAGTTGATGCTCGAGCGGCTCAGCCAGACGGCAGCATCACTTCTAGACATTGAGAAAATCACTCGGATGATTTTGTCCGAAATCAGGAATACATTGCATATAGAGCACGGAGCAATTCTCATTAAACATTTTGAAAGCGGGGATTTTCGAGTCATTGCAGAAGATGCTGAAAAAAAACACTTCCCCATAGGGTTCCGAGTTGATCACCCTATCGTTACCTGGATGTCCAGGCAAAAGCAGCCACTTTTGAATCGCGATTTATCACTGGTGCCAATATTCAAATCAATGTGGAAGGAAGAGAAGGATGAACTGGAAAAGTTCAATCCCGAAATATTTCTTCCGTTAATTTCCAAGGGAGAATTGATTGGAATCCTTGTTTTAGGTAAAAAACTTTCTTCTCAACCATATACCCAGGATGAGCAATTGATCTTTTCAACCCTTGCCAACCAAACCGCTGTCGCGATCGAGAACGCTCGTCTATATGATGAACTCAGAGCGTCGTTCGTTCAGTCCGTAACTGCCCTGGCGAATGCAATCGATATTCGCGATACCTACACCAATACTCATAGCCAGCAGATCGCCAACTGGGCCGCCAAGACAGCGCGTGCACTGGGCTGTACAACTACCGAAGTTGATGAAATATATTTGGGTGGTTTGCTCCACGATATCGGTAAAATTGGGATCCCGGACAACATCCTGCAAAAACCAACCAAATTAAACGAAGAGGAATGGAAGGTCGTTCATACGCATCCATCGCTCGGAGCAGATTTAATTGCCCCCATCAAGAAACTGACGAATGTTTCCCCAATGATCGAGTATAGCCATGAACGATACGATGGTTTGGGATATCCACATGGAAAAAAAGGCGAGGAAATCCCTCTTGGCGCCCGGATTATCAGTGTTGTTGATTCCTATTCCGCCATGCGAGATAAACGTCCGTATAAAGAACCATACAATAGCAATAGGATAATCAAGGAATTGAAACAAAATTCCAATAAAATGTATGACCCAAGAGTGGTGGAGGCGTTTCTCAAAATAATTCAAGCAGAGGATTCATAACCCCGTAAGAGAGAAAAATAAATACAGCCCCGCGAGGGGCTTTTTTCTTATTTTACACAATTTCCCAAACTCTGCTCACCAGGCAGAGCATTTGTTCCAGCCCTTTTTCCAGTGGGGGGAGGTTGATAAATTCCTGCACCGTGTGCGCCCGACCTCCGGTGGTCAGGCCGATGGTTACGGATGGGAGGCCGAGGCTGAGCGGCAGGTTGGCGTCGGTCGAACCGATGTTCAGATGCGGTTCGACGCCGGCCGCGCGCAGGCATTCCTGGGCGACTCTCACCAGCGGATGCTCCGCCGGGAGCCCGCCCGAGGGCCGCTGGCCGATCAAATCTGATTCAACCGTCACGCCTGGCTTCCGGGCGGCGTGGACCATTTGTTCCACCTGCCCGGCCAGCGCCTCCAGCGTCACAGCGTTCTCGGAGCGCAGGTCCAGTTCCAGCATGGCTTCGGCGGCGATGGTGTTGACCGACGACCCGCCGGAGATGACACCGATGTTGAGGGTGGAGCGCGGCGTGCGCGGCAGGTCCAGCGCAGCGAGGCGGGTGGAGAGCGCCGTAAGTTCGTGGATGGCGGAGGGCTGGCCGTAATCGATCCACGAGTGGCCGCCCGGGGTGCGGATGGTGATGCGGTAACGGCGCACGCCCAGCCCACAGTGGTAGACCTGTCCCAGCGCCATGCCTTCGAGGACGATATAAGCCAGCGGGCCGTCTCCGAAACGATCCACCACCGCCCGGATGCCGCGCAGATTCCCCAGCCCCTCCTCACAGACATTGGCCACCAGCCACAGGTCGCCGGGCAGAACCAGGCGGCGGGCGCGCAGCGCCCATACCAGGCCAAACAGCCCAGCCACGCCCAGTGAATTATCACCAATGCCGGGGGCAAGGATGCGCTCCGGCTCGCGTTCGGAATGCAGATCAACGCCGGACGGGAAAACGGTATCCAGGTGAGCACTGACGACCAGGGCATTATCTGGCCCTTTGCCTTTCGGTGACGATGTCCCCTTCGAGGATATTCGCGCGGTCTCATGGTGGCGCCCGGAGCCGGCCAGCCGGGCGTAGACATTATCGGCACTGTCCGTTGCCACGTCTGCCAGACCCTCGCCAGCAAAATGGAGGCGTACGAATTCGGCCCGCTCCGCTTCGTGGAAGGTGGGGGCAGGAATCTGCTGTATGGCGAGCGCCAGGTCGAGTACACGAGTCGTTAAGTCGTCCATAAAGTCATACTTGTCGCACCAAACCGGTCAGGGAATCAAGCCGCCTCTGGGCCAGGCCGGGCAGGGCCTCCAGGGCATGGAACGCGCCGCTGCCTTCGATGGTCAGCGAGGCTGAGACACTGCCATACAGCACGCCGCGCAGGGGGTCATAGGTCTTCTGATATCCGGCCAGGAAACCACCGCAGAAGGAATCGCCCGCGCCGGTGGCATCGGTCGGGTGGGCCGGGAAAGCCGGGACTTCCCATTTTTTCCTGGAAACGGAATCATAGAGCATCTGGCCGCGGGCACCGCGTTTAACGATGATGAACTCGCAGCCAGACTCGCCCAGGGTTTCAGCCATCTGCCACAAGTCGTCGGTGCGGCCCCAGAAGAGAGCCCGCAGTTCTTCTTCGGAGGGCAGGAAGGCCGTCAGCCCATGCAGGAGGACGCGCACATCTTCGAGGGTTGCAGCGGTCATGTAAGCAGCAGATGGGTCCAGGGTCAGGGTGGTGACGGAGGCCTCCCTGAAGGCGGAGGTCAGGCGGCTGCCGGTCAGGTAGTCCAGCGGACAGAGGTGTACGGCGCGGGTGTACAGATAATCTGGTGGGATGTCTTTTGGACGCGGCGAGGCGGGGTGGGGTGTCTTGCGATCGTCGCCGGTATCGGCGGGGGGCTGGTAGCCAAGCAGGGACCTGGGGAAAGGAAAGCCAAGCCGGGCGAAGTGCGCCACCGGGTTGCTGTGCTGGACCTCCTGGCTATCGAGAGCAGCCTGGAAATAACGCAGGTCGAGGGCTTCGGCCAGGATATGGAGGCCACGCGTGTCCCAGCCGCGTTTTTCAAAGGAACGCAGCCAATCCCGGGGATAGTCCTCGCCGACGCGCGCCAGCAAGCCAACGCTGCTTTCCGTAGTGATTCCTTTTCCGGCATGACGCCAGACTCCCAGGCCGGCGGCGGCATACAGCAAGTTGCCTCCCGGTACGTCCAGCAAGGGGTGGCCTTGCGGTGGCAGCAAGTAGTCACGGTGCAGGCGCCCAGCGAAAACGAAGGCGGGGTTCATATCTTTTCAGGTGGTGGGGACCTGGCTGGCAGCGCCGGCCTGGGCGGAATTTATGGGTAGAAGGATAGTAAAACTACTTCCCCTGACTTCCACGCTTTCGGCCCAGATGCGCCCGCCGTGCATTTCCACCATCATTTTGGAGACGGATAGACCCAGTCCCATGCCGCCATGTTTGCGGGTGAGATGCGATTCGACTTGATAGAAGCGTTCGAAAATGTGCGGCAGGTCTTTGGAAGGGATGCCGATGCCGTCGTCAATGACCGAGATCTTGACATACCCGGGAATCGACCCGGCAACGATGAAAATGTGCCCGCCCGGATTGGTGAAAGTAACGGCGTTCTTGACCACGTTGCTGAGAGCGATGGTGATCTTGGATGAATCGCCTTCCACCTGCAGGTCCCCCTGGCCGGTATCGGTGCGCAAGGTGAGGCCTTTTTCTTTTGCCTCCAGTTGGAAAGAAACCAGTACTTCTTCGACGAGGCGTTTGATGGAGATCGAACGGGCACGGAGGCTGGCTGTGCCGCGCTGGACGTTGTCCATCTTGGCGATGTCGTCAATGATCTCTTTCAACCGCATGGCGCTTTGGACGACGATGTCCAGTTGAGGGCGGAGATCGGGCTGGCTGACCTCGCGCAGGAAGGTGGCATGTCCGAGAATGAGACCGAGCGGGGTGCGCAGTTCGTGGGAGGCGATGGCGATGAAGTCGCTCTTCATGCGGTCAAGCTGGGTTATTTGATCCCGGGAGTGCTGCACCTTGCTCATCAGGCGGGAGTTCTGGATGGCAAGCGCGGCTTGCGAGGCAAGCGTTTCCAGTATTGTGAGGTCTTCTTCGGTATAATGGGGCTGTCCGGCCTTGTTGATCACTTCCAGCACACCGAGCGTTTCCCCACGATAAATGATGGGAACTGCCATGAGCGAGCGCGTGACGAAGTTCGCGACCTGGTCGACGCCTTTGAAGTGGCGAGGTTCTGATGCCACATCAGGGACGACAAGAGGTTGCCCGTTCTGGAAAACCCACCCAGCTACGCTGGCCTGCAGCGGTACTTTGACTGTCTTCAACGGCTCCTGGTGGAGTCGGGGCAGTGCCAGGAAATGCAACTGATCTCCGCCCTCGTCCAATTCGAGGATGGACGCCAGTTCACAATTGGTCAGCTCGGCGGCGGCGGAGATAAGCGAGTGCAGGAACGGTTCCAGATCCAGCGAGGCGCTGAGGGTGCGGCTGATCTCGAGGAGACGTTCCAGACGCCGGTTGTGTTCGATAACGGGTAAAGCGGTTTCTGAGTCCATAAGTGATGCGATTATAGCAACAATCGCAAGAATTTACATCAAATACAAGGAGAAATTATGAGCGAAAAAAAAGTCCGCGTAGCGATCATCGGCGTTGGGAACTGCGCCTCTTCGTTTGTCCAGGGTATTGAGTTTTACAAGAACACACCCGAGGATGCAACCGTACCTGGCATTATGCACGTCAACCTGGGCGGGTACCACATCCGCGACATCGAGTTCACGCTGGGAATTGACATCAACGTGACCAAAGTGGGCAAGGATCTTTCCGAAGCGATCTTCGCCGAACCGAACAACACTTACAAATTCTGTGAAGTGCCCAAGCTGAATGTGCCGGTGGTGCGCGGCATGACCCACGACGGCTTGGGCAAATATCTCTTGCAGGTTATAACCAAAGCCCCCGGCCCGACTGCCGACATCATCAAACTGCTCAAAGATACCAAAACCGACGTGGTGATCTCGTACCTGCCGGTGGGCTCGGAGATGGCCACCAAGTGGTACGTTGAGCAAATCCTCGAAGCGGGCTGCGCATTCGTCAACTGCATCCCGGTGTTCATTTCATCGTCCGAGTACTGGGGCAAACGCTTCAAGGATGCCGGCCTGCCCATCCTGGGCGACGATATCAAGTCCCAGGTCGGCGCTACAATCCTGCACAGGGTCCTGACCAGCCTGTTCGTGGACCGAGGCGTGCGCATAGACCGCACCTACCAGCTCAACTTCGGCGGCAACACGGACTTCCTGAATATGCTGGAGCGCGAGCGGCTCGAATCCAAGAAAATCTCCAAGACCGGAGCCGTGACCAGCATGATCCCTTACAAGCTGAACCCCGATAACGTCCATGTTGGCCCCTCGGACCATGTGCCGTGGTTGACTGACCGTAAGTGGTGTTATATCCGCCAGGAAGGGACGACCTTCGGCGATGTGCCGCTCAACGTCGAGATCAAGCTGGAAGTGTGGGACAGCCCCAACTCGGCCGGTGTGGTCATCGATGCCGTTCGCTGTGCCAAACTGGCCCTCGACCGCGGCCTTTCCGGCCCGATCATCGGACCCTCGTCCTATTTCTTCAAGACTCCGCCCAAACAGTTCAGGGACGATATCTGCCGCGAAAAGACCGAAGCCTTCATTAAAGGCGAGAGCAACGAATAACCTGTAACCTTGCGAAGGTTCAAAACCTTCGCAAGGTTCTTTTCGGGTAGAATTCGACCCATGACTTCTTACCGGTGCCCTGTGCGTCTTCTATGGACCTTGAGCCTGCTGGCCACAACCCTGGCCGCCTGTGTCCCTGCCAAGGAGTTGCCCCCCCCCGCTGAAACGGCGACCAGTTCCCCGATACCAACTGAAACGACAACCAGTTCCCCGGTTCCAACCGCAACGCCTACAGCTACTCCCACTCCCACACCGCGCACACCGCCGAGCCTGCCTGTCCCGTACCAGAACGACAGCCTGACCCCATTCGGTTCACCGCACCCTTATATTCCAGATGTTTGCCAGTACCTGCAAGACAAGTGGTCTTCGGAAAACAGCGCGCCGGGGACAGTGGTGATGGCCATCATGTTCCACTCCATTACACGAGAGGCAATTGCCAGCCCCGATCAAATATCCGAATATAATTTCCGCCAGTTAATGAATGCTCTCCATGACAAAGGCTTTCAGACAATTACCACTACTCAACTGCTTGATTTCATGGAAACCAACGCAAAAATTCCGGAACGCTCCATCTTGATTATTGTAGATGATCGCCGGACATCTGCATACTATGATGCCTGGTTCCGCGAATATTGGGAGAAGTGGGGCTGGCCGGTCGTCAATGCCTGGATCAGCACCGATTTGAGCACTGCTGATCTTTGGCAGCAGCAGGTGGACCTGGAGAACGAGGGCTGGGTGGACCACCAAGCGCATGGTTTCCAACATTTCGCAATCGGACCGGATTCATCTGACGAATACATCATGCAGGAATTGCAGAAGCCGATCGAGGCTTTCCAGGAGTATTTCCACAAAACGCCGATCGCCTTTATTTGGCCGGGCGGGAGGATCACACCGCATGCGGTCGGGATGGCACGCAGCCTGGGTTATCAGCTGGGGTTTACCGACAACCCGCGGGGACCGGTGATGTTCAACTGGGTTCCCCTGGCGGATATACCCGATCTGCAGCGCCCCAACTGGGATGCGGAAGGTCCGGCCAACGACCCGTTGCTGGTCCTGCCGCGTTACTGGGACACGGACGCCATCGTTCATGTTAATGAAGTGATCCAAGCCGGACTGGAAGCCGCCGCTTACGCCGAACAAAATAAAGCGACGGAACTGGAGTATTATGAAATCGTCTGCGCGTCGAAATATGGTCCGATCCCGTAAAGGCGACCCAGTGGGTCGCCCCTACAAAAACAATTATGTCCTGCATTTTCTGTAAAATCATCTCCGGCGAATCGTCTTCCAAAATCCTCTTCCGCGACGATCTGGTCACGGCTTTTCGCGATATCCACCCCATCGCCTCCACGCACATTCTCATCGTTACCAACCGGCATATTGACTCGGTCAACGAACTGGAACCAGAGGATGAATCCCTGGTGGGGCACATGGTAATGGTAGCAAAAGAACTCGCAAAGCAGGAAGGGCTGGCGGAACGCGGCTACCGGCTGATCATCAACACCGGCGCGCATGCCGGGCAGACGGTCTTCCATCTTCACCTGCACCTGATCGGCGGCAGGCTGGCACGTTTTGTGGCTTGATAGAACTTCAAAACAATCAAAGGATTATTTTTAAGTTTATCTGGAACGGGGATAGAACTGCGTCAGGCTTTGCTGGAGACGATCAGGGCGATCCCGATCAACACACCACCAATGACGAACATGGGGGTGATGCGCTCGTTCAAAAAGAGCACGCTGAGCAGGGTCCCGACTACCGGTTGGGCGAAAAAAGTCAGCGAGGCAGCTCCGGCGTCCAGCACGGCAAAAGCAGTGTTCCACAGGACCATCGCCAGGGCGGTGGAGATGATGCCAATGAACAGGACG
>CAIQQN010000090.1 GCA_903873975.1 uncultured Anaerolineales bacterium
CAGTTCTACATCCGCACGATGGATGTGACCGGCGACGTGGAGCTGCCTGCGGGAGTGGAAATGGTCCTGCCGGGTGACAACGTTGACCTGACCGTGACCCTGATCGTGCCTGTGGCGCTAGAACAAGGCTCCAAGTTCGCCATCCGCGAAGGCGGCCTGACCGTTGGCGCGGGCGTCATCACAAAAATCATCGAATAGGTATTGATATGACGAAACAAAGAATCCGCATCCGCCTTAAGGCATACGATCATCGTGTCCTCGACCAGTCTGCTAAGCGGATTGTCGAAACGGCCGAGCGCTCTGGTGCCCATGTAGTTGGCCCGGTACCCTTGCCAACCAAGATAGAACGGTTTACAATACGCCGCTCGACTTTCATTGACAAAGATTCGCACGAGCATTTTGAAATTCGCACGCACAACCGTCTGATCGATGTACTTGATCCAGATTCCAAGACGATTGATATGCTGATGCGGCTCAACCTGCCAGCGGGTGTGGATATCGAGATTAAAATCTAATTTGGTTATTTCGTCTAATTGGTCCGACCAGTTAGGCTGAATAGGCAGCGCAAGAACGGTTCTGTTCGTAGGCCCCAAAACCCTGTGTGCCGCGGCAGGCCGATTGACTGTGCTGTGACCGAGATGATGCAGCCAAGCCCGGCTGACAGTCTCGAAAAATCTTTAGAGGAGAAAACCGAGTATGTTGAAAGGGCTGATTGGCAAGAAGATCGGCATGACCCAGATCTTCGATGAGACCGGTGCTGCATTGCCGGTAACTCTGATCGAAGCTGGGCCTTGCTATGTAACGCAGGTACGCCTTCCAGAAAAGGAAGGTTACGCAGCGGTGCAACTCGGATTCCAAGAGGCAAAGCCCAAGCGTCTGACTTCAGGCGAACTGGGCCATCTCAAGAAGAACGAATTGCCGCCTCTGCGTTTTTTGCGCGAGTTTCGCATCAAGGATGCTGAATACAAGGTCGGTGACAAGCTCACAGTCGATGTATTTGGCATCGGCGAACGTGTGGACGTGGTAGGCACCAGCAAAGGCAAGGGTTTTGCCGGTGTAGTCAAGCGCTACCACTTCGCCGGTGGTCCGAAGACGCATGGTGCCTCGGACCGTCTGCGCGCCCCCGGCTCGAACGGTGCGACGACGACCCCTGGTCGTGTTTACAAGGGCTCGCGCCGCCCTGGTCACCTGGGTCACGAACGCGTGACTGCCCAGGGCCTGAAGGTCGTCCTGGTGGACGCGGAGCGCAACCTGCTCGGCGTTACTGGCGCCGTCCCCGGGTCCAAAGGCGGCCTGGTTGTGGTTCAGGAAGCGCGCAAGCAATAGCGCGGACGATGGGAGCATAGGTACTATGAAAGTTGACGTTCTCAACATGAAGGGTGAAAAGGTCAAGACGGTTGAACTTCCGGCTGAGATCTTTGAGGCCCCGGTAAACGTAGATTTGATGCACCAGGCCTATCAACAGCAAATGGCAAATGCCCGCCTGGGTACGCACAAAACCAAGACCCGCAGCGAAGTCTCCGGCGGTGGTAAAAAACCATGGAAACAGAAGGGGACCGGTCGCGCCCGCCAGGGGTCCACACGCGCACCACAGTGGGTTCATGGTGGCAAGATCCATACGCCACGTCCTCGCAAGTACACGCAGCACATGCCGTTGAAGATGAGGCGTGCCGCGCTGCGTTCAGCGCTAACGGCCAAGGCAGCTGAGTCTGGCTTGGTGATAGTAGATGAGTTGGTGCTGCCTGAACCAAAGACCCGCCTGATGGCGCAGGCTCTGAATGTTCTGGTAGGCGATGCGACCGTCCTGATCCTGGTCGCTGATAAGGATGCCGAGTACGATGTGGTAGCCCGCTCAACCAATAATCTCCCGGATGCCAGGATGCTGATGGCTAGTTATCTGAATATCCGGGACTTGCTTGGTTACGATAAACTCGTCATGCCGCTCAAGGCATTGGACGTTTTGAAGTCTTTTCTGGTGTAGGAGGGCAGCATGATTACGATTTATGATGTGCTTCGCCGCC
>CAIQQN010000091.1 GCA_903873975.1 uncultured Anaerolineales bacterium
GCGAAACCTGGGAGAAGAAGGGCTCGCTTGATACACACGCCCGCGCCATGCAGCGCGTGAACGAGATCCTGGCCCACAGCGGCGCTGACCTGATTCCTGACGAAGTCGAGGCGCGCCTCCGCGCCCGGTTCAAAGACCTCGTCCCAGGAAAGCTGGAATTGCCGCAAGGCGGCTAGGCTCTTGGTTTGGGTACCACGCCGGATTCAAGGTTCAGCAGAAAAGGAATGCCCGATGAAACTTTATTTCGCCACGGACGTGCACGGCTCCGAGATCTGTTGGAAGAAGTTTCTTGCCGCCAGCAAATTTTATGACGTGGATACCCTGATCCTGGGAGGCGACATGACCGGCAAGGCCATTATCCCCATCATCGCCCAGGGCAACGACAACTTCAAGGTGACTTTGTTGGAGCAGGAAAGCATCCTGCATGGAAAAGTGGAAGTGGATAAGATGGTCCAGACCATCCAGAACCGCGGCTACTATCCGTACGTGACCAATCCGGATGAAGTGCAGGCCATCGCCAACACGCCGGGCAAATCGGATGAGCTCTTCCTCGAGAAGGTGATCACAACCATACAGCGTTGGATGGAGTATGCGGACGCGAAGCTGAGCGGGACAGGCATACGCTGTTATGTCTGCCCGGGGAATGACGATATCTTCGAGATCGACGCGGTGATAGCTGCATCGAAATGTGTGCGCAGCGTGGAAGGCCAGGTCGTTGAGCTTGACGAATACCACGAGATGGCCAACTCCGGCTGGTCCAACCCGACCCCCTGGCACACTCACCGTGAGGAGCCGGATGAGGCTCTGCTGGCGCGCATCGAGGCGGTGATCAGCAAGGTGAAGAACCCCGCCCAGGCGGTATTCAGCCTCCATGCGCCACCCTTTGGCAGCGGCCTGGACGAGGCGCCGGAGCTTACCAAGGATCTGCGGCCTACCTATGCTGGTCGTTCCATGATCCCGGTCGGCAGCCACGCCGTGATGACCGTGATCGACAAATATCAGCCGCTGCTGGGATTGCACGGGCACATCCACGAAGGGAAGGGAACGCGCAAATATAAAAAGACACTGTGCATCAACCCTGGCAGCATGTACGAGCAAGGCATGCTCAACGGCGCAGTGATCGAGCTTAAACCTCAAAAGGTAGGCAACTACCTGTTGACCAGCGGATAAAGTTACAGTGGTTGCCCGTGCTCGGAAAGGAGGAACCTATCGGCGATAAATTGATTTGGGAGATTTGCAGACAAATCGGTCCGAAAACTTTTCTTTTGGAAGGTCTCCGCTAAAGATCGCAGGAGGCCGAGGAAAAACTTGTAAAGGAGATTCAGATGAGTAACGTTTCTCTGTTTGTGCGCAAGGCAAGCGGCCTGGTAAGAGCCTGGTCGGTGTTTGATGCCTTCATCTATGCCACTTTCTCGATCAACCTGATTACCCTCGGTCTGTTCATCTTCTCCTATTGCTACTACCTCGGGGGCAGCCTGGTGACCGGTGTGGTGATTGGCGCCATCTTCACTGTCTTCGAAGTGATCGTTTACGCCAGCCTTATTTCTGCCATGCCGCGTGCCGGCGGCGACTACGTCTGGCAGAGCCGTATCCTTAATCGTGCCGTAGGCTTTGTGCTATCGGTCACGGGCTGGTGGTTCATCCTCTGGCTCTGGACGCCGCTCTATGGTCAGATGCTCACCTACGAAGTGTACACGCCATTGCTGGCCATTGCTGGCCTCAAGGATGCCGCCCTGTGGTTCTTGACCCCCGCCGGCCAGTTTGTCGGTATGCTGTCTGTATGTCTCATCGTTTTCATCTACATTGCAGTAGGTATGAAAACGTATGCCCGGATTCAGAAGATCTGTTTCTTCGGCGGGCTCGTCGGCTTGGGGATCGTTTTCCTCCTGCTCCTATTCGGGAACAATACAACCTTCCAGGCCAATTTCAACGCCCTCGCTCCCCGCTTCGGTGCCCAGGCCGGGGATACTTATGCGGCCACCCTCCAGGCGGGTGCAGAGGCTGGCACGGTTGCTGGTCCGCTCTGGCCGTTGGCTTTGGGAGCCAGTATCTTTCTGGTCCCCATGCTGACCTTCTTCAATCTTTGGCCTAACTGGGGTTCCACCCTGTATGGCGAAGTGCGCGGCGCTACAGATTATAAGCGCAATCTCTCGGGTATGCTGTGGGCGATCATTGTGACCACGGTTGGAGCGGTGCTGTTCTTCGTCCTAATCGGCAAGACCATCGGCTGGAACTTTTACAACATGGCCAATGGTGCCTTCTGGAACTGGGGCTTTGGTTACACCACCACGCCACCTCCTCTGCCGATCTGGCCCTACCCGGCCCTGCTTGCCGCCTTCATGGTCAAGAGCCCGCTGCTCATGTTCATCATCGTGCTCCTGATGAGCCTGTGGTGGTTCGGCTGGTCAGGGACGCTCTTCCTGAGCTCGACCCGCGTGATATTTGCCGCTGCCATCGACCGCATGCTCCCGGAGTGGGTCTCGAAGATCGAATCCCGCACCAAGACGCCCATAAATGCATTGCTGCTGATGGTCATCCCTTCGGCGATCATTTCGTACCTCTACGCCTTCAAGATCTTCAACTTCCAGACCCTGGCACTGGATGCCACGGTCGTGATCGCCATCACCTTCCTTGGCTCCACTATCGCCGGGATTGTCATGCCCTGGAGGGCCAAGGATGTCTTTGAAGGCTCGCCAATCGCTAAGTTCAAGGTTCCCGCCTGGCTGGGCTGGATTGTCACGGCTGTCTACGCCGTTTTTTCAGTCTACCTGATCTACATTTCGTTCAAATATGCCTGGACAATCATCGGCGGGCTGGGATCTCTGGGCGCCAATGGCCTCACCTGGTTCGTGGTGATCGTGCTGGGGCTGCTCACCATCTTCAATGCGGTTGTCTTACTGTACCTCTTGTATTATGTAGCCAAGGGCATCTCCAGCAGCAAGGCCATGCCTCTCGTCACCTTGGCAGGCCTGATCTTCCTGGGCTTCCTCGACTGGCTGCTGGTCGTGTGGTTCTGGGACCCGAACGTTCTTCCATCAGCCCTGCCTGCCGTCGGCACCTACAACATCGGCTGGACAAATGTCAGTTCGATGATCTTCATGATGGTCAACTACCTGGTGGCTGCCGCGATCTACTTCGGGTTCAGTGCCTATCGTAGGCGCCAGGGCATTGAAATAGAAAAAGTTTATAAGGAAATCCCGGTGGAGTAATCGCCTGCCGGGCAGCATTTCCATCGAGGAAGGAGGAGGGCTGGTCCTCCTAACCAGTTCATTACTCCTCCTTCCTGTACTTTTTCTTTCGGCGTGCTGGGATGGCAAGGCGCATCTTTTCCTCCCTTAGAGAGGAGGAGCAATGTACCGATTGACTCGGGTACTTGAAGATGCTACAATAAATCAGGTTTTTTAGACTGGAGGTGCCACGACAAGATCTGACCGGACGAGCCTATCAATCTCACCATATCCATCCATAATTCATCAATAAAAAAAGGAGAGAACGAGAATATGCAAACCAAGAAATTTGTCTTCAATTTGGTAGCTTTGCTGGTTGTCGCGGCATTCTTACTTTCTGCCTGCGGCGCCAAGACCCCCGATGTTGCCGCGGGCTACACTGGCACGAAGATCACCAGCGTGCCGCCGGATCTCGTCACTGCCTGCAAGAAGGAAGGCATGCTGACGATTATTGCCACGCCGCCCGACTGGGCCAACTATGGCGAGATCTTCTCGGACTTCGAGTTGACCTCCGGTGTCAAGATCAATTCCCTAGACCCCAATGCCGGCTCGGCGGACGAACTTGCTGCCATCGAGGCCAACAAGGGCAACACAGGCCCGCAGGCTCCCGATATTGTAGATGTCGGCTATGCTTATGGCGCCACTGGCATTGCTGCCGGAGATTACCAGGCCTATAAAGTCTCGACCTGGAGCAAGATTCCTGATACAGTTCTGGGCCTTCCCGCCAAGGACCCGACCGGACTCTGGATCGGCGGCTACTACGGCGTCATGGCCATTATCGTGAATACCGCGGTCGTGCAGAATATCCCAGCCAATTGGTCGGATTTGCTCAAGCCCGAATATAAGGGCCAGGTCGCATTGTCTGGTGATCCGCGCACTTCGAACCAGGCCATCCAGGCGGTATTTGCAGCTACCTTGGCCAATGGCGGTACCCTGGATAATGCCCAGCCCGGTCTCGACTGGTTCAATCAATTGAACCAGGCCGGCAACTTTGTCCCGGTGATTGCCAAGCCAGGCACCATCACTCAAGGTGCGACACCTATTGCGTTCTTCTGGGACTACAATGCGTTTGGGTATAGAGACGCCGCTGCAGGAAATCCTCCGGAAACCGTTTTTTATCCCTCTCCGACCATCGCCAGCATGTACGTCCAGGCCATCAGCGC
>CAIQQN010000092.1 GCA_903873975.1 uncultured Anaerolineales bacterium
CCCGCCCTCCCTCCAGCCGACCAGGATGATGTGGCAGGACTGCCCGGCGGCATCGTGGAATCCGGCGATGCGCCCGCCGTTCGGCAGCCATTGGTCGGCGGGCCAGGGGCGGAAGGGCCGCCAGAGCAGGAGCGCCACTTCTGTTTTCCCATCGTGATCCAGATCGCTAAAGGCAGCCTGGACGATCTGCCATGCCGGTGGGCTTTGCCAGACGGTCCCGCTGCCGGATAGAATGGACAGGTGGCCGCCGGTCAGCACCAGGGATTCGGGCGTACCGTTGCCGTCAAGGTCGGCCTGCAAGATGGGAATGGCGGGCGAGGTGCCGGTGGGAATGGAAAGCGGGACGAGACCGGCAGGTCCCAGTTCCAGGGCACGCAGCGGGGCGGGGGAGGTCTGCGGGAGCATCGCCAGAGCCAGTAAAATGATGGGAAAGGATCTTCGCAGCATATTTTTTCTACTGCTTCTTCCACAAATCGATGAGTACTTCTGAATTGTAAAGCTCGGTTATAGCAGGACATTCGTCCGGTAATTTGTGCAGTACCCTTTGAGATCATTGTACATCGGCAGGAGGGGAATCTCAAGCCGTCTGCAGTCAAACTACAGTTAAATAAAGGTCTCCAGGGATAAACCCCCATATGTGGCGGAATACAATGGTATTGACCAGAATATATAGGGGGAGTATAACTAGATAGAAGCAGTAGTAGAAGTAGGGTGTGACAAATTATCATATAAAATGGATATGCCATTTTCCTTTATTTGCGTTATCATTAGGCAGAAAAGGAACTCTTTAGACCATATTTCCGTCTATAATGTGTTTGCAGGTCGTTCTGCCCTGCGCCTTTGGTTGGAAGGAGGAAGAAATGAAGTTCCGACGAATTTTCATCCCGGCTGTCCTGATGGTAACTCTGCTGGTGCAGTTCCTGCCAGGGACGGTCTTTGCCCCCCGCCCGGTGGCTGCTACCGCGGGATGTGACGCGGCCGCGTTTGTGGCCGATGTGACCATCCCGGATGGCACTAATGTTGCTCCCGGTTCAGCCATGAGCAAGACCTGGCGGTTCAGGAATACCAGCGGTTGCACCTGGAGCACCTCTTACGCCATCGTTTTCTATTCTGGCGAGAGGATGGGCGCTCCATTGGTGGTATATATGCCAACCAGTGTTGCGCCGGGAGCCACAGTGGATGTGACCGTGAACATGACGGCTCCAACTGCTCCCGGCCACTTTCGCGGATACTGGATGCTGCGGGATCCTGGCAACGTGCTGTTCGGAGTGGGTCCTTATGGCACCTACTGGTTTTTCATTGACATTGTTGTGGGCGGGGGAGCTCCTTCATCCGCCTACGATTTTGCTGCCAATGCCTGCGCGGCATATTGGACGAGTGGAGCGGGTACCTTACCCTGCCCCGGCACGGACGGCGACGTTAGAGGCTTTTTGCAAAAACTTAACGCTCCCGTGCTGGAAGATGGTTCCACCGGCGCGCCAGGCTTGCTGACCTTCCCGCAGGGCATCACTGACGGTTATATCCAGGGCGTTTACCCGGCTATCGCCGTCCAGAGTGGTGACCATTTCAAGTCCATCATCAACTGCCAGTATGGCGCAACCAGCTGCTATGTGGCCTTCCAGTTGAATTACCAGATTGGCTC
>CAIQQN010000093.1 GCA_903873975.1 uncultured Anaerolineales bacterium
GCGCACCTGCCCGGGCAGCGGACGCTGGCATGAGGCAATTGTGCTCTCCAAAATCCACAACTGGGAGCTATTATCGCTCATAATCCCCCACGGCGTGCCGCCATCGCAGCCCGGCGATTGGATGCAGGAAGGACTGAAGTACCGCGACCGTTGGGAGAGCAAGCTCCTGCGTACAGAGAGCTGGTCTCCCCTGAAATAAGCTACAAGGGATAGAAGGGAAGGGCAGTAAACATGCTTTACCTGTATGAGACCACTTACCCGTACCCCGGCATGATGGATGAGTATGTGGATGTCATGGGCACCGATTTGCTCCCTGGCTTGGCCCGCCACATGACAGTGCTGGGCGTTTTCAGGATTGTCTTTAGACACCGTGAGAGCTTTTTCCTGTCTGAGCTTCCCAAAGGCATGGATTCCCTCGAAGGCTTATCTAATTTCGTGATACATGAGCGCGACGGGCTTGCCTGGCACCGAGAGGGTTTCAGATACCGGGACGAGTGGTTTGACAGCCTGCTTGAAGGCCTCCGCTTCTCGCCAACGGCTGCAGAGATCAAAAAGCGCCAGAAACGGGGAGATTTCACGGGCAACACACTCTATTACCGTTTAATCTACAACGTCCTTCCTGGAAAGACAGAAGAATTCCTGAAGGCGTTTGAAACGGAACTGCTGCCGATGGAGGAAAAGAGGGGGATGAAGCTGGCTGGCTGCTACCTCTGGTTCGGCGCCTGCGGTGAGTCCGGCGAGATTATAAGCCTGTGGGCAGTGAAAGACTGGGCGCACTGGGGCAAGATGCGTGAGGCGCAGCTCAAGGACCCGAAGTACCAGCGGTGGATGAACAGGGTTTCGGGCTTGTGTGGAGAGTGGAGCTATAAGTTTTTGATCCCGGCGCCTTACTCCTTGCTTCATTAATTAGGAGGGATTAATCATGCTTTATCTATATGACAGTATAATGATCGTCCCCCGGCTTCAAGAGGAATTCTGGAAGGTAATGGGCAGCGATTATCTGCCCGAGGCTGAGCAGAACGGCTTGCGCCTGGTCGGGATGTTCATGATGGGCATCCATTACAACGAGAACCTGGCGCTCTGGGAGTTAGACGATTGGGCAACACTGGACCGCATGCAGGAGCTTCACGATAAACATCCCTGGATACAGTCCTGGAAGCGGGAAGCTGTTGACTACATTACTGATTCAACGGGCAAGGTATTGGAGCCGGCGCCCTTCTCGCCCACACTGGCCAAGCTCAAAAAGGGAGATTACAAGTCCACCATATACCTGCACACGCTGGCGCGGGTTCTCCCTGGCAAAGAGGACGAGTACGTGAAAGCCGTCGGAAAGGAGCTCGTGCCTATGGCAAAAAGCTGGGGCATGAAGCTGGTAGGATGCTACAAAGCCATCGCAGGGACTGCCTCCAGCGGCGAGGTCATCAACATCTGGACTGCAGGAAATGTGCATGGCGATTGGGTCAAAATCCGCGAGGCTTCTTTGAATGACCCGGCATATAAGGAATGGGAGGCCAGGGCAGGAAAATGGCGCCC
>CAIQQN010000094.1 GCA_903873975.1 uncultured Anaerolineales bacterium
ATCAAACAAGCCCGCGCCCTGTTTGCCTACGGCTCGGAGAACATCACCAACCAGGCGTTCTGGCTGGGCCATGCCGAGATGTTCGCCGCTTATGAGTGGTTCCTGACCTACCTGGAGAAACTGGCAAAAGTCACCCCTGCCGACCTGCAAAAAGCCGGACAGAAATACCTGCGTCCGCAAAACCGGGTTGTGGGCACCTATCTTCCAACCGGGACGGAGGTGCAGGCATGAAAACGGTCAACCAGCACTCGCTCCCCGGCCCGGACGATATCACCCGTGGCATCCTGCCCAATGGGATCACGGTTTTGGCGCGCACCAACTTTAACAGCCCGTCAGTGATCATCGGCGGCTATCTACCTTGTGGGAGCCTGTTTGACCCGGACGAAAAACTCGGCCTGGCTGAGTTTACCGCCAGCGCCTTGCTGCGCGGCAGCGAGAAACGCGACTTCCAGAAAATCTTCGATGACCTGGAATCCACCGGTGCCAACCTGTCCTTCAGCGCTGGAGGCCATACCGCCGGGTTTACCGGCCGCTGCCTGTCCGAGGACCTGCCGCTCCTGCTTGACCTCCTGGCGGATGCCCTGCGCCGCCCGGTCTTTCCCGGAGAGCAAGTGGAACGCCTGCGCGCCCAATTCCTGACCGGGCTGGCCATCCGCGCCCAGGATACCGCCGAGATGGCCTCCCTGACCTTTGACCAGATCGTGTTTGAAGGTCACCCTTACGCCCGTCCGGATGATGGCTGGCCGGAGACGATCCAAGCCATCACCCGCGCTGACCTGGCAGACTTCCACCGCATCCATTACGGACCCCGGGGGTTGGTGCTTGCCATCGTCGGCGCGGTCGAGCCGAAAGCCATCGCCGGGCAGGTCGCAAAGTATCTGGGCGATTGGGCCAATCCGTTCCAGCCTGAACTGCCAGCCTTGCCGGAACTTAAACCCATTAAGAAGACACTCACCCGCAAGGTCAAAATACCTGGTAAGCCCCAGTCCGACCTTGTCATTGGGACTTCCGGCCCACACCGTAAAGACCCGGAATTCATGCCTGCTTCGCTGGGAAACTCGGTGCTTGGTCAATTCGGCATGGCCGGGCGAATCGGCGAAGTGGTACGCGAGAAATCCGGGCTGGCGTACTACGCCTCCTCATCCCTGAGCGCCGGGATCGGACCTGGTGCGTGGGACGTCAGCGCGGGAGTCAATCCCGGCAACGTCCAAAAAACGCGTGACTTGATTTGCAAGGAAATTGCGCGCTTCGTTGAGAAGGGTGTCACCACCGAGGAACTGGCTGACAGCCAGTCCAATTTCATCGGTCGGCTGCCACTCTCACTGGAATCCAACGCCGGAGTGGTCAACGCCCTGCTGAACATCGAACGCTTTGACCTGGGCCTGGACTATTACCGTCGTTACCCGCACCTGGTGCAGGCTGTCACACCCGAAGATGTACTGGTAACAGCCTGCAAATACCTGCATCCCGATAAACTGGCGGTTGCGATTGCAGGATCGTGAAACGGGAAAGGTAGTAACGACTTAAGTAGTTTCTACAATTCCTGATGAGAAAAGCAGTATTGACTAAAGTCATTACGATAATGCCCATGGTATTGAAAACCGGAATTGATATCATCGAAATCCCCCGCATCCAGGCAGCGCTAGAGCGTCACGGCGACCGCTTCCTGCAACGCGTCTTCACCCCGGCTGAGATCACCGAGTGCCGCGGGCGAACCGATGCGCTGGCTGTCCGCTTCGCGGCCAAGGAGGCAGCCACCAAAGCCCTAGGGACCGGCATCGGTCCGGTCAGTTGGCGTGAGGTCGAGACGCTGCATAAGCGCAGCGGGGAACCTTACCTCGTCCTGCACGGGCAGGCGGAACAGGTGGCAAAAAACCTGGGTCTGACCACCTGGGCGGTCAGCTTGAGTCACAGCCGGGATAATGCCATCGCAGTGGTGGTGGCTTCCGGTGATTAATACGAAAGCCTCCACGACCCTCGCGCGGAGACTGTTTGATCAGGCAGGATTCCCCCAAGAAGAGAAAGGGGGCTTAGTATTTGTCTTCGGTGCCAATCCACAGGTGACCCGGCAGGATGGCCCGGTTTGGGCGGACAGAAACCTTCCCGGCACGCCCCTCGACCAGGTCGGGGCGTCCGCCCAGCATGGATGGGTGTACCATGCACAGATCTGGGATAAGGCCGTATTTATGCCGGTAATAATCGGCGGCGCGGCTGACTTTCGCGGTCAGTGCAGTGCGGGGGTCATTGTCAAACCACAGCATTCCAACGTTCATGGCAAACTCCTTATTGGATTGCGAGAATTCCCGTGCTAAAAGAACCACCCTTATTGAGCGGTCGGCAGACAGAATTTCAGCCAGCCCTCCGGGCGCGAAAGACCAAATTGCCTGCCGGGGAGCAGCGCGGCGAGATCAATATCCGGGTCGCTCACCAGCAGACGAGCCGTTTGGAGGCGTTTCACCTGCCCGAGGATGCGTGTCTGGAAGTAATCTAACCAGTTTTCGAGTCGGGTCAGCCGCCCGGGGTTGACCGTCACCACCGGCCAGACCTGCCGTTCCGGGCCATACATCAGCAGCCAGCGCAGATCGTGCTGGACTTGGAAACCGCTGGCAGCCAACAAGTCGAGCCCGTCGAACAGGATGAGTACCACCTGGCGGCTCTTGGGGAGGACATCCGCCCAGGAAACCAATTGCGATAAGAAGTTGCGCGCCGCCAAATGATAGGCCGGCCAGATACCCAGGCAATTGGGCAGTGTTTCCAACGCCGCCCACTCTTCGGGGAAGGGAGTCAGCACGCCAAACTGGATTTCACCGGGATTCTGGAGGTCCGAAGCCAGCGCCAGGGAGCGAAGGAAAGCTGTTTTACCGCTGCCCCCATCTCCCGCCACGAGCAATGGGCCCGGAGTCGGGTCATATAGGTCGAGCAGGAGCGGCAACCCATCCTCGGCCATGCCAAGCAGGAGCGACCCACCCGGGAGTGAAGCAACCTGGTCTAGGGGCGACTCTGGTGTGGGGATCTCCATGGCAGTCCCGGTTCCAGCGGTGTAGTCCCGGTTCCCGGACGGGGTACGGGAAGCAGCAATCAGCAGGGGTCTTTCACCCTGGTGGAGTTCTACCTGGATTTCCTGATTGGATTGGAGGGCGAGTTTGAACTGGTAAGTGGTGGACACCTATTTACTTCCTGAAATATTTGTTTCTGAGGAACAAAGAGGAACCAATATTGGTCTTACGTATTTCTGAAATTAGAACCCTTGTTCTAAATCAATGATAGCACGTATGTTCTGCTATGTCAAGCTTTTTGTTTTTTTCAAACTCCCTATGCAACAAAAAAGGGACGGCAGGCACACCCTGCCGTCCCAACTTGCTTCTCGCTTACTTCTTACTTCTTGCTTTTTTCTTCTTCCTTCTTCCCCTTCCCCTCTTTCGTCCTGAACTCCAATTCACCACCATCAGCGCTGGCATCCACTATCACGGACACGCCGCTGGGGATCTTCCCGCCCAGCAATTCCACCGAAAGCGGACTCTCAACGTATTTCTGCAAGGCGCGCCGCAACGGACGCGCTCCGAAGGCCGGGTCATAACCAGTCTTGGCTAGCCATTTGCGGGCTGCCGCAGTCAGGTCAACCTTGACGCCAAACTCGCTCAGGCGTTCCTGGATTTCTTTCATTTGCAGGACAACAATCTTCTCCATCTGCTCCACCGTCAGCGGGGAGAACAGGATGATCTCATCAACACGGTTCAGGAATTCTGGACGAAAGGTACCTTTAAGCGCCTTCTCTATTTTGTCGTGAGTCTCGCGATCTTCGTCGGTCACGGTCGGCTGGAGGAAGCCCAAAGTACCACCTTTGCGCACATACTCAGTGCCCAGGTTTGAGGTCATGATGAGCACCGTGTTGCGGAAGTCCACCACGTTGCCCTGACCGTCTGTCATGCGCCCGTCGTCTAGGATTTGCAGGAGCGCATTCCAGACCTCAGGATGAGCCTTCTCGATCTCGTCGAACAATAACACCCGGTACGGGCGGCGGCGGACGGCTTCTGTCAACTGTCCGCCTTCCTCATAGCCGACGTATCCGGGCGGCGCGCCGAACAGGCGGGATACCGTGTGCTGTTCGCGGTACTCGGACATGTCGATCCGCACCAGGGCTTCTTCGTCGTCGAACATGAACCAGGCCAGGGCTTTCGCCAACTCGGTCTTGCCCACACCCGAGGGACCTATAAAAATGAACGAGCCGATGGGCCGTGATGGATCTTTTAAACCAGACCGGGCACGCCGGATGGCATCCGAAATGGCATGGATGGCTTCGTCCTGGCCGATGATGCGCTCATGCAGGCGCTCTTCCATCTGCAGGAGTTTCGCCGATTCGGTCTCCATCATCTGGTTGACCGGGATGCCGGTCCACTGATGGACAACTTCAGCAATGTCATTCACGTCCACCACTTCGTCGAGATGATGTTCGGATTCCCATTTATCGCGCTTTTCTTTGAATTCACCTTCCAGCCGCAAGCGGTTGACCTTGATCTCGGCGGCATGCTGGTAATCGCGGGAGTTGGAGGCGGCGTCTTCTTCGGCTTGCAAATGGTCAATTTCGGTTTTGGCGGTTTTCAATTCGTCCGGCAAGGAGTAAAGCGCCACGCGTAATTTAGCGGCAGACTCGTCCATCAAGTCAATGGCTTTGTCCGGCAAATGGCGGTCAGTGACATAGCGGTCAGCCAGGCGCGCGGCAGCCACCAGTGCCTCGTCCGAGAAGCGGACTTTGTGATGGGCCTCGTAGCGGTCACGCAAGCCTTTCAGCATTTTGATGGTGTCGTCCACGCTCGGCTCTTCAACATAGACCGGGGCGAAGCGGCGCTCCAGTGCGGCATCTTTCTCGATATACTTGTGGTACTCGTCTAGTGTGGTGGCGCCGATGCATTGCAATTCGCCGCGTGCCAGGGCCGGCTTGAGCATGTTGGAGGCGTCCATCGCACCCTGCGCCGCCCCCGCGCCGACCACAGTATGCAGTTCATCGATCATCAGGATGACTTCCCCGGAGGAGCGCTGCACCTCTTCGATGGCCGACTTCAAGCGTTCCTCGAATTCCCCCCGGAAGCGCGATCCAGCAATCATCGCCCCCAAATCGAGCGAGACCACCCGCTTGCCCGAAAGGATCTCAGGCACATCGTTGGTGGCAATTTTCTGCGCCAGCCCTTCGACGATGGCCGTCTTGCCGACGCCCGCCTCGCCAATCAAGACCGGGTTGTTCTTGGTGCGGCGGGAAAGGATTTGGATGACACGCATGATCTCGTTATCGCGCCCGATGACCGGGTCCAATTTGCCTTCACGCGCCAGTTGGGTCAGGTCGCGCGAATATTTCTCCAGCGTGCGGTAACGCGTCTCAGCCTGCGGGTCGGTGACGCGCTGTCCGCCGCGCAATTGCATGATCGCATCCAGCACCCGTTCACGGGTCAGGCCGGCGCCTTCGAGTATACGGGCAGCATTGGTATTCCGTTCGCTCATGATGGCAAGGAAGATGTGCTCGGTGGAGATATATTCATCCTTCAAGCGGTTGGCTTCCTCGTTCGCCAGGTCGATAATACGCTTGACGCGCGGGGTTATGAATATCTGCCCCGCCCCGCCGCCAAAGATATTGGCTTTGGGCGTCATGCGCAGAGTCTGGTCAAGACGTTCGGTCAGCGCCTGGGCATTGATATTCAAGTTTTCAAGTATCTGGGGAATCACTCCACCGGGCTGCTCGATGAGCGCCAGCAGGATGTGTTCAGTGTCAATCTGGTTATGACCGTAACGCTGGATGATCTCGGCCGCGCGTTGGGCTGCTTCCTGTGCTCGTTCGGTAAATCGGTCAAATCGCATCATAGGTTTCTGTCCTTTTATTCAATCTGTGCAATGGAAGGATTATAACAAAAAGAAAATCAGTAAATCAGTTACAGGCCATAAGAATTCTATATGAGTCTGCGTAAGTCATCTGCAGGGTTTTCCCTGCATTTTACAATCCAGTCAGGCGCAGATATTTCCATTCGCTCCCATATTGTAGTTTGAAATTATTGAGCTTGGAGTGAACATGAAGCAACCATGGATAGGAACAATTGGACTATAATTTCCTTGATGGCCGCCATTGCCACTCCCCTGCTCGCAAGAATCCCGCAGTTGCGTCCGCTCAACATCGTACGCGACCTGCCAGGTGTTGCCGACCTGGTGGAAAAATGCTTCGCCGATACAATGGATGCCGACGGCCGCAGTTACATCCAGCAGATGCGCCGCGCCGGGCAGAATAACGTCTTCCTGCGCTGGGCGAGCAGTGCCGTTGAGACAGCCTCCATGCCTCTCTCCGGTTACATCTGGGAAGAGAACGGGGATATTATCGGCAACGTCAGCCTGATTCCCTATCGCCACGCCCGGAAAAAATATTATCTCATTGCCAACATTGCCGTACGCCCGGATTACCGGAAAAGGGGCATCGGGCGAGCTCTGACGGTCGCTGCCATGCAACATGCAAAACAACGCCGCGCTGACGAGACCTGGCTGCATGTACGCGATGACAACCCGGGAGCGATTGGACTCTACCGTTCCCTGGGGTTTGCAGAACTCGCCCGCCGGACAATCTGGCAAGCCCTACCAGACCGGAATGCCAACACCGGGAGCTTCGGTGTTGCTGTTACAAAACGCACCGCTCGCGACTGGCCCGCCCAGGAAACCTGGCTGCACCGTCTCTATCCGGACCTGCTGACCTGGTACCAGCCCATGCCCTGGAACTCCCTGCGACCCGGGCTTTGGCGGGCGCTCTACCGCTTCATGTCAGATTACGATGTCCGCCACTGGGTAGCGCGCACAGACAGCCTCCCATCCGCAGTGGTGAGTTGGCAAGCCATGCTGGGGCGCAACGACCAGCTTTGGGTTGCCATCCCGCCGGAGGGCAACGAAGGCGTTCTGACCACGCTCCTGCTGCATGCCCGTCACGAGTTAAGCTGGCGGGAAAAGATCAGCCTGGATTTTCCTGCCGGGCAGTTCAAGGCGTCCTTCGAAGCAGCCGGCTTTCATCTGCACCGCACCCTGCTGTGGATGAAAAGCGATGAAACCTCACCGGATGAAAACCGTAAGTCTATCTGAATCGATAAGAGAAACCTCAAGGAGGTCGAAATGAAATTCATCATCCGTCTGGCAATTAACATGGTGGCGTTATATGTTGCCATCGCCCTTTTACCCCAATCCATTACCTTGCAAGGTAGCTGGGTCAGCATTATCTGGTTGGCCTTGATCTTCGGCCTAGTCAATGCCATCCTGCGCCCGCCCTTCAAGGCGTTCTCCTGCCTGCTCATCGTCCTAACCCTTGGCCTGTTCACCTTGGTCATTAATACCTTACTCTTTGCCCTGACGGGTTGGATCGGTAGCCAGTGGCATGTCGGTTTCACTCTGGCTGCCCCGTGGTTCTGGAGCGCTTTCCTCGGCTCTTTGGTCACCACTGCTGTCAGCCTGGTGCTCAGTCTAATTCTTCGGGATGAGCTGAAGAACCGCCGTCACAAGAAGCACGTGTAAAGCAAACAGGCGGATCGCTCCGTCTTAACAGTTCGAACCAGAGGGGCATGTTTCGACATGCCCCTTTTTTATTCTTAAAAATCGAACAAGAATACCAGATCGTTCACATTTGTCCCGGTTGGCCCCGGTTTGAGCAAGTCATCCAGGGCGGAGAAAAAGGAGTATGAGTCTTTCCGCTCGAGGAAATCCCCCGGATGCAAGCCCAACTTGGCGGCGCGGCGGAAGGTCTCGCCGGTGACGACCGCCCCGGCCGCATCGGTGGGACCATCCTCGCCATCAGTAGCCAGCGTAACCAGCATCACGCCGGGAAAATTCGCCAGCTCACTCACGGCCGC
Source organism: uncultured Anaerolineales bacterium (assembly GCA_903873975.1). Taxonomy (GTDB): domain Bacteria; phylum Chloroflexota; class Anaerolineae; order Anaerolineales; family Villigracilaceae; genus UBA877. Next base: position 7,863 of record CAIQQN010000094.1, read on the forward strand.
CAGGGCCAGTTCGGTGTTGCGCCCGCCGCGCCCGATCCTTGTCAAAGCCTGCCCTGAGCTTTGCTGGAGAGTGACCGTTGTCTCGCCGCCCACCACGATACAGGCCGGAGACGGGACCGGGTCACCGGTCAACCTGGCCTGCCGCAGGAAAGTGGCAAGTTCAAAGGCAGCCTGTCGGGCTTCGCCTTGCAGATCCGTCCGTAGGAGGTATGCGTGAAAGCCTTCCTCTTCCGCTTGTTTCAGCGCGGCTTGGGCTGCCAGCAGGTTGCTCCCCACAATGACATTCTGGACTTTCGCGAAGATGGGATCGTCCAGCTTGGGCGTTTCGGGAGAAGAACGAAGGGCATGGTTAATGGAAAGTGGGATTTGATCCTCCAACCCGTATTTCGAAAGGATGGAGAGAGCCTCGGAGCGCTTCGCCGGGTCGGGAGCGGTTGGGCCGGAGGCGATCGCTTCGAGCGGGCTGCCAACCACGTCCGAAAGGATCAGGCTGACGATGATTGCCCCATTGGCCATCTTTGCAATTCCCCCGCCCTTGACCAGGTCCAGACGGCGGCGCAGGGTATTGATCTCGTCTATGCGCGCCCCGCAGACCAGCAACGCGGAAGTGAGCATTTGGATATCTTTCAACAAAACGCCGTCCACCGGTGCAGTCACGAGCGCCGACCCGCCGCCGGAAATCAGGCAGAAGAGCAGGTCATCGGCTTGAAGGCTGGAAACCAACTTAATGACCTTTTTACCCGCGGCCAGGCTGCGTTCGTCCGGGACAGGATGACCGCCTTCGATAACCACTGGCAGGTTGCAGGTTTCAAGTTGAAAGTTGAGAGTCGAAAGCCGGGAATGTTTTGTAACCACCAGGGTATCGTCAACGCATGAGCCAAGAATCGCTGCCAATGCCTCAGTCATCGCCAGAGAGGCTTTGCCCATCCCCAACAGGACCACGCGGCGGAACAATTGGAGGTTGTAAGTTCGGCCAGAGATGGTGAGTATATCCCCGTCCCGCCGGACAAAGCGTCCTACTGCTGCATCCGGTTCCACGGCGGTTATTGCGGCGGCAAGAATCCGGGTGAGGCGCTCGCCTTCCGGTGTGAGGCGCAGACTGTTAGTCCAGAAAGACTCGGCAGAAAGCATGGTCGTATGATAGCATTAATTATGGAGTCCGGAGGCTCGCTTCCGGGGATTCGGACAACAAGATGTCTGACTCCAGAGCAATCCAGAGGAGCTTTATGTCCAAACCCAAGGTTTTCGTCACCCGCCGCATTCTTGAACCCGCCATGAAGATGGTATTGGAGTCCTGCCAGGTCGACCTCTGGCCAGACGAGATACCCCCCTCGCACGAAATAATCCTCAAACGCGTGCGCGGGGTGAACGGCCTGCTGTGCCTGCTGACCGACCGGGTTGATGCTGCTGTGATGGACGCTGCCGGGCCGGGGCTAAAAGTGGTCAGCAACTGCGCTGTCGGTGTGGATAATGTGGACGTGCCTGCTGCCACCGCCCGCGGCATCCCTGTGGGCAATACGCCCGGCGTCCTGACCGATGCCACCGCCGACTTCACCTTCGCCCTGCTGATGGCCGCCGCCCGGCGGGTGGTGGAAGGCGAGCGCCAGGTGCGCTCCGGCGGCTGGAAAAGCTGGGGCCTGGACTATATGCTAGGAGCGGATTTCGCCGGTGCAACGCTGGGTCTCGTCGGCTTCGGGCGGATCGGGCGGGCCGTGGCCCGCCGCGCAGCCGGGTTCGGGATGCGGATCATTTTTTCAGACCCCAATCCTGCCGCGCCGGAGCCGGGCGTGGATGCTGCTCAAGTGGATTTCGATACACTCCTGCGCGAATCGGATTTCATCAGCCTGCACACCCCGCTGAATGATGAAACGCGCGGCCTGATGAATGCCGCTGCTTTTGCGAAAATGAAACCAACCTCGGTACTGGTTAATACTTCGCGCGGGCCGGTGGTGGATCAGTCGGCACTGTACGATGCGCTTCATTCAAAACGCATCTTCGCGGCTGCCCTGGATGTGACCGTCCCTGAGCCGCTCCCAACTGACAGCCCGCTGCTTACGCTGGATAACTGCATTGTCGTCCCTCACATCGCCAGCGCCAGTTGGCAGACGCGCCAGAAGATGTCCCGGATGGCGGCGGAGAATCTCATCGCCGGGTTGAAAGGGGAGCACTTGCCAAACTGTGTGAACCTGGAAGTGTATAAAAAGTAGGTCA
>CAIQQN010000095.1 GCA_903873975.1 uncultured Anaerolineales bacterium
CTGCCGTATTGGGGCAGGGTTGATAATCTTCCCAGCCCGTACCATTGAATCAGACGTGGTCTTGTTTGCCACCCCAGAGCGCCACATCATTGACCGTGATATCAAATACGAGGATAGCGACCATCACAAGCTGAAAGATGCCAGCAAACACCCGCGCCTCTACCCCCGTCGTGGCGAAAAAGACAGCGTATCTTGGCAGCAGCAATGAATTATACAAAGATGAGAAGGTAACATCTATGTCCTCAATCCGTTAATCAGCCTTTGATAGAGTTTCTGGGTTGAAACTAAAGGTTCCATGCCTAATTCTATTGAAAGCGTCTTTTCCAAATCTTGATATTGATGTACCAGACCAGCCTGGTCGCCGAGGGCAACGTATGTTCGCATGGCCTGGCAATGCAAATCCTCGTTAAGATTATCCACGCGTAAGGCGCGTTGAAGCAATTCAAGCGCATTAGTATAGCGCTCATGTGCGAAGTGAAAATTGGCCAGATTGCGCAAAGCCAAGATATAAGCTTGGGTCAGCCGGTGGCGCTCGGCGAATAACCAGTCGAAATAAAGGTTATCCAAATATTCTCCATGATAAAGTGAGATTGCCTGCTCATACCAATGGGCAGCCAGTTCTTCCGTCGAGGCAGCCCGGGCTTTCGTAAGCGCAGTGTCGAATTCGTTTACATCCACACTGAAGGCAGCTATATCCAACCAATATTCACCAGTCTCAACGAGAATAAGACGCGGCGCGGCATCTCCCTTTCGTAATGCATGGCGTAGACGCGAGAGGGCAGTATGGAATGCAGTCATTCCCCGGCCAGGCTTATCTGCCCAGATTGCATCGAATACCCGTTCACCCGGAATACGCTCACCGCGGAATGTTATAAAATAAGCCAGCAAGTCCCGCGCTTTGGTGGATACCCACCGTTCCTGGGATATTTCTTCGCCGCCAATAAAGACTCGAAAGGGACCGAGGCAACGGACAACGACAACTGCCTGATCCACCGCCGAGGCGAACACAGGAGGGGTTATCGGCAGGCTTTCCATAACACGCTGGAGGAATTGACTTTGCTCCCCGGAATCTTGTAAACTTTTACAGACGACTCGACTGCGCTCGCCCTGGTCAAGGAATAACTGGACAGCCTGCGTTGGTTCAATCAAATGCAACGCCTTCCGGGCAAAATCGAGGCCGCTTTCCGGACGACGAGTTACCAGATGAATGTAAGCCAACCCGAAGTAAACCATGGCCAGAGGAATGCGAAATTGACGGCGTTCCCCAACCTCGACCAGATCGGCATAGAGTGCTTCCGCACGTGATAATCGGCCCTGTTCCAGGGCAACATCAGCCAGCACGCTGCTGCATACATATGCTTCGTAAGTATCCGGATTGCCGGTATATGCCCAGAGTGCGCTTTCTGCCATTTGCCGGGCTTCGTCCACGCGGCCCTGCCCATAAAGGTTATAGGCCAGATAACCGGCCGTCATCAACCGCTCATAGGAGGCCAGGCCCAGTGTCTGGGCCAATTCCATCGCCTGTCGTAAACAGCCCTCGGCGCGGGCGGTTTCGCCGCGGCGGGTCAACACATTTCCAAGAGCAGAATAAGCACTGGGAAGTAGTTCGCGTAAATGCAGGGTTTGGGCGATCTCCAACCCGCGTTCGGCATATTGAAGGGCGGTATCAAGATCGTGCCAATATAGATAGGGACTGACCAGCGAGATATAGGCCTGCGTGGAAATTGGGGAAAAATCTTCCGGTGTAAGTTGCAGGGCTTCCTTGCAGTAACGGATAGTGGCTTGAGGATCACCGTGCCACCAACAAATCTGTCCCAGAGACTGTAGAAAATTTGCGCGCGCCAGTGGGGAAAGCCGGTCGTCTGCCAGGTGTGCCTCTTTTGCGGCTTGTTCGGCCAAGGAACGTCCCTGATCCATGCCAGTCAAAAAGCCGGTGCTTTTTGCCAGAGCCATGAGAGCATCCGCTCGCGCATTATGGTCATCAGGCGGAGCAAAAGAAAGTGCTTCGGAGGCCGTCGCTTCAGCCTGGCGATAATTACCCTGTGCTCGATTGATCTCGGCCAGTCGGGTCAGAGCCTGGCTGACTCCCCCCAGATTCGCCTCAGCCATGAATGCCGTCCGGGCATCTTCGTAATCATTGATCGCCAACCCTGCTTCGCCCAGGCGTCGGCGTGCATTTCCACGTTGAAGCAACAGTTCGGGATGACGGCGCATGGTTTGATCGGGGAGAATCGTCAGGTAACGGTGCAGAACCTCAACCCGGCCGCGCTCAACATAACCCGGTGCAAAGAGCTGAATAACCCGGGCGGCCGCCTCCCATTCTTTCGCTTCAACGTAGTGTGCAAAGGCAGCCTCCAACTCGTCAAGTTGTTCATAATAATTTCCGGCTGCACTGTGGAGTCGCGCAACCTGTTCTGGCCGTTCTTGCTGCAATTTGCTGAAAAGGAATTCGCGAAAGAGATAGTGATAACGGTACCAATGACGATGCGCATCAAGGCTGGTTAGAAACAAGTTTTCTTTTTCCAACTGATCCAGCGTCACCTGGGCATTGGAAATGCCCGGCAGGGCATTGCATGTGGCAGCGTCCATTTGAGATAGTATGGCCGTGTTCATGAGGAAGATCTGCCGTTTGCGACTTTGGCGACGAAAGACCTCCTCGGCCAGATATTCAAAAATATAGCGATGGGAACCGCTCAGTCCAGCGATGAACCGGTCAGCACTGCGCGGGTCCTGACCTTGTAACGAAGACCTGACAATCTGCAGCGCGGCAGCCCAGCCTTCTGTCTTTTCTACCAGCAAGCTCAGGCTCTGCTCGGAAAGGCCGGGAACAGAAAGCTTCACAAAGGAGGAAATTTCATCTTCGCGGAAACGTAATTCGGGGGCTCGTAATTCAGCAAGCATGCGACGCGCCCGCAGGCGGGCCAGGGCAATGGGGGGGTCGGTGCGGGTGGAGATAATGACATGCAGGGAAGCCGGCCCGTTTTCCAGCAGAAGATCCACCAGTTGGTGGACAACCGGGCTGGCAATGAAGTGATAATCTTCCAACACCAGTAACCAGGGACTGAATAAAGGTTCTGTCAACTCATTGATCAAAACTGTCAAAATCTGTTGGGGGGAGATGCTGGCATCGGCGCTCTCCAACAAGGTTCGGGTGGCGCGTCCAATGTTTTTTTCACGCTCGCCATGCAGCCGGCAAATTGCTTCGATGATGCAAGCCAGGAAAACGCTGGGGTCGCTGTCCGCTTCATCGAGCTGGATCCAGGCTACAGGCAGGGAGGAAGCAGCGAGAAAGTCCACCAACAGGGTGGTTTTTCCATAGCCCGGAGGTGCGGAAAGCAGAATTAATCGCTTGTCCAATTGGCTTTCAAACCATTCCACAAGGAGAGGCCGCGGCACGCGGTCTGCCACAGGCTGCGGGACGAGAAATTTGGTGCGCAACAATGCAGAGATTTTCATCTACGTGGATTATAGTCGCTTGGGCGATTGAATCTGCAAACTATTTGCAAACTTGTCGTGTATGATTATTTGTACGAATGCCTTTCCAATCTCTAGAATCCGGAGGAGTAAGATATGAATAAGAAAACCATTTTCTTTGCCCTGTTGTTGGTGGTAGTGCTCACGCTGAGCGCGTGTGGCCCCGCACCTACCGCGACACCGTCGGTGACCCAGCCACCTGCCCCAACAGTACCCCCTTCACCAGCCCC
>CAIQQN010000096.1 GCA_903873975.1 uncultured Anaerolineales bacterium
GGCTGGTATCCTCGTACCGTCCGCATTTCCCGTGGGTCGGCGCGGCGCTGGCGCTGGAGTGGCACCTGGTCTGGGCGGCGGCCTCTGGGATGGAAACGCTCCTGTTTGCCTTGTTGGGGACCGCTACGCTTGTGTTGGTCATATCAGGATCGCGAAAATATTTCAGCTTGGGCTTGCTGATCGGCATCTCCGCCTGGGTGCGGCCGGATGGGGTGACGCTTCTCGGTCCGGCCGTGTTGGTGATCTTGTTGATGCAGCCATCATGGTCAAAGCGTTTGCGGGCACTGGTTAATCTGGGGTTGGGCTTTGGAAGCCTGTTTGCACTTTATTTATTGTTCAATTTAATGATCTCCGGATCCCCTTTGCCCAACACGTTTTATGCCAAGCAGGCGGAATATGTGGAATTATTAAAAAAACCATTTCTTGCGAGGTTTGGTAATGAAGCATTTCCGGTTTTAGAAGGGATGGGTGTCATTTTATTACCGGGATTGGTGCTTACAGTAATCTCTGCCATCCGCCGCCGGACCTGGGGAGTGCTGGCCGCTGTAATCTGGTTCGTCGGTTTTTTGGCACTTTACGCCTGGCGGCTGCCGGTCACTTATCAATACGGGCGCTACGTCATGCCAGCCATGCCGATTTTCTTCCTGCTTGGGTTGACTGGTTTGGTGGAAGTTACTTTGGCCCTCGGCCTGCATTGGCGATGGATTATCTCGGTGTCTTGGAGACTGGTCGCGGGTGGCGTTTTGATTGTCTTCTGGGGGCTTGGTGCCCTTCACTATGCCCAGGACGTGGCTTTCATCGAAAGCGAAATGGTTGCAACAGCCAAGTGGGTTTCTGCTGAAGTTCCACCGAACGCTCTGGTTGCAGCGCATGATATCGGCGCGCTGGGGTATTTTGGCGGGCACGATCTGGTTGATCTGGCAGGCCTGGTTTCGCCAGAAGTGATCCCCTTCCTGAGGAACGAGGATCGGATTGCGGCTTACCTGAATGAGCAAGGGGTGGCTTATCTGGTCACCTTCCCGGACTGGTATCCACACCTGACCTCGGGTCTGAGTCCGGTTTTTACGACAGGTGCACCTTACGCTCCGGCTTTTGGTGAGCTGAATATGGCGGTGTACCGGTGGTCGGGTCCGTGAAATTCTCATGTTGAATTGGGATCTTACGAAATTTTCCTCTTCCCCCCGTCGTTACGGTGATTCCCGGAGAACCTAAAATTGTCGGCTTGGTTGACCTGTGCTATACTCTGGATAGTCTTGTTCATGACAGGCTTGTAAATGGAAGATATCACAATTGTTGTTGTAGATGATCACCCATTATTCCTCCAGGGGGTTATCAATACGCTTTCACTCGAGCCTGGATTCAAGATTGTTGGAGAGGCATCGAATGGTGCAGATGCATTGATGATGATCCGCACCCTGCACCCGCTTGTTGCCGTTGTGGATATTAACTTGCCTGGAATGAACGGACAGCAGGTTACACATCAAGTTGTTCATGATAAACTATTCACTCGAATTGTGTTATTGACCGCCTATGACGATCATGAGCAGATTATCCATGCGGCTTGGGCCGGTGCGGCCGCTTATTGCGCCAAGGATATTGACCCGGCGAATCTTATCCGCACCGTCAAAGAAGTTGTTAGAGGTAGATTTGTTATTCAAGATCGCGTTTTTAACCAAGAAGAGTTTGAGCAATGGCTCGATGGTGAGATGGAAAAAGCGCGTCAACTTTACAGCGAGCCAGGTAGTCCTTTTCATCCGCTTTCTGAGCGGGAGGCAGAAGTACTTACCTGGGTCGTCAAGGGGATGAGCAATAAGGAAATTGCTTCCTCGCTGGGTATCAGCCATCAGAC
>CAIQQN010000097.1 GCA_903873975.1 uncultured Anaerolineales bacterium
AAAAAAGCCCCGCTTGCAGGCGGGAAATTCAGGCTGGGGCGCCTGGATTCGAACCAAGATAATCAGCTCCAAAGGCTGACGTGCTGCCATTGCACAACGCCCCAATGGGTAATCCCGGTTCTAGCACGGGATGGTAATCCCGGTTCTGGCATATTATCCCGAATCTCTTACGGGACGGGAAGCGGCGCAAATTGTATCACAGCCCCAGTGGCATGGCTAGGATTTATCCTCGGGAGTAAGACCAAGTTGTTTTGCCTGCTCATAAGAGAGCATATCGGGCTTGGAAGGCGCTTTATGCTCATCGGCAGCCTTGGTCCAGAACTCGTTCACCTCAGCCGGCTTGAGTTTCTTTTTCGCATCTTTGAACAATGGTTCCATTTCTTTCGTGCTCTGCTCGACCACTTCCAACGGTGTTGTAGGCGGTTCCTGGATGGCCGGAGTGCCCTGGAATGTCTCACCGATTACTTGTTCAATATTCTTTCGCACTGCTGAGAAACTGTTAACCGTCTTCAATACCTGATCCTGGCCTGCAACCCCCTTCCCGATGATCAGCATGGCATGTGTCAACCCAACCGGGGCAAAAACAAGGTCATATTTGCCACTGTTAAAAACGTACCAGTTCGAGGCAATTTTCTGGCCGATGAGGCGGGATACCTTCTGTCCGGCACTGTGAATTGAAAGCAAGGAAGAAACCAGGGCAACTTCGTTATCGCGATCCGGAAGGTCCCCGGCACACGCCAGAATCCGACCGGTGTCATTCAGCAGGAGAACGGCGGTCGCTGCCAGTTCCTGGCGCAAACCAGACAGCAGATCCGGAAGGTTGCGCTGGATCTCTGCATCATCAACCGCGATTAGTTCGGGCGGTAGCATCGTCTCGACGAAATCCAGGTGGCGTTCAACCGCATCCAGGAAATCGGCCATTGGGATCGGTTTGATGAAGAAGGCATCTGCCCCGGCCTCGGCGACTTCCCTGCGGATCTTGGGATCGGCCTGCCCGGTCACCAGAATTATCTTGGCCTGAGGGCGGTTTTTTTGCACCTTGCGCATCAATTCAAGCCCCGACATTCCCGGGAGACGGTAATCAGAAACCAGCAGGTCTATTTTGTAGCGGGAACTATAGAGAATGGCTTCCTCGCCGGATGGAATTTCAACCACCTCGAGGTCATACTCAAGGGTTTCCAGCGCCGAGCGAAGCAGGCGGCTGACCTCACGTTGATCTTCTACAATTAAAATCCGATGTGGGGACATATGTCTCCCAAAAAGATTACTCCACCAGCCAGCAAGCTGCCCAGTGATCCGGCTTCGATTCCTTGAAGACCGGTTCCTCGACCGAACACTTGTCAATCGCCACCGGGCAACGCGGATGAAACCGGCAGCCCTTGGGCGGATTGAGCGGGCTGGGCACGTCACCCTTCAGGATGATGCGGTCCCGCTTGAAGGTCGGGTCGGGAACCGGGATGGCCGAGAACAGCGCCTTGGTGTACGGATGCAGTGCTTCGCGGTAGAGTTCCTCGCGGCCGGCCAGTTCCACCATTTTACCCAGGTACATCACTGCCACACGGTCTGAGATGTGTTCCACTACGCTCAAATTGTGTGCGATAAACAAATAGGTCAACCCGAATTCGCGCTGGAGGTCTTTCAAGATATTCAAAACCTGCGACTGGATGGACACATCCAGCGCCGAGACCGGTTCGTCGCAGATAATGAATTTGGGGCGCAGGGCCAGGGCACGTGCAATCCCAATGCGCTGGCGCTGTCCACCAGAGAACTCATGCGGGTAGCGGCGGGCGTGATAATCTTCCAGGCCAACTTTCTTCAGCGTTTCCATCATGGTATCGACCCGATCGCGATGAGTGCCAATGCCATGCACATTCAGACCTTCCATCACCGACTCGCCAATCGGCATGCGCGGATCGAGCGAGGCATACGGGTCTTGAAAGATGATCTGCATGTTGCGGCGCATGGACTTCAATGCCCTCCCCTTCAAACTCAGGACATCCGTCCCATCAAAATCAACCGCTCCTGAAGTCGGTTCAATCAAGCGCAGCATGGTTCGTCCAACGGTTGTTTTGCCGCAACCGGATTCGCCCACCAATCCCAGGGTCTCTCCCTCGCGGATGGTGAAACTGATCCCATCCACGGCCTGCACCCAGGCAACCACGCGCTGTAACAACCCGGAGCGGACAGGGAAATACTTCACCAGGTCTTTTACCACCACCAGATCTTTTCCAAAAACAGGTTCGTTCGTCGCTGTCATGGTCATTAAGAACTACTCCAATTGATGTGTTGGTACCTGCTGCCTTATCCCAATGGAGCGTGATGTCCCGCTCGATCCTGATAAAGCCAACAGCGAACAATGTGATCGGAGGAGACCGGAACCAGATCGGGTTCCGTCTCGGTACATATTTGTAACTGGTGTTCGATGCGCGCTTTGCACCGGGGTGCAAAACGGCAGCCCGGCGGTAGATTAACGAGGTTGGGGACCGTGCCAGGGATCACTTCCAAACGCTCTTTGATTTTCCCCAGGATAGGGATGGAACCCATCAGCCCCTGAGTGTATGGATGACGCGGGCTGGCAAACAGGGTCTTGACATCGGCCTGCTCCACAATCCTCCCGGCATACATCACCGCCACGCGTTCGGCCATTTCCGCCACCACACCCAGGTCGTGTGTAATGAGAACAACCGAAGCACCGACTTTGTTGCGTAGATCTCGCATCAGGTCCAGGATTTGGGCCTGGATGGTGACATCCAGTGCAGTAGTCGGCTCATCTGCAATCAATAGTTCCGGAACACAGGCCAGTGCCATGGCGATCATAACGCGTTGAGCCATGCCTCCGGAAAGCTCGTGAGGAAACGCATCCGCGCGCTCTTCAGGCTCCGGAATACCCACCATTTTCAATAATTCCACCGCGCGCTGCGAACCGGCTTCCTTCCC
>CAIQQN010000098.1 GCA_903873975.1 uncultured Anaerolineales bacterium
ACCTGCCGTTCGACTTTATTTACTGCATCTTCTGCTTCGGTGCAATGAGCCGCCAGAACACCCAGCTCATCTATACTATAGGGCACAGGCTTCTCTTCCAGGGCTGCTTTCAACAAGCGTTGAGTAAGCAAGTCGGGATAGCGGCGATTCGGAGCTGTCGAGTGAGCATAGTCCTTGACTGCCAGACCAAAGTGACCCGGGACATTCCCATCAGGAAGCTCGGCAATATATTCACCGTTTCCTAGAAGTTTGATCACTGCCAAAGATAAGTCGGGGAAGCGCAGCAGATCCGCGGCTTTCTCCTTGACGAGAAACTCCTCCAGCGCTTTTGAATCTGGAACATCCGGGAGTTTGAACCCGTGTTCCCCGGCTATTTCGACGATTCGGTCCCACCGTTCAGGAATGCAGACCACCCGGCGGATCGAGGGAAACTTCTTGGCCGATAGATAACGGGCAGCCACACCGTTGGCCGCGACCATGAAATCTTCGATGATCTCTCTGGCACGGTTCTTTTCTTCTATTTCCAGGGAGCGGATTTGATCACCGTCGAATACCGGTTTGGCCTCAATGGTTTCCAGACTCAACGCCCCATGGATGTGGCGGAGATTCTTCATGCTTTGCGCCACCCGGTCCTGCAATTGCAGATTTTCGGCCAGTCCCGCCACTGCCGCGATGGCCTCTGGAGCGCTGCGGTTTCCGTCCAGCCAGGCAGCCACACTGTTGTACGCGAGCTTGGCACGATTACGGACCTGCGCCTGGTAGACATCCGAATCTTGAAGGGATCCGTCTGCACCGATTACCATTTCAACCACCACGGATAGGCGATCCTCGTTGAAATTCAATGATGTGAGGTTGGTGGAAAGCTTTTCGGGAAGCATTGGAAAGATCTCGGCAGCCGTGTAAATCGAGGTGGTGTTATGGTGGGCGTGTTCGTTGATGGCTGACCCCTCTTTTACCAGCGCGTCCACATCGGCTATGGAAACCAGGATCTTAACGTTGTCTCCAGGCAGCGCTTCAGCGACGGTGAGCTGATCCAGGTCACGCGAGTCATCGTTGTCAATGGAAGCCCACAGAAGGTTCCGCATGTCACGAAACTCAAGCGGGACTTTGCCCGGCCCGACCTCTGTTGCTGCAGGTGCTTGAAGCCGATCCAATTCAGCGAGCGCTTCGGTGGAAAAATCAGGAAGCAGGCCTCGCTCGAGCATTACCCGATGGGCAATGCTTTGTAAAATGGCACGATGGCTTTGATTGTTTGCATTCATGAGATATCCTTTTCATTTCGAAATTAACCTGGCCAAGCCAAAGGCCGCAGCCGTTAGCTGAGCGGCAACGACATCAGCACTGTTTTGCTGCTGGATCAGGGCCGACCTCAGCGTTGCATTGGCTGATTCCAAGGTTGCCTGTGCGTATGTGCATATAATTTCGGTGGTAGCTGCCGCCTGATTATCGGCGTAATCCTTCTCCTGGGCCAGTACGGATGTCAGAGTTGCCTGGTCACTTGTTCCACAGGCGTACCTAAATGCACTGCGACGTCGGGCGCGGGGGAGTCTCTGGCTGCGTCCCACAGGCGACCAGAGTCAGCAATACCAATACCCAAATTGCGCCAGTGCACAAATTGCGGTATATAGCATTTATGTTAGTTTTTCAATCCAGCGAGATGAGAAGTTGCCAGCCGCACTAACGAGAACGCCAGATTGGCTGGCTGGAAGTTATATGGCATCTTTCAGTGGTTTGAGAGCTTTCACCTTTATCACTTTGCTCGCCGGCTTTGCCTTGTAGATCATCGGCTCCTTGGTGAATGGGTTGACGCCTTTGTGCTGGCGCGTAGCAGGCTTGTCAACGACACTCAGTTTAAGCAGGCCTGGGATGAGAACTTCGCCCGGTCCCCGCTTGCTGAGTTGCTGGGCAACTATCTTGTTGATCGTATCGAGCGCTGACGTGGCTTGCTTCTTAGTAAGGCCGCTTTTCTCGGAAAGGGCGGTCACGAACTGGGACTTGGTCATTCTTTTGTTAGGCATTTCATCTCTCCTTTGCTTATCGATTATTCTTTTGACAGCAACAAGTTTTCTTCGCGTTCTTTGGCCAGCAAAATTTGCTTAACCATTTCTAGAGTGATTATAAACCAACAATCTGGGCTACTCGGCATTATGACAGGGTGGCAGATAGATTTGTGGCGTGGCGCTTCGAAGCCATCACCAAGTTCGATAGATGGGTTTAATCGTCGAAGCGCGCGAGGTTTAAAACGCCACCACGCCAAGGAGTTTCAATATGACGAGTATGACAGCGATAACGATCAGAACGTGAACCCAACTGCCGGTTTCCGGGAAGCTTGGAATGATTCTCCGACCGAAAAAGCCGAGTAGCCACAGTATGAACAGAATTACGATGATAGTCCACAACATGAGATTTCTCCTTATTGAATGATCTATTGAAAGATCTATTTGGAAGCCACCTGGTCGTTTGACCGGGGAGCAGTTGACCTAACGGCCCAGCAGGATGAAGATGCCGGCCGCGATGGCGAGGATCGCCAGGATAATGCCCAGGCTACTTAAAGCAGGGATCAATGCGAAAAGGCCATAGGCGATGAGAAAGATGGCCAGTAACAGCATGCCGATATTTTTGGTGATTTTCATGGTGGTACTCCTTTCCAACGTGAATGTGTGGTGGCCGTCGGGTTCAACGACCTTTGTCAACCGTTAAGAGGGATGCGGATCATTTGATCTCAGAAAGTTTTCTCCATGAGTGTGCTGATCGGGTGACGCACCCCCGTTTGCCGGATCGTATAAAAGATGAAAACTGACCGGGTTATCATCTGCGACGGATTAAATTGACAATTACCAGCAGGATGATGGAACCTACCAGGGTTATCAGCATTGCAGGAATTGAAATGGCACCAACACCAATTGGCGAGATATGAAACAGGGGGGTGAGGAAGTAGCCGGCTATGAATCCGCCTATGACGGCCACGATGATGTTAATCAGCAGGTTTGAGCGGTCACGCATGATTTCAGTGGCCACCCAGCCAATTACTGCAGCAACGATCAGGTAGATAATAATATTAATCATGGTTCTCTCCTTTTCGAGTGTTTCAGGTACACGGAATACCGTGCGTTTTTTGTTGATCCATACCCTTTCCCAGGGGAGAAGAGGTATGGCACGCCTCCGATCATTTACCGGGGGTGAGTACAGTATCATTTAAAAAGCTGTCCCGGTTTACGGCGGCGCTTGGGGCAGGATAGTGCGCCGGTTTTCCAATCCTTCCTATCAGCCAGGTGGCATCATTCGATAGGAACACTCGCAGCAACCGCACGCAAGCGTTCGGCCACACGCTCGGGCGTCTCATCTTTACTGATAAACATATCGGCGCCGGCGGAGAGTGCGGCCTGCTGACGGGCGTCCAGGTGGCTGATGAGGACGATGACCAGCGCGGCCGGGCAAGCCTTGCGGAGTTCTTTGAGAGCCGCAGTAGGTGCGATGGGGAGCAAATCCCAATCCACCAGCAACATGTCTGTGCGGCTGACTGGTGCCTGAGCTAACGTGGTGAACCAATCGGCCGCTTCGCCAACTACTTCCAACTTCAAATCAAGCAATAGTAGACGAAGGGCAGAGCGTTCTTCGGCTTGGGAATCGGCTAAATATACGCGGGTCATGGACTCATCTTACAACAAAGGCTCCCCGGCTACATCCATCGGCCGGGGAGTGTTTGCCTCCGCCACTTGGGGGAGATTCGGAGGGTCAGGGGACGATGCGGTTGCGCAACGCCAGGGTGACGGCTTCTGTGCGGCTGGCAACACCCAATTTGGATAGGATGTTACTGACGTGGGATTTGATTGTGGAAGGGCTTACAGTCAGCCTGGCGGCGATCTGCGTATTGTTCAGTCCCTCGATCATCAGGGTTAAAACTTCACGCTCGCGCCTGGTCAGGTCGAAGCCGGGTGCTGGGGGTTGGGAGGCGGCATGCACCAGCGCCTGGGCAGCCTCGGGGGAGAGGGTGGCACGACCAGCATGCGCGGCGCGGATGGCCTGGACCAATTCGTCGGCTGATACATCCTTGAGCAAATAGCCGATGGCTCCGGCCTGCAGTGCGCTTTGAACCAGTACCTCTTCTTTGAAACTTGTCAGCGCAAGCACCTGGATCGAGGGCGACTGCTTGCGGATGAGCCGCGTCGCGGTGGCCCCATCCATGTCCGGCATGACCATATCCATTAGGACCACATCCGGCTGGAGTTGGGCACAGAGTTGAACGGCTGCCTGCCCGCTGGCGGCTTCCCCCGCCAGTTCCAGGTCATCGTAGACCTTCAGGAAGGTAGTTAACCCCCGGCGGACCATCGTATGATCATCAACGATCAAGACACGGATACGTGAAGAGGAAGTCGTCGTCATAGGGCCTCCTGTTTTGGGGTTCCCGGCCAGCGCAGGGTGACTTCGGTCCCATGACCCGGCCGGCTGGTAACCGTCAGTTGTGCGCCCACTGCTTCGGTACGCTCGTTCATCATACCCAGCCCATAATGACCGGGCGTGGTGAGTTCGCCAGGGTCGAAGCCGTGACCGTCATCGTGAATGCGCATTTCCACCGAGCTGACCACAACCAACTTGGGTACACCGGAGTATGCAACGGTCAAAGGTGCCTGTACTTTTTCAGTATCATTTACCGCATCGACATCATATTGCAGATCGATCTCAACCCGGCTGGCCCCGGCATGTTTGGCAATGTTATTCAACGCTTCCTGGCAGATCCGGTAGAGCGCCACCTGGATCCCTGCGGGGAGAACATGTTCCCCGGCGATGTTCACACTGACCGGGACGTTTGTCCGGCCCGTGAAAGCGTTGGCCACCTGGCGTAGCAGATCGCCCAGGCTGCTGTCGGTTAGGACCGATGGCCGCAGTTCGGCCAGAAGCTCGCGCATTTCAGCCAGGGCACCGCGCGTCAACCGGCGCAAATCCTCCAGCGACTGCCGCGCCTCGACCGGGTTGCGGTCCCACAGGCGCGGCAGAACTTCGGCGATCAGGCCGGCGGAGAATAGCGATTGGTTGACGGCATCGTGCAGGTTCTGCGCCAGGCGCTGGCGTTCCTGCAGGGTGGCGAGCGCCCGGGCTTGTTCGTATAGCTCTGCATTGACCATGGTGATGGCAGTCTGGTTGGCTACACTGAGAGCCAGGTCAGCATGATGGGACGTGAAGTGATTCCGCTTCTCGTGCGCCACACCCACACCGCCGATAATGCGGTTTTTCACCGCCAGCGGAACCCACAACCAGGATTGCATCCCTTCGAGCAACACAGCCGCCCCATCGTCCAGAAGCGAACGCAGGAATTGCGCCTGCGGGTTGTCGCTCCACACGTTGGCGATGCGGATGGGCCGGTGCCCGTTGAACAGCGCCGCCAGGGTTTCCGGGCCCTGCATGCGGATACGGATAGGTTCGGATTGCTCCAATTGCGGCGTCCCGCGCATCGCCAGGGTGACCAGCGTGGAGTCTTCCAATGCGAATAACCCGGCACGGTTGTGCTCGAT
>CAIQQN010000099.1 GCA_903873975.1 uncultured Anaerolineales bacterium
GAAGGCCGGCAGCGACTCGCGTCCGATGCGCGAGCTGAAGGGCTTCGAGCGTCTCACGCTCAAGCCTGGTGAGACGAAAACGGTCACCTTCCTTCTCGGCCCGGCAGAGCTCGGTTACTGGAGCACGAATGCAGGCAAGTGGGTCCAGGAGGCGGAGGCTTTCGACGTCTGGGTCGGCGCTGACTCATTAGCGACGCTCCACGCGGAGCTTGCAGTGGTCCACTGAGAGCGGGGACAAGATGCGTGACTCGAGGGTGACTGTCGCGGCCGTCGTGACACTGGCTGCTGTCCCCTGGCCACATCCATCGACTAGGGAGTTTTGATCTCCGCCAGTTTGGGGAGGAAAAGGACAATAACCCCTATATCCCGATATCTAAGACGAAAGGGGCCATCCTTCATTTTGGGACAGCCCCATTCGTTTCGGAGCAATTTATGCCCTCACTACCTCCTTGATTCAATCCTCGCCCTCCGTTCATTTGAAGTTTTTTCCTGAGTTTTTTCCAAAACCCCGCATCCTCAAGCCATATTACAATCTTCTGTATTCATTGAAGCACGCGCGCCCTGCAGGGGATAACCAGCTGTAGTATAGCGGCTGATGGGCGGCAAGATAAATCCAAACAGAATATTATATGGCACTATGATAAGAACGCTTGAACTTGATTTTTCAGAGGATTAGTCATATACTGTTCGAGATTTGAATGCGCAATTTTTCACAAATTGCTGTTTATACTTTTCGTGACCCACGCAATTCCCTGCCACTGGCCCGGAATTGGCCGGGTAAAAGCCACAATCCACAAAGGAGTTATATATGAAGATCCTGGTCTTAGGCGCAGCAGGCAAGATGGGGCGGGCCGTCTCGTGGTATCTGGGTAAAGACCCACAATTAACGAAAGTGGGTTTGCTGGACGCGCAGGAAAGCGCACTGAGAACCATTGCGACGGATGCGGGCAAGTTCAACATCCACGCCGTCAACATCGAAGACAGCGCCAAACTGCAAGCAGTGATGAAAGAATATGACGCGGGTGTTGTGGTATTGCCTAACCGGCGTCTCAGTTACCTGGCCATCGAAGCCGCCATTACAGCCCGGCTGAACCTGGTGGACATCCTGGAAGAGTATCACCGCCGCCCGGATGAATACGAGATTGAGGGTCTGGTTGTACCGGCGGGGATGAGTATCCGCGAGTACGGCGAGAGTTTACACCAGCGCGCGGAGAAAAATGATGTGCTGATCCTGGATGGGATGGGCTTTGCCCCCGGCCTGAGCAACCTGACCACCGAGCACGGTATCGGCCAGCTTGACAAGACCAAGACAGCGGTGGCGCGCGTGGGCGGCATCCCGAATGCAGAGGCGGCCCGCCGGCACCCCCTGAGCTACATGACCACCTGGTCCATCGAGCATGTCCTGCGTGAGTACAATGTCAAAACCTGCATGATCAAGGACGGGAAGATCGTCGAAATCCAGGCGCTGGCGGAGATGGAAATTTTCAAGTTTGGCGAATTTGGCAGGAACTTCGACCTGGAATGCGCTGTAACCCCGGGTATGCCCTCGTTCGTCTATACCCACCCCGAACTGCAATACTTCGCCGAGAA
>CAIQQN010000100.1 GCA_903873975.1 uncultured Anaerolineales bacterium
AAAAGACACTGCGATGCACCTCCTGCGGGATCTGCGCCAAAGTCTGCCCGCCGCAGTGCATCTGGATCGTCCGCTCCACCGATCCCGCCACGGGCCGTCCGATTCCAGACCCCGCCAGGTTTTATGTTGACGCGGATATTTGCATGAATTGCGGGTTATGTGCTGAATTCTGCCCGTTTGATGCCATCAAAATGGATCATGATTACGAACTGGCTTCCTTCCACCGCAACGTGTACGACATAACCAGATTGTCAAAATCAGCCCTGTATTACGAAAGCATACGCCCGTTCAACGCGAGCCGCGAAAACTCGGCGCGAGCTGCCAAGGCAGCCTCTCGCACAGGTCAAGGCGAATAAACTTCGAATGTTTAACCCTGACACCGACTTGATCTTTCCTCCGCGCGGAATCTCGTCTCTGTCCAACGAACGCGGCAAAGCCTGGCGGGACTTGGTTGCGGCTGTTGAAGAAACCGGACCTGATAGCCCTGAACAGATGGCGTTCATCCTGATGATGGCGCGTCTGAACAGTTGCGCCACCTGCAATGCTGATTCATACCGCGCCATCCATGGCTGCACTGTCTGTGCCAAACAATCCCTCAAACGTTTCCACAGCATGGACGAAGAATTAACCGGATTGTACGAGACAGCCAAAGCCGAAGTGACAGTCTTCTTAACAGAAGAAAAATAAAACAAGCATGCCGCCGAATGATATTAATAATTCTCTCTAGAGGTAGCCATGTCCCTAAAAATCTCTGCTGAAACAATCCTGGCCGCGCTGAGCAAGGTCCAGGAACCCGAATTGCACAAAGACCTGGTCACGTTGAACATGATCCGCGACCTGGAAATCAAAGGCGGGGCGGTCAGCTTTACCATCCTCCTGACCACGCCAGCCTGTCCACTCAAGGGTATTATCGAAAATTCTGCCCGCCAGGCCGCGCTGACCGTCTCTGGTGTGAAAACCGTCGACATCAAGATGGATGCCAACGTGCCTGCTGACGGGCGCTTGCGAGGACTGATGCAGCTCCCCGTACGTAATGCTATCGCAGTGGCCTCCGGCAAAGGCGGCGTGGGCAAGAGCACAGTCAGCGCCAACCTGGCCGTGGCACTGGCACAGAGTGGTGCGTGCGTCGGATTGTTGGACGCCGATATCTATGGCCCCAATATCCCGACGATGATGGGCGTCCACGATATTCCCGGTACAAAAGAGAACAAACTCGTCCCGGCTGATGCCTATGGCGTCAAGTTGATGTCCATGGGCTTTTTGGTCAAGCCGGGACAACCGCTCATCTGGCGCGGTCCGATGCTCAATTCCGCCATCCGTCAGTTCCTGTCTGAAGTGGAATGGGGCGAACTCGACTATCTCATCATTGACCTGCCACCCGGTACCGGCGATGTGCCCCTATCCCTGGTGCAAGCCCTGCCACTCTCTGGGGTGGTTATTGTGACCCTGCCCCAAGCAGTCTCCCTCGAAGACGCCAGCCGCGGGCTGGAGATGTTCCGAACTCTCGAGGTACCCATCCTTGGCATCATCGAAAACATGCGCGGCGAGTTTTTTGGTTCCGGAGGCGGCGAGGATCTGGCGCGGATTGCCAAAGTACCCTTCCTGGGCGCAGTGCCAATGGAACAGTCCGTGAGAATCAGCAGCGATATCGGTGAACCAGTTGTGGTGTCCCGGCCCGATTCGGCAGCTGCACAAGCGCTCAAATCCATCGCTGAGCAAGTTGCAGCCCGGGTCAGTGTCACAGCCCTGGAACAAAATAACGCCCCGAAGATCAATATCGTCTAGTTTCCCAAGAAACTGATTTAAGGGTTGTTGGACGGGTAAAGCCCATCCAACAACTCTTATTTTCCCAACCAAGGCAATTCCCAGAAAAACTTTCTCGGAGATGACCAGGCTGGTCGTCTCTACGGTATAATCCCTGCCATGCGACCATTTATCGTTGGTGTCCGTTTTGCACAAATTGGCAAGGCATATCACTTTGATGCTTCGCTAATACCGCACATCAAGGTTGGCGATCATGTCATTGTTGAGACTTCACGCGGTAAACAACTGGGCGAGGTTACACAAATTGTCGAAAATCCTGCTTCGCCCCCCGATGGGTCTTGGAAACCCATTGAGCGCCTCGCCACACCGCGCGACTTGATCCTGCGCCGTATGTGGGCACAAAAAGAACTCGAGGCGATGATCGCCTGCCGGGAACGCGCGGCTCAACTGAAGCTTTCCGAAGTTAAGATCGTGGCTGCAGAGTTTTCATTTGATGGTACGCGCCTGACCCTGATGTACAGTGCCGAGACCGAAGAAAAGGTGGACCTGAAATCCCTGCGCCACGACACACAAAAACTTTACCAGCAGTCGCAAGTGGAAATGCGGCAAATTGGTCCACGCGACGTAGCAAAGATGCTGGGTGGAATGGGGGCCTGCGGCATGGAAACGCGCTGCTGCTCCAAGTTCCTGACCGAGTTCAGTCCCATTTCCATTAAAATGGCAAAAGAGCAAGGAATTTCGCTCACGCCGACCGAAATTACCGGCATGTGCGGAAGGTTGCGCTGCTGCCTGGTCTACGAGTATGAACAGTATGCCGCCGCCCGCAAGGAACTGCCCAAGCGGAACAAGCGCGTTGTTACACCATTGGGCGAAGGCAAAGTCCTTGATATTAATCCGCTGCAAATGACCATCCGTGTTGATCTGCCCGACGTTGGCTGGCGGGAATTCGAACGTGAAGAGGTGGAACCCTGGGATGAACTGGAGGCCCTGCGGCGCAAATCCAAGGAACCGTGCGAGAATTGCCCCAAACCCGAAAAAGAAAAGAATGAGCGAAGTTAACCAAGAAGCGCCCGATGCCTGGGAGAAAGCCCAAAAGATCCTGGTCATTCTGGCGCATCCGGATGACCCGGAGTTTTTCTGTGGAGCCACACTCGCCCGCTGGGCCCGAGCCGGTCATGAAATCCATTACTTTCTGCTGACCAATGGCAATAAAGGAGGTGAGCCAGATATGACGTCGGTTCAGTTGTGCGCCATCCGAAAGGTGGAACAACAGAATGCTGCAGCGGTCATCGGCGTCCAGTCGGTGCAATATCTGAACCTGGAGGATGGTTATCTCATCCCCAGCTTGGAACTGCGGCGGGAGATCGTTCGTGTCCTCCGTCGCGAAAAACCCGACATCCTCGTCACCTGCGATCCGACCCTGCTCTATTCATGGTTCGGACGCGTAAACCACCCCGACCACCGCGCTGCCGGACAAGTTGTACTGGACGCCGTCTTTCCTGCGGCTGGAAACGGACACTTCTTTCCCGAATTGCTTACTGAAGAATTACAGCCCCATACCCCGCGTGAAGTATGGGTCTCGCTGGCTGCCAGTCCAACAACCACTTTAGACGTAACCGACACCTGGGAAGTGAAAATGAACGCACTGAAAGAACACAAGTCCCAGATTGGAGACCCGCTCCTATTTGAGCAGCGGATGCTCGCTCGCCATACTGATGACAGCACTGACGAAACCCCGCGCTACGAAGAAAAATTCCGCGTACTTAATTTTGTATAGGTGCACCATCCTGTTCTTGCATATTAGCGAGGTACCTCATGCCCGATCTTCTCTCTGAAGCTCAAGCCTTATTCGAATACACCCAGTCCATGCGCCGTGATTTCCATACCCATCCGGAACTCGGCTTCCACGAAGTCCGTACGGCTGGAATTGTTGCCAAAGAGCTGACTGCTCTCGGTCTGGAAGTACATACCGGGGTTGGCAGGACAGGTGTGGTAGCCCTGCTCGAAGGAGACAAACCAGGTCCGGTGTTGCTCGTCCGGGCCGATATGGACGCCCTGCCCATCTACGAGGAGACCGGCGCACCCTATACCTCCCAGAATCCCGGCGTGATGCACGCCTGCGGGCACGATGGGCACACAGCTGTCCTGCTGACCGTTGCCAAAATGCTCAACGTTCATCGCAGCGAATTGTCCGGAACCGTTAAGTTCATGTTCCAACCAGCCGAAGAAGGCATGGGCGGTGCGGAAAAAATGATCGAAGAAGGCGTGTTGGAAAATCCAAAAGTGGATGTTGCTTTAGCCCTGCACGTCTGGAACGAAAAGCCCGTCGGCTGGTTCGGTATTGCCGGTGGACCGGTCATGGCTGGAGCAGAAATCTTTAAAATCAAAGTGCAAGGGAAGGGTGGGCACGGCGCGGTGCCTCACCTGGCTATGGATCCGATCCTGGCCGCCGCGCAGATCGTATCGGCGCTGCAAGGGATCGTTGCCCGCAACATCGCACCTCTCCAGACAGCGGTTGTCAGTGTCTGCACCATCCACGGCGGCGAAACATTCAACGTCATCCCGCCCGCGGTCGAAATGACCGGGACAATCCGCACCTTCGAGCCAACAGTCCGAACGCGGGTCCTGGAACGTTTCGAGAAGACAGTCCATTCGATCGCCGAAGGGATGGGTTGTCAGACTGAAATCAATATGCAGATACTAACTCCCGCAACGATCAACCAATCCGAAACTGCCCTGCGCATCCAGACAGTTGCCCGCCGCCTGTTTCCCGAAGCGAACGTGGAAACCGCAAATTACACTACAATGGGCTCGGAAGATTTTGCCTTTATCCTGGAAAAAGTGCCGGGATGCTTCTTCTTCATTGGCTCGGCTAATCCCGAAAAAGGACTGGATGCTGGTCATCACCATCCCAGGTTTGACTTTGATGAGGCAGTTTTGCCGCGTGGCGCGGCATTGATGGTCGCGACTATAACAGATTTCTTGAAAAGTTGAAATCAAAGCCTGACGGCTGCCCGTCAGGCTTTTTCTAATTCCAAGAGGAAATATTGACGACCGTCCGCTACTAATTGGTGAAGTGGCGTTCGCCGATGGCCATTATTATTTTCCCCTTGACCCTCTTACTGGATTGAATTATCATCAATCCGCCTCTTTTTGTCAAATTTTTCATCTAATAAACAGGAGTTTTCATGACAGAAAAAGTAATTAACGATTTTTCCATTACAATTGCCACCATAAACGGGTCTGGTTCGCAGACCGCTAATGTTACGTTATTGCGGGCATTGTTCAAAATGGGCATCCCGGTGTCCGGCAAGAACCTATTCCCTTCCAATATCCAAGGCTTACCCACCTGGTACACCATCCGCCTCAGCAAAGACGGATACATTGCCCGTCGTGACGAACAGGAGGTGGTTGTCACTTTGAACCCGGTTTCTTTCGCCCGGGATCTGGCCTCTGTCCAGCCAGGCGGAGCGTTTTTCTTTGCTGACGATATTAAACTATCCATCACCCGCAGCGATATTTCCATCTATCCAATACCAGTTAAACAATTGGCACGCGCTGCTAACGTCTCCCCAGCTCTCCGAGATTACATTGCGAACATGGTCTATGTCGGTATCCTTGCGCATATGCTTGGCATTGATATGGAGACCATCAAGCAAGCATTGAGCTTTCATTTTAAAGGCAAAGCACAAGCCATAGACTCGAATTTCAGCACGGTCAAGGCCGCCGTAGACTGGGCTGCCCAAAACCTGAAAAAGACTGATCCTTATTCCGTCGCACAGATGGATTCCACCTCCGACTTTGTCATGGCCGACGGCAATACTGCCGCAGCACTAGGCGCCATCTATGGCGGCTTGCAGTTCGTGGCCTGGTATCCCATCACCCCAGCCTCCACACTGGCCGAATCGCTCAATGTTTTTCTCCCGCAATTACGTAAGAGCGCGGATGGCAAGCAAACATATGCAGTCCTGCAAGCTGAGGATGAATTGGCCGCGATCGGCATGGCAATCGGGGCAGGCTGGGGCGGGCTTCGTTCGATGACTTCGACCTCTGGTCCTGGTATCAGCCTGATGGCGGAGTATGCCGGGTTGGCTTATTTTGCCGAAGTGCCGGTCGTCATCTGGGATGTGCAACGCATTGGACCCAGCACCGGTCTTCCAACCCGTACTGCCCAGGGTGATTTGACTGAGGCATATTTCCTGAGTCATGGCGACAAACAAAATATCATCCTGCTGCCTGGCTCAGTGCAGGAATGCTTTGAATTTGGATGGAAAGCCCTCGATTTGGCCGAACATTTACAGGCACCTGTCTTTGTACTTAGTGACCTCGACTTGGGCATGAACCAGTGGATGACAAAGCCCTTTGAATATCCTGACATCCCACTCGAGCGTGGGAAGGTTCTCTGGGAAGCCGATTTGGAAAAACTCAACGGCATCTGGAGTCGTTACAAGGATTCAGACGGGGACGGGATCCCCTACCGCACCGCACCGGGCAACAAGCATCCCTCCGCGGCCTGGTTCGGGCGCGGTACCGGCCACGATGAGAATGCCCGTTACACTGAAGATGCCAGCACCTGGGAAAGCAATATGACCCGGCTCAAAAAGAAATACGATACCGCCCGAACCCTTGTCCCGAAACCTGTCATTGAGACAGCCAAAGGCGCAATGGTTGGCATCATCGCTTATGGCTCAACTGAACCGGCCGTGGAAGAAGCCCGGGCTTTGTTGAAGCAAGCCGGAGGTTTAAAAACCGCTTACCTGCGTCTTCGTGCCCTACCCTGCACTACAGAAGTCCAGGATTTCATTAAGAAATATGAACGAATCTACATCGTTGAAGCCAATCGCGATGGTCAACTGCGCCAGATATTGAGCGCCGTTCTGCCCGACCAGGCTCCCAAGTTCCGTTCAGCCTGTCACAGTGACGGTCTGCCATTGAGCGCTAAATGGGTCAAAGAGACCATCCTGGCACAGGAGAAGAAATAATAATGACCACACCTGCTCCCACTCAAACCAACAAAGCCGGCCTTTCCAAAAATGATTACCGAGGTCTGCCCAGCACGCTCTGCCAGGGTTGTGGACATAATTCCATTGCTAACCAGATCATCACCGTCTGCTACGACCTGGATATCATCCCGGAAGAAATCATGAAGTTCAGCGGCATTGGCTGCTCGTCGAAAAGCCCGGCATATTTTCTTAATCGTTCGTTTGGCTTTAACGGCCTACACGGGCGTATGTCCTCACTCGCCACCGGCGCACTTTTTGCTGATAAATTCATGCGTGCCATCGGCATATCAGGCGATGGTGATACCGCCTCCATCGGGATGGGCGGTTTCAAGCACATGGTGCGCCGCAACGCACCGATTGTGTATATCATAGAGAACAATGGTGTCTATGGGCTGACGAAAGGTCAGTTCTCAGCCACGGCTGAGGTTGGTCTGGACCTGAAGCACCAGGGAATCAATCAATATATGCCAGTGGACATCTGCATGGAGGCTCTGACATCCAATGCCACCTTTGTGGCACGTTCCTTCGCCGGTGACGCCAAACAGGTGAAGGAACTTCTCAAAGCTGCCCTCAGCCATCACGGCGTGGCTGTGCTTGACATTATCAGCCCTTGTGTGACCTTTAACAACCAGGATAACGCCATCCACTCCTACACCTGGGGGAAGGACCACGAAGCGCCCCTTCATGAGATTTCCTTCATCCCGGCATTGGACGAAATCGAACTACAAGGCGAATTCTCCGAAGGCACCGTGCGCGAAGTCAAAATGCACGATGGTTCGACCGTGCTTCTGAAGAAACTCGAAAAAGATTATGATCCCACTAATCGAGCGAATGCTTTCCAGATGCTGGAAAGTGCCCAATTAAACAATTGGTTAGTGACCGGACTGCTCTATATTGACGAGTCCAAGCTCACCTTGACCGAAACTTTCAACCTGGTGGACACCCCCCTCAACCGCCTCGCCGATCCGGACCTGCGGCCTGCGCGTGAGACCATTGAGAAGATCAATGCGATGATGTTCTAACCGTAGGGGCGATAAGCCGGTCGCCCCTTCTTCATTCTTTATGCCCCACATCACCCCCACTCTTTCGATCCCCACTGATGAGCTTTCTTGCACATTCGTGCGCGCCTCGGGCCCAGGCGGGCAGAACGTCAACAAAGTATCCACAGCGGCTCAGCTACGCTTCGATGTGCGCAACTCTCCCTCGTTGACGGAGGAGGTCAAAACACGGATTATTAAACTGGCTGGGAATAAGATAACCCAGGAAGGAGTGCTTGTTATCGAGGCAAAACGCCACCGGTCACAGGAACAAAACCGGATCGACGCTGAATCACGTCTGGTGACACTCATCCTGAAGGCACTGGTCAGGCCAAAGAAGCGTTGGCCTACAAAACCAAGCGCGGCATCACAGGCGAGACGAGTCGAGTCCAAGAAGAGAAAAGGGAAAGCCAAACGATTGAGACAATCGACCGATGAATAATAACAGCTTCCGAATTCCATTCGGAAGCTGTTTCACTTATTGACCATCGCTACTATTTTACCGTGTGCAATAATGCCATATTCGGCTGCCTGAAATCGCGCACCGGGAAACCCGAGACCACCACCACCTGTCCACCCGGTCGGACTAAACCACTTTCCCGCAGGGCAGTTTCTACATGCCCGATCATCTCTTCCACCGTATCTGCCCAGGGGATGCGGTAAGGCGTCACCCCCCAAGCCAGCGCCAAGCGCCGGTAGGTTTCTTCGACCGGCGTGAAAGCCAGCACCGGCACGCACGGACGGGCTTTCGACATCAGGATGGCTGTCCGGCCGGTGCGGGTGAAGACAGCAATCGCTTCCACATCACGGTCATGAGCCAGCTCTCTTGCGGCGTAGGCAATCGCAACAGCATCATCGTGCTCATCGGTTTCCAGCACCTGTCCGTGCCCCCATTGGTCGTAATTTTCTTCAGCTTGGCGGACTATCCGATCCATCAGTTCCACGCTATCCACCGGGTATTCACCCGCTGCTGTTTCTGCCGAGAGCATGACAGCATCCGTCCCATCGTAAATGGCATTGGCGACATCGGAAGCCTCGGCCCGCGTGGGGAGCGGGTTGTGGATCATGGACTCGAGCATCTGCGTGGCCGTGATGACGAGTTTCCCCTTCCGGTTGGCAGCCTGGATGATGCGCTTCTGTGCGCCAGGCACGTCCTCCAGAGCCATCTCAACCCCCAGGTCGCCGCGCGCTACCATCACTCCGTCCACCACATCCAGTATCTCTTCCAGGTTATCCAGCGCTTTGGGGCGCTCAAGTTTGGCAATCAACAACGGACTGTTTTCACCACCCGCCTTGACGATCTCCCGGACTGTCTTCACATCCTGTGCTGTCTGGACAAAAGACATCGCCACTACGTCCACATCCAAGGACAGACCAAAGGTCAAATCTTCGGCGTCTTTCTCGGTGAAGGCTGGGATGTCGAGAAAAAACCCGGGCAGGTTGATACCTTTATGGGAGGACAATCCACCTCCGGTTTTTACTTCAGCTGCCACTTGCTTTTTCCCTACAGATATAATCGTCAAAACCAGCCGTCCATCATCGAGCAGGATGCGGTCACCGGGTTTAACTACTCCAAAGAGTTGTGGAAAATCAACCGGGATGGAAACTCCAGCGGGCCTGACTGCGTTCTCCGGGTATAGCCGGACCTGCTCACCTGCCGCGAGTGTTAGCGGTTCGGGCAGCACGCCGACGCGGATCTTCGGTCCCTGTAAATCCTGGAGGATCGCCAAAGGCCGCCCCAGACGAGTCGATACAGCGCGCAGGGAAAGGGTCCGGGCTGCGTGCGATTCGTGTGTACCATGCGAAAAGTTCAAGCGGGCAACATCCATCCCGGCTAGAAGCAATTTCTCAAGAACGGCCTCGTCCTGGCTGGCAGGCCCTATCGTGGCTACAATTTTCGCTTTTCTATCCATGGCTTTATTATATGCCAAAGGGCGGCTAATTGGCCGCCCTTATAGTTTTTTTTCCAGAGTCACCTCTCACGCCGCTCAATGACTATGTCCAGTTCAGTTCATTGGCCTGCTTTTCCAGGTCGGCGCGAAAATCAGGGTGAGCAACACCAATGAGTGCTCTTACCCGCTGGCGGATGGACTTGCCATAAAGGTCAGCCACGCCGTATTCGGTGACAACGTAATGGATTTGATTGCGGCCGGTAACAACGCCCGCACCCTGTTTGAGCATCGGGACTATCTTGCTAATAGGCGTGCCGTCTTTCATGACATTAGTACTGGGCATGGCAATGATTGGCACACCACCCTTCGAACGGGAAGCACCATAGATAAAATCGAGTTGGCCGCCGATACCGCTGAAGAACTTAGGGCCGATGCTGTCTGCGCAAACCTGACCGGTCAGATCAATCTCAATGGCCGAGTTGATAGCCACCATATTGTCATTCTGGGCAATAATGAATGGGTCGTTGACATACTCGGTGCGACGAAATTCACACAAGGGGTTGTCGTTTACCCAACTGTACAGGCGCTTGGAGCCAAGAACAAAACCGAGCACGATTTTACCAGGGTGCAAGGTTTTGCGAGCACTTGTCAGCACGCCAGCCTCTACCAAATCAATAACACCATCGGAAATCAGTTCGCTGTGTACGCCCAGGTCTCTTTTATGGAAAAGGAATTTTAAGACCGCATCCGGTATGGCACCGATACCCATCTGCATGGTGGCACCATCCGGGATGAGATCGGCCACGTAACCGGCCAGTCGTTCGGTGATTGGGTCGGTAGCCTCGCCAGACATTGGCATTTCTGGGATCGGGTAATTAACCGGCACGATATGCGTCAGGCGGCTGACATGAATAAACGAGTCGCCCAGGGTGCGCGGCATCTGGTCGTTGACTTCTGCAATGATAATTTTTGCCGATTCGGCCGGGGATTTGGTAAGGCCGACCTCCACGCCCAGCGAGCAGAAACCATGCTCGTCTGGCGGGGAGACATGGACGAAAGCCACATCCACTGGGAGGAGTTTTTCCTTGAAGAGTAGAGGAAATTCAGAGAGCAGCACAGGAGTGAAATCGGCACGACCTTCCTGAACGGCCTTGCGGATATTGGCGCTGATAAACATTGCATTGACCCGCAAATGGCCTTCCAATTCCGGCTTGACATAGTCAGCCGGGCCTACGGAAAGCGCCTGACAAATCTGCACGTCCTTCAAGATAGGTGCATATGCCACCAGGGCAGCCAATAGCGTCTGTGGTACTGAAACGTTGCCGGTCAAAAAGATACGATTCCCCGATTTGACCTCTTGAACTGCTTTCTCAGCTGTCGTCACGCGCGATTGATAAATACTATTCCAATCCATCTTTTTCTCCTTCATCTTTATTCGTGAAACGGGATAGGTGGCGCAATTCACCTTTATAAGTGTTAACGCCTGCCTCGATGGCAGGATTTTCGATGGCCTTGTCCACGCCCAGATCTGTAATCTCCTGAATGTATGCAATGGCTGCGTTTACAAATCCGTGCGTGGCGGTCCGCGCCACTACGCCCGGCATGTTGGGTACACAATAATGCACCACGTCCTCTTCAATGTATGAGGGGTGATCATGGGTTGTCGGACGCGAGGTTTCGCTGCACCCGCCCTGGTCAATGCTGATATCGATAAAAATAGACCTATGTTTCATTTTCTTAACCATCTCACGCGTAATGATGATCGGGGAACGGGCACCCGGCACCAAGACCGCACCCACCAGCACGTCCGCGTATTCACAGACACGGGCTATGTTGTGCGGCGTGGCGAGCAAGGTGACGAAATTCGGGTCAATCTGGCTGATGCGTTGCAATGCATTGAGGTCTTTATCAAGCACTGTCAAGTGTGCGCCGAGGCCTTTAAAGGTACGCGCCGCGTAAGTGCCGGATGTCCCGGCGCCAATGATGACCACTTCAGCTGGGGGAACGCCGGGGATGCCACCTAGCAGAACACCGCGCCCGCCATGATCGCTTTGCAGGAGACGGGAAGCAACCTCCGCAGCCATGGCACCGCCGATCTGGCTGAACGGGCGCAGGACGGGCAGAGAGCCATCCGCTTCTTCGATCTGTTCGTACGCGATGGCGGTGATCTTATCTTTCAGTAGGGCGTCAATTTTCTTTTGCGCGGCAGACGCCAGATGCAGGAAACCGACAATCGTTGTCCCCGGCTGCAGCATGTCCAGTTCATCGTCGAGTGGTCTCGCAATCTTGAGCAGGAGTTCCGCCCGCCCGTAGATTTCATCCACGGCGTAGGCAATTTTTGCCCCCACTTTCTCATATTCTCTGTCCGGGAAACGTGCTCCCTGCCCGGCATCGTGCTCAATGAAGATTGTATGTCCATGCTGCATCAGGATTTCCGCTCCCATGGGGGAAAGCCCAACACGGAATTCGTACGGGCGGCGTTCTCTTGGGATACAGATGATCATTTCATACCTCCAATGTTACTCGGATATCCGGCAAGTTTACCGGGTATCTTACTCCTTATTGCATAAAACGGTGACTTGGTCTGCGGTTATTCCTGGCGAAGACAGGATTTCATCTCGGGGCTTAAACAGCAATTCTACTTCATATTCAACACTTCGCGGATTGAAGGTAGCGCCCAATCAATGGTTTCCTTGTCAATCACTAGTGGTGGGGCAAACCGGATGACGCGTTCGTGTGTTTCTTTGGCGAGGATACCCTTGTTCTGCAAAGCTTCACAGAAACGTCGAGCGCTGCCAGCCTTTTCGTTCAGCTCAACGCCGATCAGCAGACCTTTTCCGCGCACTTCCTTGACATGCGGACTGGGAATCTCGCTCAATTGCTCGATGAAATACTCGCCCATTTCCGCGGCATGCTGAATGAGGTTCTCTTCCACAATGACCTTCAAAGCTGCTCGTGCAATTGCTGCCGCTAGCGGGTTACCGCCAAAGGTCGAGCCGTGCTCGCCAGGAGCAAACAACCCCAACACTTCCTTATCAGATAACACGGCAGAGACCGGGTAAAAACCTCCAGCTAGAGCTTTGCCGATGATAGTCACATCCGGACGTACATCCTCGTGCTGTGCGGCAAACAGTTTCCCGGTCCGACCCAGACCCGTCTGGATTTCATCCGCGATGAACAAAACGTTGTTCTTCTTGCACATTTCAGCCACCTGGGAAAGATAGCCTTTTGGCGGGATAATGACCCCGCCCTCACCTTGGATGGGTTCCACCAGCACTGCGGCTGTGTTCGGGTTTATGGCTTTGGCAATTGCATTCGCGTTGCCATAAGGCACGGTGACAAATCCCGGCGTGAATGGGCCGAAATCATCGCGGTAGAGCGGCTCGGTGGAGAAGGAAATAGTTGTGATGGTGCGCCCGTGGAAGTTGCCGGCACAGGTGATGATCTCGGCTTGATGGCGCGGAACTTTCTTGACCTGGTAGGACCACTTGCGGGCGACTTTGAGCGCCGTTTCGACAGCCTCCGCGCCGGAGTTCATCGGCAGGGATAACTCGTAGCCGGTCAACTCGGAAAGTTCTTTGTAAAACAGAGGTAATTGGTCGTTGCGGAAGGCCCGCGAGGTCAGGGTGATCTTCCCAGCCTGTTCCACCAGTGCAGCCAGGATCTTCGGGTGGATATGTCCCTGGTTCACTGCCGAATACGCCGACAGGCAGTCCAAATATTTCCTGCCTTCCACGTCATAGACCCACACGCCATCGCCGCGCGTGATGACCACGTCCAGCGGGTGATAGTTGTGAGCGCCGTACTGTTCTTCGAGAGCAATGTACTCTTGTGTTTTCATGTTTTTCCAATCGTAAGAGGTAACGACTTGAGTTGTTCCTACGTCACACCGAACAACCGCGCCAGAACTGCCTTCTGGGCATGGAGACGATTGTGCGCTTGCGGGAAAATGACCGAGTGCAGACCGTCGGCCACCTCATCGGTCAACTCGTGATTTCGATGAGCCGGCAAGCAATGCATTACAATGACATCCTTGTCCGCTTCGCCGACCAGTTTCGCATTGACCTGGTAAGGCGGGAAGACAGTTTCTCGTTTTGCGGTCTCTTCTTCCTGGCCCATACTGATCCAAGTATCAGTGTAAATAGCCTGGGCGTTCTTAACCGCCTCATGTGGATCGCGTAGGAACGCCAGTTTGGACCCGGTGCCTGCCGCCAGTTTCCTGGCCTGGTCGATGCTCCCTGCAGGCATATCATAGCCTTCCGGGTTTGCAATCGAAAAGTTCCATCCAAGTTTGACTGAAATCTGCATCAGCGAGATAGCCACGTTGTTCCCATCACCAACAAAGGCCACATTCAAGCCTCTAGCCTTGCCAAATTTCTCTTCAATGGTCAAGGCATCAGCCATCGCCTGGCAGGGATGGCTGTGATCGCTCAAACCGTTGATGACCGGCACCGAAGACCACTTGGCCAGTTCCAGCATATGAGCATGTTCAAAAACGCGCGCCATCATGGCGTGGACATAGCCAGAAAGCACGCGCGACACATCGGCGATTGACTCGCGCTTGCCGAGGCCAATTTCGTTTGGAGAGAGATATAACGCATCGCCTCCCAAGTGACGCATCGCCATGTCAAACGAGACGCGCGTCCGCAGGCTGGGTTTCTGGAAAATCATCCCAAGCACCTTGCCTTTACAAAGAGGTGGATTACCTGTGGCAAAATATTCTTTCTTCAAACGAATCGCCAGGTCCAGGAGATCCTGTAATTCTTCAGGTGAGTGGTCGGAAATGTCGAGAAAATGTTCCATGTTCGACTCCTCTTTTCATCATTTTTAGTATCAAGGGCGTTGACAAGAACGTCAAGTGCAATGTGGTTAATATTTTCGTGAAAAACATCACTTATCCATAACACAATCATATCTTGACGTTAAAATAAGATTTAGGCAAATATGAGCGTTGGAAGTAAACCACAGGAAGTGCCAACTGAATCGACAAATCGTCGCCAAAACCGACCGGGCAAACCGGGACATTACGGCGCAACAAACCGGCAACAATAGATTCGCTTTCTCCTGTCCCACCAAAAGTCTCAGCCTTGATCAGCACCACTACAGGGCGCAGATTGCGGCGCTGCAAATCCTCAACCACCAGCAACAATTCGGGTCGCGTCGAGGGAGTAATCAGGATTACGCCTGCTCCAAGGGGCAGCAATTTGGCCCGCATCGTAACCAGACCAAGCAAAGGCATTGTTCCATCCGGTTGGAGGAAAGCCAGTGTCTCCATGATCTTGTTCACCTGGCGCTCGCCGCGTTCTGCAGAGACAACAGTAGACTTCCCGGCTGCACATGCCAGACCTACCGCCCGCCGTTCCATGAGAAAATAACTTGCCAGAGAGGCTGCAGAAGTGATGACATACTCAAATGAGTCGCGAGGCAGCGACACATTTGGGCGCCGCAGCCACCAGCCCTCTTCACTGAAAGCGACTGTTTGCTCAGGCATTGAAGCCTGGACATCCTGCTGGGCATCCAAAAACAACCAGATGTCCGCCTGCGGGTCCTGCTCAAATTCCTTGACCATAAACCGTCCCCGGTGGGCTGTGCTTGGCCAGTGAATCCTTTTCATCGGGTCGCCTGGTACATACTCGCGTACCCCGGCAGCGTGCGGTGTCACATCGAATGTCCGCTGGCGAATGGCTTTACCACCCGGTAAAAGACCAGGGGGCGGGGGAAAATCAGTGATCGGTACCGTCATCGGCAAGACCACCAGTGTATCCTTCGCCGGGATCAGCTTGCGAATAGTGAACAGACCAAACGGATCCCCGGAAGACATGCTGGTTGGACCAAGCAAGAAAGCACCGCGCCGGTAGAGCAATGTCCGGGCGGTATAGAAACGACGTTGGTGAGGACCAATACCTGTCACTAGACGGGAACCGCCAGCCATTGGTAAATTGGATTGGTTGATGATCTCCAACCAGAGACAAGCCGGCCAGGTAACATTCCGGACCTCGAAATGTTCTTCGAATACATCACCCATGCTGGTCCTCAATATGCGTGCCTGGCGGTTCAGGCGTATACCGCGCATTGAAATAGCAGCCCAGACCCCCGACACAACAACCAGCAGCAGGCCCAGGTACGCCATGCGCGCGTAGAGCATCAGGCCAGTCACAGCCCAGCCTCCCAGGCCGAAGAGGATAATTCCGGCCAGCAGCCAGCGCAAGGCAAGAGTCGGTTTCATTTCCGGGAGGATGCTTCGTAATCTCCGCCTGGTACCGGAGTATTATCCAGAATTTCCTGCACAATTTTCTCAGCGCTTAATTCCCGCAAACGGGCTGCTGGCCCGACAATGACGCGGTGTGCCAGCACAGGTACCGCCAGTCGCTTAATATCATCCGGTAAAACATAATCACGCCCGACCAGCGCGGCTGCAACTTGACCGGTACGGAAGAGCGCCAGGCTTCCGCGTGGGCTTGCTCCCAGGTATACATCCGCATGCTGTCGCGTTCTATTGGTCAATTCCACCAGATAGCGTCTAATAGAATCGGAGACATAAACTTTCTTAATTACCTCCATGGCTTCTATCAGCTCATCCACTTTGATAACCGATTTCAGTGTCTCGATAGGGTGGCGCAACTGCTGGCGGTCAAGAATCTCAATTTCGTCAGTCGGATTAGGATACCCCAATCGGACACGCAATAGGAACCGGTCCAGTTGCGCTTCGGGGAGGGGAAATGTTCCTTCATATTCGATCGGGTTCTGCGTCGCCAAAACCATAAATGGAAGGGGTAATGGGTGAGTCTTGCCATCTACTGTTACCTGCCGTTCTTCCATCGCTTCAAGCAGCGCTGCCTGTGTCTTGGGCGTGGCACGGTTGATTTCATCCACCAACACCACCTGGGCAAAGATCGGACCGGGACGGAACTCAAATGCCCGCTTTGACTGGTTGTAAATTGAGACACCGGTCACATCACTGGGAAGCATGTCGGGGGTAAATTGCAGACGGTTGAACGAACACCCCAGCGATTTTGCCAGGCTGCGTGCCAATACAGTTTTGCCAACTCCCGGCACGTCTTCGATAAGCACATGACCCTGGCAGAGCAGACCGACAACAATCAACTCAATCGGATGTCGTTTTCCTACAATTACCTTTTCAAGATTGAAAATCAGCTTTTTGCCAAAAGATTGAATGTCTGTCATGTTGCAATTCCTTTGCATTATTCTACTCGTACTTATAGCCGGATCCAGTCAAAATGATCACCACTGGATCAGGTAAATCTTTGATCATTTGAGCCAATGCAGACCAGACGATAGCTGAAGTAGGCTCCACGTAAAAACCAAGATGGGCAAGCGCATCGCGGCCAGGCAAAATTTCATTCTCATCCACAGCACACATATACCCGTGACTCGCTGCCACCTCCAGGAGCACTTCGTCTCCTCGCAGTGGATTGCGCACCCGTACCCCCTCCGCCAGTGTGCAATTCTCGCCAACCAACCCAGCCCCCCCGCTGCCTGCAGTGAACATTGCCCACAACGGTGCGCACGCTCTTGCTTGTACCCCGATGATCTTTGGAGTATTCCTAATTGGAAGGTTGGCTATACGCAGTGTATCAAATCCGCGCACCAAGCCGAGCAGAAGTCCGCCCTGCCCAGCCGGGAGGATGACCGCCCCCGGCATTTTGTTACCCAACTGTTCGAAAATTTCGTAAGCGGCGGTGGCATAACCAGGAAGGTTGAATGGCAGGTAAGCATGGCTGGCATATACTACACCACCACCTGCCACTGCCTTGACCGCCTCAGCTACATCCGAACGCGATCCAGGGACCGGGACTAGTTCCGCACCATAAGCCTCAATCTGCCTGCGCTTGGGGCCAGAGGCGGATTCTGGGACGAAAACCCGGGTTTTAATACCCGCCCGGGCCGCATAAGCCGCGAATGAGGCTCCGGCATTTCCGGAGGAGTCCTCCACCGCTTCGTTAATTCCGCGTGAATGCAGCCAGGCTGCAATGACGGCCGAGCCGCGATCCTTGAAGGAGCCACTCGGGTTGAGAAACTCGCACTTGAAGGCTACCTTGCGATCATAAACTTCCGCCCATAGCAGAGGTGTGCCGCCTTCGCCAAGAGAAACAGGCTCGGAGTCCGGGGAGAGTCCAAAGGTGTGCCGGTAACACCAAATACCAGGTTGAGATCGGTCCACCTGCATCGGGTCAAAGCGCAACGGAGTGTGCAAATCGTACAGACTTTCACATTTCGGACAGCAATATGGCAGGCCGTATGGCGGGTAAGTACTTCCGCAATTGGTACAGGAAATTTCCATCATTCTCCTGGCTTCGGATGGTAATGACCTTCGACCCATTCTTCGCCCTGCGACCCGATTTCCTTCTTCCAGACCGGGACAATCTCCTTGAGCCGGTCAATGCCGTAACGTGCCGCCTCAAAGACGCCTGTATTACGGTGGGGAGATGTGCAGGCGATTAATGTGGTGGGTGTTCCGGGATACAGCCGCCCGATTCGTTGAATAATTGCAATGCCTTCGATGGTTGGCCATTTCTGGCGGATCTCTTCGGCTACCTGGCGCATTTTAGTTTCCGCCATTGGCTGGTAGGCTTCATAGTCAAGATAAACCGTTTCGTGGGTGTCACCGCGGGAAGTCTGTCCGCGCACCACGCCGGCAAAAATAGCCGCTGCACCCGTCGTTGGGAGCGTAATGCGGGTAAGAAGGGTATCCAGGTCGAGTTCGGTCTCGGTAAGGGAGATGATGGTTGGGAAGTCCATGCCGCAATCCTATCCACCGGAGACGGGCGGGAAGAAGGCAATTTCAGCGCCTTCAGGGATGACTTGCTCAATGGCAGCGTATTCGCGGTTAATGGCTGCTATCATCGAGTCTTTTACTTTTTCCAAGGGGGGATGGTTTGCCACCAGCAAATCTGTAAGCCCGCCGACAGTTAATCCAAGAGGAATGTCGAGCTCCACCGATTTCGAACCAACATAATCACGCAGGGTGGCAAAGAATAAGACTTTAATTTTGTGCATTCTAGCTCCAAAGCCTCATAATCAGGGGGGTTCACCGATCAGCCCCTACTTGTTTATAATATCTCCAGACCGGCCGCCATGTTTCTCCACAAGCCGGATGTTCTGGATTTTCATGGTCTTCTCAGCGGCCTT
Organism: uncultured Anaerolineales bacterium; assembly: GCA_903873975.1. Classification (GTDB taxonomy): domain Bacteria; phylum Chloroflexota; class Anaerolineae; order Anaerolineales; family Villigracilaceae; genus UBA877. Next base: position 18,847 of record CAIQQN010000100.1, read on the forward strand.
GGCCATATCGTAAATCGTCAATGCTGCCACAGAGACTGCCGTCAGTGCTTCCATCTCGACACCGGTTTTGCCGGTCGTTTTAACCGAAGCTTTGATAATCACGCCGGGCAGGGTATCATCGAGGGAGAGCACCACGTCTATGTGGCTGATGGGTAAAGGGTGACATAATGGGATCAGCTCCGAGGTCCGCTTGGCTGCGGCAATTCCAGCAATTTGCGCCACAGTCAACACGTCACCTTTTTTAATCGTCCCGGCACGAATCAGATCCAGGGTTGCCCGATTCATTATAACTTCGCCGCACGCAATTGCAAGACGCTCAGTATCGGGCTTGTCGCCAACATCCACCATACGGGCGCGGCCGGAGTCGTCAAGATGGGTCAGTTTTGGAGTCATGGTCAGATTATACCGTAGGGGGAGCGGTGAGAAAACAGGTTTCTGGTTATAATGGTCGCATGGAATTCTTCCTTACAAACCCGGACGTTGAGCGACTCGCGCCTGTGGATACACGCCTGCTCGACCTGCGCGCACAACCTTATCCGGATGGAAAACGCCTGCAAATCACTTTGGAACTGACCCCCTTCCAGCAAAAGCCTTATCTCGAACTGACCCTGACCGACTCCTCCGGAGAGGTTGTTGCCACCACCACTGTCGTCGAACCGGTTTCCTGGTGGCTTGACCTTACTCTTCACATCCGCAAGCATGTCGCAACCACAGGCGGAGTATATAAGCTCGCGGTGATGCTTTCTTTCCCAGATCTGGGCGAAATTGATCACCGCGACCTCACTGTTGAAATCCCATCCCCCACGGTATAAAATGTCCCATATTCCCCGCTCTATTTCTGCCATTCTTCTCCTTACCTTTTGCTTATTGCTGCTTCTCCCCGCTTGTGGTCCCGCCCCAGCGCCTTTGCCGACCAGCACCCTGATCCCCACTGAGACCCTGAGTGCAACCAACACCCCGACGAAGCCCCAACCCCCCATCGATGTACCCACTCAGACACCTTATGTCATCACTGCCACACCTGAGACGGTTGCCGCCACTCCTGCTCCGCAGGGCACTTTCTTCCTGTCGCTGGAAGAGAGCGGCTATTTCCATCTCTTTGCGTATTCACCTCAGACCCTCCCACTGGCCCGGCTTACCTCAGATGCGTGGGACGATATCACACCTGCTCTCAGCCCGGATGGACATTGGTTGGCTTTTTCATCGCGTCGAAACAGTTATTGGGACCTGTATCTACTGGATCTGGGTGGAGGCGGCCTTCTCCGGTTGACGGATACGCCTGAATACGACGCTGCACCTTCATGGTCCCCGGATGGGGCTTTTATCTCTTACGAAAGCTACGTCAACGGTAATATGGATATTTTTATCCGCTCCGTTACGAACCCGGGTCAGGCCCCCATTCAATTGACTCAAGACCCCGCTACCGACATATCCCCCGCCTGGTCGCCTCTCGGAAATGGAAATCAGATCGCTTTCATCTCGAACCGCTCCGGTGAGCCTGAGGTTTGGATTGCAGACCTCCGCCCTGCCGTGAAATTTGCTAATGTCAGCAACGATCCTCGGGCGATCGAGGCGCATCCTGCCTGGTCTCCAGACGGTAGCAGACTGGCATGGGCTGCCACTGACCCAGATTCAGGGTTGTCCAATATCTACATTTGGGATACCAGCAACCCCAGTACCCCAGCGCGCTGGGCTGGTTCTGGTGACTGGCCTGTCTGGCAGGATAACAGCACCGTTGCCAGCCGCCTGCCAACCCCCAATCAGACTTTTCTGGCCGGATACACTACTGCTGGTGTGCTCAGCATCCCGCCAGTGCTGCTCCTTGGTGCTTTAAATGGACTATCATATGGCACCACAAGCGCAGTTCTACCCGGTCACTTTCAGGCCGCAGCACAGGTCACGCTGGCTGCGCCATTCGCAACGGGAACCAATTCTCCTTCAAATATCCCTTCCGGGCGCGCTTCGCTGGTCACACTGACAGATGTCACGGCAATCGATCCACGATTGAATGAGCTGGCATGCTACTCTTTCCAGGCATTACGCACCCGGGTCGCTGCACAAACCGGCTGGGATGCCCTAGGCAACCTGGAAAACGCCTTGGTTTCGCTTACCACCCCACTCGAACCTGGTCTGGCCGAGGACTGGCTTTATACCGGGAGGGCTTTCACACTCAATCCGGCGTTAGTCCAGGCCAAATGGATGGTTATCGTCCGCGAAGATTTTGGCCAGCAGACTTATTGGCGTATCTACCTCCTTACTGCTGCCCAGGATGGCTCGCAGGGGATGCCACTCACGCAAATGCCCTGGGATTTTTCCGCCCGCACCACCAGTTCGGACGCTTATGAGAATGGGGGCCAGTTGATGAATTCCGTACCCAGCGGTTACTGGCTTGCCTTGACTTCCCTGGCTGCCCAGTACGGATGGGAACGCTTACCTGCCCTGACCAACTGGCGTACTTATTACGCCGGAACCCGTTTCAACGAGCTGGCCTACACCCAGGGCCTGGACTGGCGTACGGCCATGCTGCAACTTTATCCACCCGAAGCTTTGATAACGCCGACAATCGTTATTCCACCCACCCTCACTCCCACACGGACTCCGCTCTGGTATCGGTCGCCCACACCCTCGCGGACGCCGACAGTACGTCCCACCTCAACACCTTAACTATGAGATCTTCTCTCTGTTTGCAGTTCCTTATATTTACGATATTACTAGCGGCCTGCGCCTCTTCACCTGTGCTAACGACACCCGTACCTACAATCCAATCTGTAGACCCTTCAATTACTGCTCCTGCCTCCACCCCATCTTCGACACCTGAGATTGTCCTCGCGCTACCATCAGAAACCCCAACGACGCCTACCGCGACCGAAACGCCCCTCCCATTCCCAACTGCGACGATGAACGCTATGCAATTGTTATTCCCCACCGTCATTCCTGCCGAAGGTGCAGAATACCGCCCGCCGCTCTACCCTACACCCTGGGCACTCTCGCCTTTTGACCATTTCTATTTTGCCGCTCCCATTGCCGCCATGTATCCCGGCGACCCAATCTGGGATTACCGCTATGGCGGTATCTTCTTCGGGCCAGACATAATCCACACCGGAATTGACCTGCCAGCCCCGCGCGGGGCCGAGGTGCTGGCTACCGGGCCGGGAACGGTCGTCTGGGCCGGATTAGGGCTTTACTCTGGCTCAAGCACTAATTTAGATGATCCCTACGGCCTGGCTGTCGCCATTCGCCATGACTTTGGCTACAAAGACCAGCCTCTCTACACCGTCTATGCCCACATGGAAGAATTGGATGTGATTGTTGGTCAATGGGTGAACACTGGTCATGTGGTGGGTCATGTTGGTTCTACAGGTATGACCACCGGCCCTCACCTCCATTTCGAGGTCCGGCTCGGAGAGAACAGTTTCTGGAAGACACGCAACCCGGAATTGTGGATATCGCCTCCCCAGGGATATGGCGTCCTGGTTGGCCGGGTGACGAGCACGTACGGAGAACGGCTTGATTCATATCTGGTCTTGTTAAAATCTCTCGATACGGAGAAGCAGTATTCAGTCAAGACATATGGCCCGTCGGTTGTTAACAGTGACGCGTATTATAATGAAAATATGGTTCTGGGCGACTTGCCAGCCGGGGTTTATGAACTCAACATCCCTTACGCTGCGTTGAACAGAAAAATCAATATACAAATCCTTCCGGGACAGATCACGTATTTTTCATTCCATGGGTACGCCGGCTACGACTTCACCCCGCCTACTGCCCCAGAGACCTACATACCCTGATTACCCCACCACGATGATTCCCAAAGAACCAACACTTGACGTATCGAACATCTGTGCTATACTCGACTCAATTCAAGGATAGAGAGGAGTATTATGGCTCGCAAATCTGATACATCTGCAGGCTCCACAATGGATGAAGGCCGCCGAATAATGTTGGATAAAGCCCTTGGAGATATTATCAAACGCTACGGCGACGGCTCTATCATGCGGCTGGGCGAAGCCCACAAAATGACCATTGACGCCATCCCGACCGGCTCGCTCTCCCTCGACCTGGCACTGGGTATTGGCGGCATTCCGCGTGGTCGGATTACCGAAATCTTCGGCCCGGAATCATCCGGCAAAACCACCATTTGCCAGCACATTGTCGCTGAAGTACAAAAAATGGGCGGCACTGCCGCTTACGTGGATATGGAACATGCCCTCGATCCGTCTTATGCCGCCAAATGCGGTGTGGATATTGACAACCTGCTCGTCTCCCAACCCGACACTGGCGAGCAGGCCCTTGAAATTACCGAGACACTCGTCCGCTCCGGTGCAGTGGACCTGGTGGTCATCGATTCGGTCGCGGCGCTGGTTCCAAGGTCTGAAATTGAAGGTGACATGGGTGACGCCCAGATGGGTGCCATGGCTCGTTTAATGTCCCAGGCACTGCGTAAACTTTCCGGGGCCATCAACCAGACCAAGACATCAGTCGTCTTCACCAATCAGCTGCGCATGAAAATCGGTGTGATGTTCGGCAACCCGGAAACCACCACTGGTGGTAATGCCCTCAAGTTCTATGCCTCCGTCCGCCTGGACGTGCGCCGCATCCAGTCGATCAAGATCGGGGCTGAAATCGTAGGTAATCGCACACGTGTACGAGTGGTCAAGAACAAAGTCGCACCTCCTTTTCGAACCGCCGAGTTCGATATCATGTACAACGAAGGCATCTCCAAGGTTGGCGACCTTATTGATCTGGCAACCCAACTTGAGATCGTGGATAAACGCGGTGCTTTCTTCTCTTACGGCGAAACCCGCCTCGGGCAGGGCCGCGAGAACTCCAAGGAGTTCCTGCGCCAGAACCCGGACCTGGCTAATGAAATCGAGCTGGTTATACGCCAGCGCGCCAGCGGCGGCGAAGTTGCTATGCCACTTGTCACCGGCGGTGGCGATGATTCTGGTGGCGAAGCCTCAGAAGAAGCCTGATATTTAGCTATTCACGAGAGGATTCCGATGGATACAGGAAAGCGCAAAAAGCTTATTTCTGTATCCATCTGTGTTTATCTATGGCTTATTATGTCTGCCTGCGGGGGAAATGGTACTGCGCTCACGACGCCCTCCCTATCAGCCATTGCACCGACCGAAACACTTTTTTCGACCCTCTCAACGCCCTCCCTTCCAGCCATTACTCCTACCGAAACACTTTTTCCATCTCCACTGGTTGTCTTAACCCCCACCCCAAACTGCATCGACAGCCTTGTTTTTCTAGATGATATGACCATTCCAGACTTTTCCATCGTCTCACCCGGCAGTACGCTGGATAAACAATGGCTTATCCAGAACTCCGGTTCCTGCAACTGGGACAACCGTTATCGCCTGCAGATGATCGCTGGGGACGCCCTGGGCGCAGCCCCGGAACAGGCTCTTTTCCCAGCCCGTGCCGGGATGCAGGCCACGCTGCGGATTGTCTTCACTGCGCCGCTGGAAGCGGGGGATTATTATAGCGAATGGCAGGCATTTGACGCGCAGAGCATTCCATTTGGCGTGTCGTTTTTTATCAATATTATTGTGCAATAATTCCGAATATAACGAGGCCAATTTCGATGCCTGATTTTCATATCCGCCTGCTGACACCTGCTGACTGCGAGTGGGTCAATCGCGTTATAGTCACCAATTGGGGCGCTGAGATAGTTGTCACCCACAGCGAAATTTTCCATCCAGCCTACTTGCCCGGCTATGCTGCTTTTATCGATGAAGAACCTGTTGGCCTGTTGACCTACAACATTACCGGTAACGGGTGCGAGATCGTCACACTCGACTCGTGGCACGAGGGGCATGGGGTGGGAACGGCACTAATCAAAGCGGCGCGGCAGGCAGCAAGCCAGGTTGGTTGTGGACGGTTATTCCTGGTTACCACCAACAACAATACACACGCTTTGCATTTTTATCAGAAACAAGGATTTGTCATCTCCTCCTTGCGAATCAACGCCATCGCCGAAAGCCGCAAACTCAAACCCCAGATCCCGCTTCTGGACGAAGATGGCCTGCCAATCCGTGACGAGATTGAACTAGAGATAAATCTTTAATAACTCCACCCTCGCTTTCTTCCATCACCCTATCCGACAATTGGATTCAGGGAGCAAAATTTGTGCCTTCTTGTAATTCTAATAATCCTGTCAATTTCTCAAATTCACAACCCTACGTGTTACAGACTCCCCCTGCATTCCAATTTGCCCGCAGGTCACCCCGACGTTATAATTGCCTTATGCGTAAATTGATGCCGGTCCTTTTGACTATTATTCTGACCCTGACGATTTCTTTCCTTCCACAGACGGTTCGCGCTGAATCCGTTGCGGCTCCACATTTCTCGACTGTAGCCGACCTCATTGGCGCGGTCAATTCCCTGCGCGCCTCCTACGGGCTGCCGCCCTATACGTCAAACTCCATTCTAATGGGCATCGCCCAGGGGCAGGCAGAGTATAACCTTTCCATCGGCACCATCACTCATGGCAGCGCCGATGGGCTGTTGCCTTTCCAGCGCGCACTGCAGGCCGGCTACCCGGTGGCAGGCGATATCAGCCTGGGCGGTTTCTTCTCCGAAAATATCACCGCTGGGGTCGGACTGAGCGCCGAGGGGGCAGTGGAAAATTGGACGGGTGATACCCCCCACCTGAATACCATGATCTCCTCGAATCTACAGGATATCGGCGCGGGGGTGGCTGTTGCTGGAAATACCTACTACTACGTGATTGACTGTGGTCTCTCCACTGGCGGGACACCTGCACCTTTTGTTCCCCCGCCTGCCCACAACACTCCCGTTGCCACGCGAGTGCCGAACACGCCTAGCGCGAACGGTTCCATAACATACATCGTCCAGTCTGGTGACACTACTCTTGGTATCGCGCTGGCCTATGGCATAACCTTGAATGATCTTCTTTCTCTGAACGGTCTGACTGTAAAATCCGTTATTTACCCCAACCAAAAATTAATCGTTCACGCCGCTTACACTCCTACTCCCACCCCACCCACTAGTACGCCAACCGAACGTCCCACCATTACCCCCTGGCCCACTTCCACTTCAACATCCACCGCGACGCCTGTCCCGCCAACGCCAACCCCTTCACCAGGGCTGCCTGTCTCAGCGGCTCGCGGCGCAGTAACCGAAATCGTGGTCGCTGCGCTGGTTATTGCCGCCCTGCTGGCACTGCTCGGGCGCAAGCGAAAGTAAGGTAACCTTCAGAATATAAAGAACGGGTGCTGATGAAGCACCAATTCTCGGTTTCATTTTGCCTTGCCCTGATTCGCCACCGCTTCCGCTGCCTTACGGACAGTCTCCTCGTCTGCCAGGTAGTAGTGTGTGACAGGTTTCAGATCCATATCGAGTTCGTAGACCAGCGGGATTCCGGTCGGGATATTGAGTTCGGGGATTTCCTTATCGGAAATATTATCCAGGTACTTGACCATCGCCCGGATACTGTTGCCGTGGGCGGAGATCAGCACGCGCTTGCCAGACTTGATCATCGGAGCCAGGGTGCTGTGCCAGTAAGGCAGAACGCGTTCCAGAGTGATCTTGAGCGACTCCGTCGCAGGGAGTTGCACAGGGGTCAAATCCGCGTAACGACGGTCAAAGCGCGGGTGACGCTCGTCGTTCAATTCCAGGGCCGGAGGCGGTACATCATAACTGCGCCGCCAGATCTTCACCTGTTCTTCACCAAATTTAACAGCCGTCTCGGCTTTGTTCAAACCCTGGAGTGCCCCGTAGTGGCGCTCGTTCAACTGCCAGGCGCGTACCACCGGGATCCATTCAAGATCCATCTCTTCCTGGATGATATTCAACGTTCGGATGGCTCGTTTCAAAACAGATGTAAAAGCGATATCAAACGCGAACCCTTGTTCACACATAAGTTGGCCGCCTGTATGAGCTTCCTGGCGCCCCAGCTCGGTCAGGTCAACGTCCGTCCAGCCAGTGAAACGATTTTCCAGGTTCCAAGTGCTTTGTCCATGACGAACCAAAACGAGTTTATATTTTGTTTCCATAATCACCTCAGGCATGAGAAACCGCCAGGCAACGATCACCTGGCGGTCTTTGGGATCAAACCAGATTAGCGGATGGCCTTCTCGGTCTCGGGGTCAAACAAGTGGCACTTATCCAGATTGAAGGATACTTGAACCTTGTCACCGATGTGGAAATCGGTCCGCGGGTCAACGCGGGCGACGATATTATCAGAGCCAGCCAGCAGGTACAGGAATATTTCGTTACCCATCAGTTCGGTCACGTCCACCTTCGTCTCAACCGTGGCTACATGAATCCCGGGCGGGACAAAAGCCGGGTTGTAAATATCTTCCGGTCGAATGCCAAACACGATCGGCTTATCCACATAAGCCTGGAAATCCTTCATACGCTCGGGTGGAATGGTCAGGTTAAAGGAACCTGCTTCCACAATCAGGTTGCTGCCTTCCTTGCGCAGTTTCGCTTTGAAAAAGTTCATCGCCGGAGCCCCGATGAAACCAGCAACGAACATGTTATCCGGGTGATCATAGAGCGTCTGCGGCGTATCCAACTGTAGGAGTGCACCTTTGTTGATCACAGCAATCCGGCTTGCCATCGTCATTGCTTCCGTCTGATCATGGGTCACGTAGATAAAAGTCGTCTGCAGGCGGTGGTGCAGCTTGGTGATCTCGGAACGCATGGCAATGCGCAGTTTGGCATCCAGGTTCGAAAGCGGTTCGTCGAAGAGGAAGACTTTTGGCTCGCGCACAATCGCCCGTCCAACCGCCACCCGCTGGCGCTGTCCGCCGGAAAGTTGGCGTGGTTTGCGGGTGAGTAATTCCCCGATCCCCAGGATATCTGCCGCTTCCTGAACCCTGCGCTTGATCTCCTCTTTCGGAGTCTTGCGCAGTTTCAGACCGAAGGCCAGATTATCATAAACCGTCATATGCGGATACAATGCATAGGATTGGAACACCATTGCGATGTCGCGGTCTTTGGGAGGCACATCATTGACAACGCGGTCGGCAATTTTGATCTGCCCCGTGGTGATTTCCTCCAACCCGGCAAGCATGCGTAGGGCGGTTGTCTTCCCGCAGCCTGAAGGACCGACGAATACCAGGAATTCCTTGTCATCAATTTGCAGGCTCAGGTCGTTAACAGCTTTGACGTTGCCGAATTCCTTTGTAACATGCTCGTACGTAACACTAGCCATATCAGTCTCCTTTTCATTCGATTATAGTGATTGGATTATAGCGCAAAATTTTAAAAGGGTACAGATTTTTATAAGAAGCAGTAAAATGGACGCATGAACGAAGATGTAACCCCCATCCGACAGCAATATCTTGAAATCAAACGCCAGTACCCCAATGCCATCCTGTTCTTTCGTCTTGGCGATTTCTACGAGACCTTTGACCAGGATGCCGAAACTGCCGCCCGTGAACTGGATATTGTTCTCACCTCCCGCCCCATCGGCAAAGGGCTGCGCGTCCCGCTAGCCGGTATTCCATACCATGCCGTTGAGAACTACCTTGCCCGGCTGATCGAAAAAGGCTACCATGTCGCCATTTGTGAGCAGGTCGGCGACCAGCCCAGCAAGGGCATTTTCCCGCGCCGGGTTGTCCGCGTGGTCACGCCGGGTACAATTGTCGAACCCGGTCTCCTGCCCGGTGACGCGAACAATTACCTCGCTTCAATTGTAATAGATGATGGACGCGCCGGAATCGCCTATGTGGACATCACCACCGGCGAATTCGCCGTCACCGAACTCAATATTGTCCCTGACCCTTCAGCTGGTGCCTCAGGGCAGGTCTGGGTGCCGCTCCGCGCTGAACTTACACGGCTCCACCCAGCAGAAATCGTCCACCCAGACAATCTCATTATCCCAAATGGTATTCCCAGCCACCTGACAGCCTGGCCCGCCTGGCGCTTTGAGCCAGGCAAAAGCCAGGAAACATTGCTCGCTCATTTTGGATCATCCACCCTGGACGGTTTTGGATTAAAGAATCTGCCGCTGGCTATCCGCGCGGCAGGTGGGGTCATCCAATATTTGAAAGAGACCGAGGGGGCAGCCCTGCAGCTCCTGACCAGCCTGCGTGTTTACAGCCTGAGTGAATTCATGACGCTCGATGCAGCAACCCGCCGCAACCTGGAATTGGTTGAAACCCTGCATGGTGAGACCAAAGGCTCGTTGCTTGGTGTGCTTAACCTCACTATCGCGCCCATGGGCAAACGACTGATGGGCCAGTGGGTCAGCCAGCCATTGCTCGACGTAAACCGCATCCGGGAGCGGCAGGATGGCGTCGAATTCTTCTTTACCCGCTCGATGCTGCGTGCCGAGTTGCGTTCCGCTCTCAAGCCATTGGCCGATCTGGAACGCCTGGTCAACCGCATCCTCTCTGCCCATGCACTGCCACGCGACCTGGTAGCCCTGCGCGAAACGCTGGTTCGCCTGCCGGTCATTTTGGAATTGTTCACCACCAAAAATACTTCTAAAGCTTTACCATTAAATTCATTAAATCCCTGCATTGATGATTTAACCTTGATCCAATCCGCCATTGACGATGATCCGCCCGCAACACTTCAAAATACCGGCGTTATTCGTTCAGGCTATTCCGCTGAATTGGATGGCGTCATCGAGGCGTCCCGTCACGCCCGCGAGTGGATCAACAACCTGGAAATGGTTGAGCGCCAGCGTACTGGGATCAAGACACTCAAAGTCGGTTACAACAAAGTTTTCGGATATTACATCGAGATCTCCCAGGCACAGGCTGCCAACGCCCCGTCTAATTACATTCGCAAGCAAACACTGGTCAACGCCGAACGCTACATCACACCAGAGATGAAAGAGTACGAGACACTTGTTTTGAATGCCGAGGAACGCATTCGTGAAATCGAACAACGCCTTTTCAGAGAGGTCTGTGTAACACTGGCAAAGTCTGCCAGCCGCATGCTGGACACTGCGCGCGCCCTGGCTGAATTGGATGTATACGCAGCCTTGGCCGAATCCGCCGCGCTGAATGGCTATGTCCGACCCGAGGTCCAGGATGGTGGCCTGCTGGAAATCCACGAAGGCCGCCACCCGGTCGTCGAAACAAGTCTACAAGGCGAAAGGTATGTTCCCAACGACGTAATCTTTGAAAAGGGCGAGATCGTCCGGGTTATCACCGGGCCGAATATGTCTGGAAAATCCACTTATCTGCGCCAGGCCGCACTAATCGTACTGATGGCCCAGATGGGTTCATTCGTTCCGGCAGCATCGGCCAGGGTCGGACTGGTGGATCGCATTTTCACCCGCATCGGCGCCCAGGATGAAATTCAAGCCGGGCAATCCACATTCATGGTGGAGATGATCGAAGCAGCCAACATCTTGCATCATGCTTCCCCGAGGTCGCTGCTCATCCTTGATGAAATCGGACGCGGTACGAGCACTTATGACGGCGTCTCAATCGCATGGGCAGTCGTAGAATACATCCACAATCACCCCTCTCTGCGCGCCAAAACTCTTTTCGCCACCCATTACCACGAACTGACGCAACTCGCGGACCTTCTGCCAGGCGTGCGCAATTACAATGTTGCCGTTACCGAAGCAGACGGGACAGTGGTCTTCCTGCACAAAATCATCCCGGGTGGCGCGGACCGCTCGTATGGCATCCACGTGGCGCAATTGGCGGGACTGCCCCGCCCTGTGATTCAGAGGGCGACAGATATCATGGCGGAACTGGAAAAGTCATCCGGTCAGGCAATCCACATTAATCCACACTCAGCCCAGCAAGTGGCGCTCTTCCCAGAAACCAATCCTCTATTGGATGAACTTAATGGACTGGATGTTAATTCTCTGTCGCCTATTGAGGCGCTGAACAAGCTCTTCGAATGGCAGAGGCGCTATTTTGGAAAAAAAGAACAATGAGTTTTACGCGGCCTCGAAGCTGAGCGAATCTCATCATCTTAATCACGGCCTCCCAAGTTTCGGGAAGCCGTGATTGTTTCACAATGAAAATCGTTCTTCTCTTACTTTAATACCGGAGCTGGAGCCTTCGAACGGGTAATTGCCCAACCGACCGCCACCATCAGCAAAATGGCAATTCCCCATACGATCCACTGAGTCACGCCACTACCGCCCGCGTACTTGACGATGATCGGCGCTGCCAGAAGTGAAACCAGGTTCACCACCTTGATCATCGGGTTCAAGGCTGGACCAGCAGTATCTTTGAGCGGGTCGCCCACGGTATCGCCAACCACGCTTGCCTTGTGTCGTTCAGAGCCCTTGCCGGTGTTGGCAGCCAGGTCACGCGGCTCATCCTCGATGGATTTCTTGGCATTGTCCCAGGCACCGCCGGCATTAGCCATGAAGACCGCAAGCAACTGTCCGCTTAAAATAATACCAGCACAGAAACCAGCCAGCGATTCCACTCCAAGCAACAGGCCGAGGGCCAACGGGGTCAGCACAGCAATCGTCGCCAGCGGGATGAGTTCCTTTTGCGCCGCAGCAGTGGAAATCCCAACCACACGGGCGTAATCCGGTTTAACCTTGCCTTCCATCAGACCGGGGATCTTGAACTGCCGGCGCACTTCCAGGACAATTAAACTGGCGGCGCGGCTGACCGCCTTGATCGAAAGCGATCCGAATAGCCAGGGTAACGCCCCGCCCAATAGCAGGCCGATAAAAACACTCGTCTCGGAGACACGAATGCCCGTGTCGCTCAACAGTTTGGCAAACGGGATGGCTTTTCCTACCGCTTGGGCGGCTACGTTAGCCGCCTGCTGGACCCGGCCAACGTCAATGAAAAACGAGGCAAACAGGCTGACTGCGGCAATGACCGCCGAGGCAATGGCTACTCCCTTGGTGATGGCTTTGGTAGTGTTACCTACCGCATCCAGGTCAGCCATGATCTGGCGCGCTTTCTTTGTCTCGGCATCATCCAGGTCATGCCAGGCCATTTCACCGATCCCATTCGCATTGTCAGAGATGGGACCGTAGGAATCCATGGCCACATTATTACCAGTGTGACTCAACATACCAATGCCAATCATGGCAACCGCATAGAGAACGTACGACGCACCCTGGCTCTTATAGAGCAGGAGGGCAAAGATAAAACTGATGACAATCACTACTAACGCCCAGACACTCGACTCCATGCCGACAGACAGACCCGAGAGAATGGTCGTCGCCGCGCCAGTATTGGTCGATTCGACGATTTCTTTGACGGGTGTGCGCTTGGTAGAAGTGAAGTAGGATGTCAGAGGGTTGAAAACCACCGCCAGACCGACACCGATGGATGTCAACATCGCCATGCGCCAGTCGTGGCAGTACAGGATGGCCAGCAAGAACGACCACAAGATAGTATTTACACTCGAAACCTCGTATGAGCGGAACATGGCTTCCTCTGCATCGTGAGCGTGCAGGAAACCGAACAAGCCCTTGGAAGGCATCTTTTGCCAAATTGGCACGGTAAATGTCCCCAGGATGGACGAGAGCACGCCGATGGCGCGGATAATGAGTGGGTAGACAATCCATTTAAGGCTATGGGTCGGGTCGATTGACATCAGCGCCAGTCCGAGGATCAGGCCGGAAACGATGGTCACCTCGTAGGATTCAAAGATGTCAGCCGCCATACCTGCGCAGTCGCCGACATTGTCACCCACCAGATCCGCAATAACCGCTGCGTTACGCGGGTCATCCTCTGGGATGTCTTTCTCGACCTTGCCAACCAGGTCTGCGCCTACGTCCGCGGCTTTGGTAAAAATACCACCGCCGACGCGCATGAACAGGGCCAGCAGCGTGCCGCCGAAACCGAAGCCAAGCAGGGCGTCCGGAGCAGCTTTACCGAAGACAATAAAAATAAGGGTGCCGCCAAACAGCCCCAGCCCGTCAGTCAACATACCAGTGATAGTCCCTGAATAGTAAGCAATGGTCAAGGCCTCATTCAAGCCACGCCTCGCTGCTGAAGCTGCCCGGACGTTGGCCTGGATGGCCATGCGCATGCCTAATTGGCCGACCAGCAATGAGAAGGAAGCGCCCATGATGAACGCTATCGTTCGGCCAACAGCAATAATGATTTGTGCACCCGAACCAAATTCACCTGTCGCCTCCTGAGAAGGGGGTACCACGTAAACACTAAGGAACAATACCACTGTCAAGATGCCGATCAGAGGCAAGATGGTCTTTAATTGGCGACCAAGATAACTATTCGCCCCAACTCGGATCGCGTCCCAAACCTCCTGCATCTTCTGCGTGCCTTTATCTTTTTTGAGAACGTTCCCCCGCAAAAGCCAGGCGTATAGCAGGCTGATAAAAGCGGTGATCAATACCCCTACAATTGCGATTTGCTCAAAATTATTCAATCCATGACGGGTATGAAGCCAAAGAATGTTCATGTATCCTCTCCAATTTATTTAGAATCAAGGAGACAATAAAATTCCTGTCTCCATGTCGCCTTATTCTATCCAAAATGATATATCTAGTCAAATCATCCAGCTCTTCATATCAGGGCTTTCACAAAGTCAGAAAGCCTGGGAATCTCAACCCCCACCCCCGACCCAATTTGGGGGTTTCGACGCCATGGGGTGCTGAAACTGCCGATGGCGGCTTGAAGTCGCCTCGGCTAGAAGAAGACCTTGGGGTGTTGGATTTAACCACAGCGTTTCCCATGGAACCGGGTATTCAACATGAATAAAATTGCAGATTAGGGTTTGATTAGAATAATTAAAACCGCTTGACTTTGTCTCGTCTTTAGTTGTATAGTACTAAACGATTGATGTGATGCCACTCCCGGCACCGCTGCCAAATGGCTGCTGTGCCGTTTATTTCGCCCGCTATCAATCTCATTTCTTTCAAGGAGAAACTATGATCCGCGCTACTGGTCTCACTAAGGATTTCGGCTCACGAAGGGCAATTGAAAACTTGACCTTCGAGGCCAAACAGGGTGAGGTCGTCGGTTTTCTCGGTCCAAATGGTGCCGGGAAAACTACAACGATGCGCATCCTGACCGGGTATATGCCTCCGACCTACGGGACAGCTCAAGTGGCTGGTTTTGACGTGATCAACGAGTCACTCGAAGTACGACGTCGTGTCGGTTACCTGCCCGAAACAGTTCCGCTTTACCCCGATATGACTGTTTATGAATATCTGAAATTCATGGCTGATTTACGCCACCTGCCGAACAGCGATGATATGGTTGATGCTGCCCTGGATTTGGTCCAGATGGGGAAGCGTGCTGACGGATACATTTCGAATCTATCGAAGGGTATGCGCCAGCGGGTAGGTCTGGCTCAGGCTCTGTTGCACAGGCCCGAGGTCCTGATCCTGGACGAACCGACCATAGGGCTCGATCCTGCGCAGGTGGTGGAATTCCGCAATACCGTCCGCGAAGTCGGCAAAGAGCGCACTGTCCTTCTCTCGACCCATATTCTTTCAGAAGCTCAGCAGCTTTGTGACCGCGTCTTGATCATCAACAAAGGTCGAATTGTTGCCGAAGATACACCCGGGAACCTGCAATCCCGCTTGGTTGGTGCAGAGCATGTAGTTCTGCGGGTCAAGGGGGAGGCTGACGACCTGCTCCCCATCATTGCCAAGATTGATGGTGTACAAAACGCCAAGCTTCTGCCGGATGGAACGCTGGAATTCCAGTTCGCCCCGGCTGCAGATGTTCGCCCAGCAGTAGCCCGGGCAACCATTGAAGCTGGTTACGACTTGCTCGAATTACATCCAGTTGGGTTAAGTCTAGAAGAAATATTCCTGCAACTTACACAGGATAACGCCAGGAAAGAGAGGTAAGCCATGCGAAATATCTGGACGATCGCCCGTCGTGAGTATAAGCTTTATTTCACCAGTCCGATTGCTTATATCGCAGCACTATTAACCCTGTTGACGGTTGGTATATACTTCGTCGTAATCATCTATTACACGACGAATCAGTCGTACTACAGCAACACAGCACCTGGGATCGATATTGTCATTGGTCCATTGGCAACCGTGTTTTTGTTCGCAGTTCCGGCTTTGACCATGCGCCTGCTGGCTGACGAACAACGCATGGGAACTCTCGAACTTCTTCTAACCACACCCGTCAGGGATGGGGAATTGGTAGTAGGAAAATGGCTTGGCGCTTTTCTGTTCATGCTGACCATCATTGCAGTAACCCTGGTGTATCCGATTGTGCTCAACAAACTGACCAATCCGGGTATTGACCAGGGTGTCATGCTGTCAGGTTACATAGCCATCATTCTATTGACCGCGGTTTTCCTGGCAATCGGAACGGCCATGTCGTCGTTTTTCAACAACCAGTTTGCAGCGTTTTTCGCAACACTGGCCATGCTTATCGTTTTCTGGTGGCTCATCCGCCTGCCGACCTATATCATCCAGAATGATTCCATCAACAATATCCTCAATTACCTGGATTTAAACGGCCGCTTCAATTCCATGCTCGCCGGCACTATGTCACTCTCTGACATTATCTATCCGATCAGCCTGACCGCTCTGGGTTTGTTCCTGAGTGCGGCCGCTGTTGAAATAAGAAGGTGGAGATAATGGCTAAGACAAAGAACTCCCAAAAGAAGAACAGCCCGAAGAAGTTTGCAGTCATCGGGTTGTGGGTATCTGGTATTGCATTGTTAGCAACGATCCTCTTGTTGATCGTTAAACTGCTGGCTGTTGCCAAAATTTATACACTTCCCAATGCCCAGGTGTTCAATTGGGCATTGGGGATTTCTGCTGCTCTGCTCGTTCTGGGTCTGGCTTTCTTTGCCCTGCTAAATCCTCAACGTGTGCGCGAACTTCTTACCGGAAGACAGGCGCGTTATGGAAGTAATGCCGTAATTATGTTGCTGGCATTTGTCGGTATCCTTCTGGTGGTAAACATCCTGGTCCTCCAAAACCCTGGAAAGCCGATGGACTTTACCGAGGACAAACAGAATAGTTTAGCGACTGAAACCCTGGATACCCTCAAAGCATTACCGGCTTCGGTCCAGGTTACGGGTTTCTACACTTCCCAGACGCCCAGCGCTACAGCGCAGAAGTTGCTAGAGAATTACAAGAACCATTCAAATGGTAAGTTTGACTACACGTTCATTGACCCGGACCAGAATCCTCTCGCCGCCCAGCAGGCCGGCATTACTGGCGATGGTAAGATTTATCTGCAGATGGGAGACCAGCATGAAATTGTCGCCTCGGCTTCTGAGCAGGAACTTACCTCCGCCCTGATTCGTCTGATGAACCCCGGGCAACAAACCATTTACTTTCTGACTGGCGAAGGTGAAAGGGACATCGTGAACGCTGGTAATACTGCCTATACGACCGCTAAATCTGCACTTGAAGCCAAGAACTACACCGTTCAGTCTCTGAACCTGATTGCCCAGAATAAAATTCCGGACAACGCCACTGTCATCGTCATTGCCGGTCCCACTCAACCGATATCCGCCGCCGAACAGACTTTACTGCAAGATTATGTTTCAAAGGGGGGTGCTCTGGTCGTCATGGAAGAGCCTGCCCCGCTTACTCAATTCGGCAACTCTCCTGACCCCCTCGCAGCTTATCTTGCCACGACATGGGGTATCACATTTGATAACGATATCGTTATAGATACGAATACAAGTCAACCACTCTATGCGGTAGCTGCAACATACGGTAACCACTCTATCACCGAGAAACTGCAAGGGCTGGTTTCGTTCTATCCGACAGGCCGCAGTCTTACCATAGCATCCAATATGACCAACCAGCCCACGGCTTTGGTTTCCACAAATAGTTCCGCGTGGGGCGAGACTGACTTTGCATCCATGCAATCGAACGGGAATGTGGCCTTCGACTCGTCTGTGGATTACACCGGTCCGCTCACGCTGGCAGTGGCCATCGAAGACACTACCGCAGGTAGCCATGTGGTTGTATTCGGAGATGCTGACTTCGCCTCGAACGTTTTCTTCAGCCAGTACGCCAACGGTGATGTGTTCCTTAATTCGATTGACTGGGCCGCTGGACAGGCAAAATTAATCAACCTGTCTGCGCCTACAGCCATTAGCCGCACTCTGACACTCCCAAGCAGTTTCTGGTTGTTGATCATGGCAATATCATTCCTATGCATCCTCCCTGGTCTGGTAATTGCAGGCGGAGTCATTTCCTGGCTGATCCGCCGCTCCAGAGGCTAACCTTATGATCAAACGTCCTACATGGATTCTACTGGCCATCCTGGCGCTGGTGATTGGCGCATATTTTGTGATCAAAAACCGCCCCTCAGCAACATCAATAGAGGCAACCCCGACGGCGCTTGGCAATAATTTCCTCGTGACGCAGGCAGATGGTAAGCTGCAAATTCTCCGCATCTCTGACACTCAAAACCACGTCGTTCAGATGCAACGCGATACCAGCGGGACATGGATCGTAACACTGCCAACACCAGGAGCTGCAGACCAAGCTCTGACCGGAGCTGCCGAGACCCAGGTTGGTGCGCTGCGCATTGTAACGGCCCTGGAAAATTCTCTAAACCTGGCGGACGCCGGATTGGATTCTCCAACTTACACCATTGAGCTCACTTTTGTCAGCGATATTCAACATGTTATCCAGGTTGGGACGCTGACTCCAACAAACAGCGGATACTACGTCCGCTTTGACGCAGGGAACCTTTATGTTGTCAGCCAGTCAGGGATCGACGCATTGCTGAATCTGCTAACTGCTCCGCCTTATCCCGCCACGGAGACGCCTGTTCCAACCCCCGAAGAGACGGCCACATCCATCCCTGAGGTTGCAACATCAACCCTTGAGGCGGTAACATCTACTCCTACACCCTAACCAAGGTCAAAGTTTATCGCATCCCACCACATAGTGTTTTCAATACACCAGGGATGCGACGCACTCGCCACCCTAACACATTGGTAAAGGGGCTTGTATTTCGGTCAAAAAAAGAGTATTCTGTTTCAAGAATAGTTTGGTAAGGAAATGTAATGGAGAACCCTTTATTACTTGAAGAAGACGAAGAATATTCTGCCATTGCCAGACTGATTGAACTGGGTAGGCAGAAATCTTATGTCACCATTGACGACATTCTGCATTTTTTTCCGGAAGCTGAACAGGATGTTGAACAGTTGGAAGAAGCCTTCGCGGCTCTCTTGAGCGCGGGGGTTGCCTTTGTAGAAGACACACCTACCGGCGAACCTCCGGAGGATGAACTTATTGCAGCGGAGAAACCTGAGGCTGAGCCGGAATTGTCCCTGGACGATTACCTTGCCAACATTGACACTGACGATACCATCGGGCTGTATCTCAAAGAAGTCAGCCGCGTTCCGCTGCTTACCGCCACTGAAGAAGTCGATCTCGCCCAACGTATTGAGCGCGGACGAATGGCTCGTGAAGAACTGGCACGCGGCAATGTTAGCGCGCGCCGCCGGATCGAACTTCGCAAACTCATCGAGGATGGCTGGGCCGCTCGCGAACATTTAATAACTGCCAATTCGCGTCTCGTTATCAGCGTTGCTAAGAAGTACATGGGGCGCGGCGTTCCCTTCCTTGATCTAATTCAGGAAGGTAACATCGGCCTGATCCGCGCTACCAAGAAATTTGATTACCGCCGTGGTCACAAGTTTAGCACCTATGCCACCTGGTGGATCCGTCAGGCCGTCACGCGCGCCATCGCCGACCAGGGGCGCACCATTCGCGTCCCCGTCCACATGGGCGACCAGATCAATAAACTGCTGAGGGTCCAGCACCAATTGACCCAGCGTCTGGGGCGTGAACCGTCGGTGGAAGAACTGGCAACCGCCCTGGAAGTGCCACCCAAGAAGGTCGAGAACATGATCCAGGTGGCGAGGCGCCCGCTCTCGCTGGAGACACCAACCGACGATGAAGAGGACTCCGTTCTTGGCGATTTTATCGAAGACGATGAAGCCGCTCCACCTGATGATACAGCTACCTACAATCTGCTTCGCGAACATCTGACCGAGGTGCTGAACGGGCTCCCGCCGCGCGAGGTGCGTATCCTGCAATTACGTTACGGCCTCCTGGATGGACAGGCATACACGCTGGAGGAAGTCGGGCGCAAGATGGGGGTCACCCGCGAACGCGTACGCCAAATCGAGGCTCAGGCTTTGAGTCGCCTTCGACATCCGTCCATCCGCCGCAAGCTCCGAGACTACCTCGGCGAATAAATTCCCCCTAACTCCCCAACAGGGGCAGATGATTATCTGCCCCTGTTTGTTTTAATAGGCGCCGGGTAAATATTTAACCAATATTTCATGAGATGCGAGCAATCCAATAATGCGCACTCTCAGATTTATGAAAGAAGCAGTAAAATGATAACCATGCGCCTGACGATTCGCCAAGTGTTCTCTACCCTCCTATTCCTTGGTCTGTTCCTGATGACCCTGCGTCCGATTGCCGACCCGGATTTCTGGTGGCATCTGCGGACCGGCCAACTTATCGTCCAGACCCATGCCATCCCACACACCGACTCTTTTTCTTTAACTAATAAAGGCAAGCCGTGGCTTGCTCACGAATGGCTGTCCGAGTTATTTATGTATGGGCTCTACAAACTCGGGAGTTACGGTCTGCTTATCTTCGTCTTCTCTCTGATTATCACCGGGGCATTCTTGCTCGCCTACCTGCAAAGCCCCCAAGAGTCGAGGCCGTACGCAGCAGGGTTTACCCTTCTTCTGGGAGCCATTGCGACTGCGCCAACTTGGGGGGTGCGTCCGCAAATGATTTCCCTTTTCATCACTAGCCTGTTCTTATTTCTTCTCGACCGTCACCGAACAGAGCGTAAACTCATATACATTGTCCCATTGCCGCTGATCACTCTGGTATGGGTCAATCTTCACGCCGGATATTTTCTGGGTCTTGCCATCGTGGCTATATATATTCTCGGTGATCTGATTGACCTGCTCAAGGCTGAACACCAAAAGACCGCTCCCCCTGACGTACCGACTCTTAAGTCCATTTTGATTCTGTGCGCAGTTCTTGGATGCAGTATTCTGACAACACTAGCCAACCCAAATGGCCTCCATATCCTACTTTACCCATTCCAAACTTTGAAAAGCCAGGCAATGCAACAATTCATCCAGGAATGGTTTTCGCCAGACTTTCACCAGCTGGAATGGCAGCCGTTGGCGTGGTTCATCCTGGCATTTATCGGGGCAGGAATGCTAGGAAAGAAGTCCATCTCACCAACAAAAATCCTGCTGACGCTATTCTTCGGATATGCCGCCTTGCGTTCAATGCGGTTCGTTCCACTCTTCGTGATCGCGGCCATCCCAATACTAGCCGAAGAGATCGGCTCGTTGGTGAGAATCCAATCCGAGGTCAAGACGCAGGGGTGGCTGCTGAAATGGATAGTTCCCATCCTGCTGGCTTGTATTGTGCTGGTTGCCGGCCTACGCTTCGTACAAGTTGTCCATGGACAGTCAAATTCGGAAGCTGAGACATTCCCCAAAGCCGCCGTGGATTGGATTGAAGAGAATCAACCCAAAGGAAATCTTTTCAATTCGTATGGCTGGGGCGGTTACCTCATCTGGCGGATATATCCGCAATATCCGGTGTACATTGACGGACGCGCAGATATTTATGGGGACAAGTTCATTTACGCTTACATGGATGCCTACCGGGCCCAACCTGGCTGGGAGCAGGCACTTGACGAACAAGCTGTGCACCTGGTGCTCGTGGAACCGGGATCGGGGTTGGCTAGCGCACTACTACAGTCCTCCGGCTGGGAAATCGTATATGAAGACCAGATAAGTGTAATCTTTGAAAGAAAGTAAGATGAGCGTGATTGTTAAATTTATTGGGCGGCAATCGACGATGCCACCCAATTAATATTCGGATTGGATTCTTTTCTAGAGCGATTTAATCGCAGCTAAAACCTCTGCGCTGTGTTCTGCAGGTTTGACATTTTCAAATACTTTGGCAATTCTTCCGTTCGCATCAATAAGGAAGGTTGTACGAAGAACGCCTTCATATTCACGCCCCATGAATTTCTTTGGTCCCCACACGCCATACTGGTTGCAGACTTGATGTTTATCGTCAGCCAGCAAAGGGAACTGGAGAGTGAATTTCTCCTTAAATTTCGCATGTGATTTCGAGCTGTCCGGGCTGATGCCCAGAATGACCACATCCGCGTTTACGTATGCGCTGTAGTTGTCACGGAAACTACAAGCCTCTGTCGTGCAGCCGGGCGTATCATCTTTCGGATAAAAATACAGCACCACCGGTCTGCCCCGAAAATCCGACAACCGACGGGTGGTATTGTTTTCATCCGGCAAAGCAAAATCCAGCGCTTGAATACCTGAAGCGATTGGCATAGCAATCTCCTGATATATTTGGATACTCTTTATCCTATTATAAAGAATAATGCAGCGGTTGACCAGTGTACCGCCACATTTATAACAGAACTCTAATACCAGGCCAGTTAGATTATTCCTACTTTCTTCAGGACCTTTTCCAGAATCACCAACGTAAAAGACACCTTACACCTCCACCATCAGCCTGCCCATCTGGCTTACATCGTAGCCCGGCAGGTTCACAACCGCTTGTTGAAATACGCCATCTTCCAAAACCTCGAATAAGGGGGCAAGCAAATCACTTTCCGCAAAAATCTTCGGGATGATCAACTGATAAATCTCCTGGAAGAGTGGGATAAAGTCCAGGTTCAGGGATTGCGCCGCTGCTGGAATACCTAGGCCGCAATCGGCGCGCCCCGAAGCGACTGCGGCTGCCACGCCCAGATGGGTGTATTCTTCTTGATTGTAGCCTTGAATTGCATCAATATGGATTCCCAATTTAGACAATTGGTAATCCAACAGCACACGCGTCCCTGCGCCGCGTTGGCGGTTCATAAATCGGACCTCTTTCCTGCCGAGGTCTTCCAAGCCGCGGACTCCCTTCGGGTTACCCCGTTTTACTATCAGCCCCTGTTCGCGGCCTACAAACCCGAAAACCTTCACGGGGACACCGCTCAGATATTGGCGGATGTAAGAGATATTGTACTCGCCGGTTTCCGGGTCCAGCAGGTGTGACCCAGCCAAGTGCGCCTCGCCGCGTTTCAGTGCGATAAGTCCGCTCTGCGAGCCAACATTGGCTGAAACCAACCGCCGGTCACGCTCAGACAGGAATTGCGCCAGCAGGTCGAGGGTCATATCATGGGAACCGATACAGAAAATTGTCCGGTCGAGTTCGGCGCGCGAACGATAGAGATGCACAGCCACCACATCCCCGGCCTCCGCTCCCTGCACGCCGCGCGGCAGGATCACGATCCCATCCGCACGCACCAGGGACGAGATGACACCTGCCCCGCGTGCCAGCGGTGCGGCCAGCAACTTGTCGCCCACCTTTCCGACCGCCACCCGCACGTAATCGTCGTCACCTGCGGGGGAGGTGATCTTGCGAGTCAGGTGCGCCTGCTCGACCGGTAACTCCTGTGGGTGACGGCCTGTCCATTGGGCGATCAACGGCTCGACAAAGATCTCCCCCGTCAGCGTAGCCGAGACGGGGTAGCCGGGAACACCAATGATGGGTACCGTGTCATTGCGAATATCCGAAGGAAGCGAAGCGATCCCATCGTTATATTGAGATTGCTTCGTTGCAGCGTTCCTCGTAATGACACCAAGTATCACCGGATGCCCCGGCCTCACTGCCACGCCATGCACCAACAAGGTGCCAAGTTTTTCCACTACCTGTGCTGAGAAATCCTCCGCTCCGGCCGAGGAACCGGCATTGAGAAGGATCAAGTCATGCTCCCGGATAGCTTCCTCCACACGGGTGCAGATGGCATCAAAGTTATCCGGGGTAATCGAAAAACGCGTCGGCTCGCCACCCCAAGCCTTGACCTGCGCTGCCAGAACTAACGAGTTATACTCGAGAATATCGCCCGCTTTCAACGTGGAGCCAAGCGGGACCAGTTCCGTGCCGGTCGGCAGGATGGCAACGCGCGGCTTGCGCGCTACGTTCACAGACTGATGCCCGGAAGCTGCGATTGCGCCTAGGTCGACGGGGCGCAAAACCTGACCGGTAGGCAGCACCAACTGCGTCTGCACGATATCTTCCCCCAGCGGGCGGACATGGCTCCAGGGAGTCACTGCGGCTCGGATGCGGATGGAGGCCGGAAGACGGATGGCCGGGGTGATTTCGCCGCGTTTGTCGAGTGATTCAACATTTTCGATGGGAATTACCGCGTCAAAGCCTTCGGGCAGTGCATCGCCGGTGTCCAGGTAGATGGATTGAGGTCCGATCTGGAGCGTCACGGGATTAGACGGCTGCGCCTTCACTGTGTCCACCGCACGTACGGCGAACCCGTCCATAGCCGAGGCATGGTAATGCGGCGAGGAGATCTTCGCCCAGACCGGTTCGGCCAGGACGCGTCCAATGGCATTTTCGTCTAAAGGAATATCCTCCGTTCCGAGCACTCGCCACAAGTCCGCCTGTTTCAGCGCAGACTGTAACCGGGCTTGGGCTTCGGGGAGGGGAATGTCATGCAGGTAGACAGACATGGTCAAATTATATCGTCAAATCCTTGCCCAATCTTCAGGAACCGTATATACTCAATGAGTGAGTATATATGACTGAAATCAAGCATCACGGTTCCCTCTCCCCTGAATTTGCGCTGCTCGGCTTTCTCTACGAGAGGCCATCCCACGGCTATGATCTGCATCAGCAACTTGTCACGGAACTTGGCTTTGTCTGGCACATCAGCCAGAGCCAGACCTACAACATTTTGAACAGGCTGGAAACGCGGGGGGACATTTCCTCGAACGTGCTGGAACAAGAAAAACTGCCACCGCGCCAGGTCCTGCAAATTACCTCAAAAGGGCGGGATAGGTTTGACGCTTGGCTGGAAATGCCCACCGGCAGCAGTGTGCGCGCCATCCGCTTGGAATTCATTACACGGTTGTATTTCGTCCAAAGGATCGCTCCTGAAAAAATCCAACCCCTGCTCGACAGCCAATCTGATGAAATATTCGCCTCCATCAACAGTCTAGAACTCATCCACGCTAGGCTCCCTGGTGATCAGACCTTTAACCGCCTGAGCCTGCAACTGCGCATCCGGCAGCTCAAATCCGTTCTCGATTGGTTGGGCGAATGCCGCAAGGCATTTTTATACATTCTCTAGGACATGAAAACATGAAGTGCTTTATTTTAGCCATTCTTTTGGTTGCGACCTTGTTGGCCGCCTGCGGAACAACTTCGACACCAGTGCCCGTCGTTCCAACCGCTTTACCAACTACAACGACCCCGGTACCACCGACAGCAACCCCATTGACACCAACGGCAATACCGCAGCCACGCTCGCTGACGGTCTACGCGGCTGCTTCGTTGACCGACGCGTTTACTGAAATTGGTAAGACCTTTGAAGCTGCCAATGTTGGTGTAACCGTCACTTTCAACTTTGCCGGGTCATCAACCTTACGCACGCAGCTCGAACAGGGTGCCGCTGCAGATGTTTTTGCCTCAGCCAACATGACGGAAATGAATACTCTCGTTACGGATACCCTGGTCGCTGCGGATGCCTCGCAGGTTTTCGTGACCAACAGCTTGCTGGTCATCCTACCTGCCAGCAATCCTGCCAATATTCAAACACTGCAAGACCTGGCGCGCCCGGGAATTAAACTGGTCCTGTGCGACACGACCGTTCCCTGCGGTAAATATGCCCGTCAGATTCTGGCCAACATGGACAAGGATACAACGTTTTCTCCCACTTTCAACACCCAGGTACTGGCCGGCGTGGTTTCCAATGAAACCGATGTAAAGCAGGTTGTGGCGAAAGTGCAACTGGGCGAGGCGGATGCTGGGATCGTCTACGTTTCGGATTCGGTCGCTGCCCCTGACCTGAAGACGATCGAATTCCCCGCCGCAGATAATGTGATCGCGAAATACCCTATTGCTGTTTTAAAAAGTGCCGTCCAGCCAGACCTGGCTGCCAATTTTATCTCCTATGTACTTTCACCAGATGGACAGGCTATCCTGAAAAAATGGGGCTTCATCCCCGTTGCAACCTAGACCATGAGTTTGCTGAACCGTTTTGGACGCTGGTTATCAACCGACCGCAAACCAGGCTGGATATTCATCCTGCCTAGCCTGATTCTATTGGCATTATTTGGGCTGCCCATCTTTGCAGTCTTCTGGAAATCCGTTGGCCCAAACTTTTTCACGTATGCCCTCGCTCCGACAGCGCTTTCGGCCCTGCGCCTGAGCTTGCTGACCAGCAGTCTGGCCACCCTGCTGGCGATTGCAGCAGGGATGCCGCTGGCTTACATCCTCGCTCACTGGAAATTTCACGGTAAGACTGCCCTCGAATTACTGGTCGACCTGCCGGTGGTCCTGCCGCCCTCGTTGGCGGGCTTGGCGCTGCTGATGGCATTCGGGAGACAGGGCGTTTTCGGGCAATGGCTGGTCCCGCTGGGGATCAGTCTGCCGTTCACCATTGCGGCTGTTGTCATGGCGCAAACATTTGTTGCTTCGCCGCTGTTTGTCCATTCAGCCAAGGTCGGTTTTATGGAGATCGATCCGCAATTGGAAGAGGCGGCAATTGTCGAGGGGGCAGGCGAATTGCAATTATTCC
Organism: uncultured Anaerolineales bacterium; assembly: GCA_903873975.1. Classification (GTDB taxonomy): domain Bacteria; phylum Chloroflexota; class Anaerolineae; order Anaerolineales; family Villigracilaceae; genus UBA877. Next base: position 45,348 of record CAIQQN010000100.1, read on the forward strand.
GTTTTGTCATGCTCCCGCTAGCGTGGCGATCCTTGCTGGCTGGAACCATCTTGACCTGGACGCGTGCCCTGGGTGAATTTGGGGCGACGCTCATGTTTGCCGGGAACCTGGAGGGCAAGACCCAGACCATGCCGCTGGCTATTTATCTTGGTCTGGAACGCGGCCTGGGTGTGGCGCTGGCGTTATCAGTGCTGCTGGTGGTGGTTTCGGTGGTGCTGCTGGGGGTTATGAGGAGGGTGGAGAAGAGCGGAGGGTGGTAGTACCAAAGGAATATTTCGCAAACGATAGGATTTCGTTATCTTATCACCGTTTTACATCAACACGGCTTCCACCAACTCCCCCGCGCTGAGTCCGGTCGCCTCCGGAGAAATGCGCACCATTCCATCCGCGGCGGCTAGAGAAAATATCAAGTTGCTTTTTCCAAAAATCGGTTCTGCTAGATAACGTGCCTCCCCATTTCCCATTTCCCATTTACCATTTACCAAAAGCTTCACCGCCACCCAGTCCTCGCGGCCCGCTTGCGATGGGATGTTCACCGTCAGTTTTGCCAATACTGATGGTCCCAGGGGCGCCACTTTCCGCCCCAGCAGTTTCTCAATCACCGGCACAACGAACAGTCCTGCAATCACCAGCGCACTGACCGGGTTGCCCGGTAGTCCAATTACGGCCTTTCCGTCGCATATGGCCAGGATGGTGGGTTTACCCGGACGCACATTGACGCCGTGTACCAGCACTCCCGGCGCACCAAGCGAAGCAATCGCTTCAGCGGTTGTATCGCGTGCACTGGCTGATGATCCGGCGGTGATGACTACCGCATCACACTCGGTTAATGCTCGCGCTGCAGTTGCCTTCATTGCCCACAGACTGTCAGGGATGATGCCATAAAGGACCGGCTCCCCGCCTTTCCCTTCGACCAGCGCAGCCAATGAATAAGAATTGACATCGCGTACCTGTCCCAGGCACGGCTTCTTTTCGGGTGATACCACTTCATCGCCGGAAGAGATGATCCCGATTCTTGGTTTAATGGCTACGCGCAACTCAACGATTCCAAGCGCCATGCACCCTCCTATTTCCGCCGGGCGGAGCCGAACTCCTCCTTCCATAACAACCTGGTCCGCGGTCACATCCTCGCCTACGAGGATGACATTCTCCCCCTCCGCAACGGAACGCGAAATTTCAATTTCCGCAAGGGCGGGTATCTGCTCACCCTTACGGGTGGTTTGGGTGTATTCAAGAATCATGACTGCGTCTGCCCCCTCCGGAAGCATCCCGCCGGTGTGGATGAGAGCACACGCGCCGGGTGCTAGTGCAAAAGGTGGGGCGCCACCCATTGGGACTTCCCCGAGAAGGGTTAGGTAACCGGGCAGCGAATCTGACACCCCAAATGTATCCCGTGCACAAACCGCATACCCATCCATAGTGGAGCGTGGAAACTCTGGCATCGGGTGCGGCGCACGCACATCCGCAGCAAGTATGCGACCCAGAGCGTTGGCTGTACCAATCGTCTCGGAAGCAGGTTCCCGGTCCGGCAAAGCGTGCAGGAGCATTTGCAGGGCTTCGGTGGGAAGCGAAAGTCGCAGGAATTCAGGCATGGATCAACGGATCCAAAAGGTCAACGCAAGCAGGTAAGCTGTCAAGCCAAAGGTAGCGCTGGCAAGAGCCGTCAGGAAGTTCCAGAGCGTACGTCCGCCGTTGGAAATGTTTTGGAGCCAAATTATTTGTATCGCAGCGAAAGGCAGTGCCAGGAAAACCGGCCAGACCAGTCCCCAGGGGTATTCCAGGAAAGGCGCAGCCGCAAAGAGCAGGAAGGCTGCCAGAACCAGAAAATGATGGATTGGAATGGCGCGCTGCCAGGTAAGGCGGGTAAGCAGGGTATGGCGTCCAAGTTTCTGGTCGGTGGCAAAGGTTGGGAAGTTGCATATCAGCAAATACGCCAAGGCCAGCAGTGTGAGCGGGAAAGTAGCCAGAGACAACAATCGATGGAGTTGACCATATTGGAGCAGGAACGCCAGCGCCGGGAGCAGCGTACCCAGGGTGATTGCCAGAACCAGCTCACCGTAGCCGGCTTCCGACAAGCGCAAGGGCGGGACAGCGTAGGCTAGCAGGAAAAGAAATGCCAACACGAGTAAAATGCATGCAGAAAGGTTAAGCGAATGAGTCAGTATCAGGGTCAAAATGGCTACAGTAGAAAATGTCAGAGAAGCATAGGAGACCTGCAGGAGTGTCACCCGGAAGTGTTCACGTTGACGAGGCGTTTCCTCCTGCGCCAGCGGCATCAGCGGTAGGCGGAAATACTCGGTGAAAAAGGAAGCTGCACCCAGCAATGCCAGGACAGCCAGCATCCCCAGACCAAAGGACGCGGCGTGGACCGGCTGTCCAAGGTATTGGGCGATGCCCGCGCCGAGTGTGAAGGTCATGGCAGCGAGGAGCAGGTGAATGGGACGGGAGAGTTTCAGGAGTGATTTGAACATTCAATCACCACAACGGATCAGATTTTTGTCTGCTAGGAAGAAACTTAAATCAGAGAGTATCCGCCATCCACTACGATCGTCTGTCCGGTGATAGAGTGGTTATCGAGCAGGAATGTGAGAGCAGAAGCGACTTCATCCAGCGAGGCAGGACGCTTGAGCGGCAGCCGTTCCAGAAGTTTTTCCCATTCTTCCGGTGTAACACCCTCCGAGGGCAGCACCAGGCCCGGCGCGATGGCGTTGACACGAATGCACGGTGCGTAAGCCTTCGCAAGGCAGCGTGTCAATGTCTCCAGTGATGATTTGCTGACCGCATAGGCCGGATAACCCGTCCAGAGTTTGTGCGCGCCCACATCCGTGATATTGACAATGAGTCCGCCTTCCATCATCCGTTTTGCGGCTTGCTGCGCCAAAAGAATCGGGACTCGCAGGTTAAGCGCAAAGGTGGCATCCCAATCCGCCGCAGAAATGTAACGAATATCGTTCCTCTGCATGACAGAAGCGGAATTCACCAGAACATTAAGGTGATGAGGAAGAGAATCGAGAGTCGATATGAAAGAAAGGAGGTTGGCGTTGTCTGTCAGGTCGGCTTGGGCCAGATAGGCTGGCACACCGAGAGCGCTAATTTCATCCGCTGTGGCGGACGCTTCTTCAGTAGCATGGTAATAGTGCAGGAGAATGGCATAGCCGCGTCGCGCCAAGGCTAAGGCAAAAGTTTTACCGAGTCGGTGGGCAGCACCGGTGACTATGGCGAGAGGCTGTCGGTCCATGCATATGTTTTACCACAAAAATAAAAGTAGGGGCAACCGGACAGTCGCCCCTACAGGGTGTAATTAGGCAATTATCTCCTGAAGAAATTCGAAATAAAGAACCATACGTTGGCTGGCCGTTCTGCCAGGCGGCGCATGAAGTATGGGTACCAGTGCGTGCCATACGGGACGTAAATCCGCACCGGGTAATCTTCCTTGACATAATACTCCTGCAAGTCGCGCCGGATACCAAATAGCATCTGGAACTCAATAGCCCGTTTTGGCAGGCCAACTTTTTCAGCATAAGTCCTGGCAAAGTCAAGGCGCTTTGGGTCGTGTGAACCGATGGCTGGGATGGGCGGGATGTGCCCGTCAGCGCTCAGGGTTGGGGAACCGGCTGCCTTGGCGGCATCAATCATGATCTGGGTCAGCAGGTCAAAATTGGCATCCACATCCGCCTTCTTTGGAAAGGCCAATTCGGGCGGTTCTTTATAAGCGCCCTTGACCAGGCGAAAGCACGCTCCCGCCTCGAGCAGCTGGCGCGTATCCTTCTCAGTGCGATAAAGATACGATTGGACCACCACCCCGGTATTCTGGAAGCCTTTGTCACGTATCTCCCGGTACATACGCAGGGTCTGATCCGTATAGGGTGTATCTTCCATGTCAATGCGGACGAAGTTCTTATACTCCCTGGCGCGGGTGAGAATTCGCACCAGGTTTTGCGCGCACAGGCTCTCATCGAGGGCTAAGCCGATCTGTGTTAACTTGACTGAGACATTGGCGCGCACGTCGCTGGCATTAATCTGGTCCAGCAATTCGATGATATCGTCAGCCGCCTTAATGGCTTCTGCGCGCGTCGAGGTGCTTTCTCCCAGGTGGTCCAGCGTGGCATTGCTCCCTTTTACATTGATTTCACGAACTGTGTTGATTGCATCTCCGATTGTGTTCCCCGCTATGAACCGGCTGGCTGCCCGCCAGGCAAATTTCCAGCCAATGACCAACCTCTGCAACCAGGAAGCCTTGGAAAGGTAGATAAAAAAAGATCGGAGCATGGTTATCCTCGATTGTGGATTTTTGAACTATTAAGTTACGATTGTAGCACAACTGCCCATAACGAGTGTGTTATACTTTTTACCCGTCATGCATGATGAATATCACTAATTTGATTTTCTTGGAGGTATTGTGAGATTACGCGGTTCTTCCCTTTACCTGCGGGGAGTCTCCCTTGTTTTCATCCTCCTGATGGCTGTTGTGACAGTCATCCAGGTTGTGCAATACAGCGTTTCACGCGCGAATTACCCGCCCGATATGACCATCGGTAACGTTCCCGTCGGCGGGCTGGACCCTCAATCTGCCGCCCAAAGACTGTTGCAGGTCTATTCCCTGCCTGTCGAAATACATTACGGCAATGCAGTAATTGACTTGGATCCCGGTCTGATTGGTTTTCAACTGGATACCGAGAGCATGCTGGCCGCCGCCGACTTGCAGCGCACCGGAGCTTCCTTCTGGGGCGGATTCTGGGACTACTTGTGGAACCGCCGTTCCCCCGCCCGGCAAATTCCGCTGGTATTATCTTATTCAGAAGCCCGCCTGCGCGCATACCTCCAAGGCGAAATTTCCGCCCGCTATGACCAGCCTCCTACACCTGCCCAGCCAATCCCAGGTACGGCCAATTTCACTCCAGGTACACCCGGCCAAACCATGGACATAGCCCGCGCCGTTGCACTGATAGAGAGCGCCCTGCAATCTCCGAACTCGCGTACGGTCATACTCACCTTACAGAGTACCACTGCGAGCCGCCCGTCCCTTGAAACACTGCAAATCCTGCTCAAACAACTGATCGACCAGAGCAGCTTCGG
>CAIQQN010000101.1 GCA_903873975.1 uncultured Anaerolineales bacterium
AAAACCGATTAGGCGATGCGGAAGGTGTTCGCCAGGCGATTGAGGAGGGCTTGCATGCCCGGTATCTATATCATGTTCAACCTGCCAAGCCGGATTGAGAGGATAAAGCTGGTGGCCTAACACCGGCTCCAGTCGGACAGCGGCTCTGCCACTTGCGCGCAGAGGCGATTTGCCAGAATGCGCCATAATTGGTAAGGTGTCTCACCCGTCCCGCCGCTGCTGCTGAGCCATTCCGTTATTCATTGAGACCATCCAAAATTCGTCTCGGCCAGGACTTGAACCTAGAACCGCTAGGTTCGAGGTTCAGTTTCAGCGGGAGGAGCTAATATAAGGGGCGGGGAACTAATAAAATATATACTCTTTTTTTTGCGATATAATACAGGTTGTCAGACAACTTCCCCTTATCCTTTCAGGAGTCTCCCGAAATGACCACGATCGACCTCACTATCCAAAAAGACCGCCGCGCACGCGCCATCCAGCGCGCCCGCGAGCGCAAGATCGTCATCCCCACCTTTGCCCAGATGAAAGACCCGGCCAGGATCCCGGCCAAAGTCGAGGAGTCGCTGAAGGATGTCAGCCTGTGGGATATGGACCCGCGCAACCTGTTCCGCATCACCTGGCATAACGAACCCAGGGTCAAAGGCGGCGGGTTTGGCGGCGTCAACTTCCTCGAGCTGCCGTCCTCGCTGACCGGCGTCAAAGCGCGCATCATCGTGCTGGTGGGCAAGTGGTTCCCAACAGGAGCGCACAAGGTGGGGGCGGCTTTCGGCTGCCTCGTGCCGCGGCTGGTGACGGGCCAATTCGACCCGACAGCGCAAAAAGCTGTCTGGCCATCCACGGGCAACTTCTGCCGCGGCGGCGCGTACGACTCGGCCCTGCTGGCCTGCACATCCATCGCCATCCTGCCCGAAGGCATGAGCAAGGAACGCTTTGAGTGGCTGGAGAAGATCGCCGGGGAAACCATCAAGACGCCGGGGACAGAATCGAACGTGAAAGAAATCTTTGATAAGTGCTGGGAACTGCGCAAGTCGGGCCAGGACCTGATGATCTTCAACCAGTTCGAGGAGTTCGGCAACTACCTGTGGCACTACGAAATCACCGGTCATGCGATGGAGGAAGTGGTTAAGCAGGCTGCGGGTTCGAAAGGCCGCTACCGGGGCATGGCCTCCGCCACCGGGTCGGCCGGGACGATCGCCAGCGGTGATTATATGAAGCAGGTCTTCCCGGGCAGCCTCATCGTGGCCAGCGAAGCCTTGCAGTGCCCGACACTGCTGGAGAATGGTTTCGGCGCCCATCGCATCGAGGGCATCGGCGACAAGCACGTGCCGTGGATCCACAACTCGAAGAACACCGACATGGTGGTGGCGATTGACGACAACGCAGTCGTCAATCTGGCCCGGCTGTTCAACGAACCCGCCGGACGCAAGTACTTGGCCGCCAAGGGCGTGCCCGAAGCGATCGTTGCGCAACTGGACTTGCTGGGCTTTTCCGGCATTTCGAACGTGCTCTCGGCGATCAAAACCGCCAAATACTACGAGATGGATGAGAACGACATCATGGTCACCGTACTGACCGACTCGATGGAACTCTACCAGAGCCGCCTGAAGGAAATGCACGCCGAATCTGGCGAATACACTGCCGAAGACGCGGCCGCCGACTTCGCCCGTTACCTGAAAGGGCAGTCGACCGACAACCTGCTCGAACTGCGCTACACCGACCGCCGCCGCATCCACAACCTGAAATACTTCACCTGGGTGGAGCAGCAGGGCAAGACCTATGCCGAGATCCAGTCCATGGGGAAGGAGCCGGACTACTGGACCTCGGTCCAAAAACAGGTGGGAGAGATCGACGAGTTGATCGTGGAGTTCAATAAAGAGGTTGGAATTGCCTGAAGTCGCCGGGGATTAATCCCTAATGCTAACAAAAAAGAGCCGAGGATGGGCTTTTGTTCCCGCCTCGGCATTTTCGTTAACTTCATCAACCAAGAATCCCGAAACCAACCACCAAGTAATTTCATACGAGTTGCATCATCGCCACCTTAGCCGGGGGATGTATCCTCCAGCGAATATGGATAATTAAACGAAAATGTTAAAGCCCTGAATGCTCATGCAACTTTAATTATGTGCAGAGCTTTCTTATGTATAATCCGGCAGCTTTCAACGAATATTTCAAGGAGCAATGGTCATCTCGAAATGAAAATCGCACCAAACATACATATCATCCCCGGAGTCACCGCCAACCCTTATTTGCTGGTCGACCCGGATGGTTTGACTTTAATTGATACTGGTATTCCCGGTAGTGCAAATAAAATCCTCAGGTATATCAAGCAGGCGGGGTATTCGCTCCGAGATCTGAACCGCATCCTTCTCACGCATGCCGATTACGACCATGCGGGAAGCCTGGCCGCGCTCAAAAAGGCGACCGGCGCGCGCGTCTATGCCAGTCTGTATGAGGCCAGGGCGGTGGCAACCGGTCAGTTCCCGCGCTCGCTGAAAACCGATAATATCTTCCTTAAACCCATCTTCGCACTTGCAGAACGCCTGGGAAGGATATCCCCCGCCCATGTGGACGAACACCTATACGATGGGCAGGTATTGCCGGTATTGAATGGACTACATGTGGTGGATACCAAAGGCCATACGCCGGGACATCTATCGTTCTTTGCGTCATCGGTGGGGATCCTGTTTTCTGGCGATTCAATCCTGTCTGTGAATAAACAGCTGGTCGGCTCGCACGGATCGGTCACATGGGACCAGGGCAAGGCTGACGCGGCCGTTCTCAAACAACTGGCGCTCAGAGCCCGGATCGTTTGCTCGGGGCATGGGGAAGTGGTGATGGATGGATTGTACAGGTTGCTTAAACTGGCAGAGGTTCTTGCTGTTTCTCCGGTATATCAACGCCTATGACGCCCTCCAAATACTAGACCGCAGGCCATGTTAGAATATTCAAAGCTTGTAGAGATCGTCACATGATAAAAAAAAGGAAAAAATCGTCAGTAATTCATGTTTAAGGTGGCGTTGGGAGCAACGAAGAATTCAAAACAATCAATGAAATCGCCAGCACTTGCGATGTTCACCCGACCCAGGTGAAAAGTTGGAAAAATCAACTGATGGAGGAAGTCCCGACAGTCCTAGTCAAAACAAGACCCAGCAGTTGGGCAAGCAGGCCGCACGCGAAACCGAACTAGAGGAGATGCAAATGACACATACCCAACCCGACGGCTACCTCGCCGTCCCGCCCACTGGCAAGGGACCCGGTGTATTGGTCCTTCACGCCTGGTGGGGGTTGAACGGCACAATGAAGGCTTTCTGCACGCAACTGGCTGAATCCGGTTTCGTGGCATTCGCCTCAGACCTCTATCAAGGCAAGGTTGCAGACAACATTGCCGATGCGGAAATCCTTGGCAAAGCCCTCGACACCAACCACCTGCAAGCCAAAGCCGACATCGCGGATGCAACCATATTTCTCAACGAACGTGTTGGACAAGCCGACCGCGGCCTGGCAGTGATCGGCTTCTCTCTGGGTGTCTATTATGCGCTGAACCTCGCCGCTGCCGATCCCGAACACATCCGTTCCGTCGTCATCTTTTACGGAACCGGGGGAGGCGACTACAGCAACTCAAGAGCAGCCTACCTCGGTCACTTTGCCGAGAAAGATGAGTTTGAGTCGCAATCCAACGTCGACAATTTGGAGGAATCGCTAAGGCTTGCTGGTCGCCCGGTGACTTTCTATCGTTACAGTGGCACTGGACACTGGTTCTTTGAACCTGACCGCTTGCAGGCATACAACCAGGCGGCAGCCAGCCTGGCGTGGGATCGAACCCTGGCCTTCCTGAGGCGTTCCTCCACCTTCTAATTCCTGAGGTGGAGAGGAGATAAAAAAAAAGGTGATTTTGCGGGTTTCACTAGCAAAATCACCATTTTTTCTTTCCTCCCTTTTCCTGAAGGAAGAGGGATCAAGGGGAATGGGAAAAACACTATTACTCTAATGACGTGCTGTCCGTGAAAGAAGGAAAGATGACGGAAAACTGCGGAGGTTGTATAATTACAGAAATAAAAGATTGACTGGAGGATGCCGGGATGAGTGAAAAGATAGAGTTCACAAGCAATTACTCCGACCACAGTACGGATCGCGGTTTCCAATTCGAATTCAATTGTGACCGTTGTGGTACGGGATACCGCACCCGTTTTCAACCCTTCGCGGCCGGTACGATTTCGAGCGCACTGGGTGCAGCCAGCAGTCTCTTTGGAGGCGTGTTTAGTAGTGCAGCCAACGTGGGCGAACAGGTGCGTTCTGCCTCCTGGCAAAAGGCGCGTGACGAGGCTTTCATCAAAGCTGTTGAGGAATGTAAGCCTGACTTCATTCAGTGCCCGCGTTGTTCATCCTGGGTCTGTCGAAAGAGTTGTTGGAATATGCAACGCGGCCTGTGCAAGAAATGTGCTCCCGACTTGGGCGTTGAAATGGCGGCCGCGCAGTCCAGCCGGACAGTCGAGGAAATCTGGGAACATTCGAAAGTAGCTGAATCCGACAGGGAAATGTTGAAAGATGAAAGTTGGCGAGCGGGGGTGCGCGCCACCTGTCCGAAGTGTAATGCACCGCTGGCAGAAAACGTCAAGTTTTGCCCGGAGTGTGGGACGGCCATTCGGGCAGAAAAGTTCTGCACCAAATGCGGGGCAAAGATCAAGCCAGACACCAAATTCTGCCCAGATTGCGGGACGAAACAGGAGTGAAAACCGGAGTGCGGACATTCAAGTCCGCACTCTTTTTTATTGGGGATACGCCAGGAATATGCAAGGGTTTTTGTATACCACAGGTTTCAACTTACCGGTGCTTTCCGAACCCTGACCGGGGTGGGAGAAGTTTTCAAGCCTCAGGCTTATTTTTTATCAAGAGTTTCGCGTTGAGTCTTTTTCTGTTTTGGTGTAAAGTTAACCCATGCTGACTCCCACCTCCCTCGTCCTGGTCTGCCTGCTCCCGTCCCCGCGCGACCTGGAGATTGCGCGGCTGCTGGGCTGGTACCGCATCCCGTTCCGCAGCGCGCCCAAAGTGGTCGCTGTGGACGCTCTGGCTTTTTACCAGGCCGGCAGTTTCGGCGAAGAGGCCGGGCGCATCGAATGGACGGCCCCGGTGCGGGGGCACGAGTTGACCACGCGGGCAGAACTCCTGAGAGACGAGCCTGACCATCCGCGGGCGGGCGAGGAATACTTTAAAATCCAGCTTGGTCCTCTGGAACGGCTGCCGCACTCGGTGGTGGCGGAAAAATGGAAGCGGCTGACCTTCCTGTATACCACGGGGGAATATCTGCTCAAAGCGCAAACGCTCAACGACCTGGTGGTGCAAAGCGATGAGCGCCAACTGCTGTGGCAGTCCTTGCGCGAGCGGGCGGAGAATGGTCAACTCTACAAAACCGAGCTGCCCGAAGCAGATATTCCTCCCGATGTGTTGATCGCCTTGCTCGGCATCAAGGAAGCCCAATCGCAGTATGATGGAAAGGAACAGGAAAATGGCGACTTTGATTAAGAGTGGTACGCTGGTTACTGCTGAAGAATCATTCCCCGCCGATATTCTGATTGAAGGCGAGAAGATTTCCCGAATCGGGCCAAACCTTCATGTTGCGGAAGGCGAGGTCGTGGATGCCACCGGAAAACTCGTCCTCCCAGGCGGGGTGGACCCGCACGTCCACCTCGACCTGCCCATGTTCGGGACGGTTTCCTCGGATGACCATTACACCGGCACGAAGGCGGCTGCGTTCGGCGGGACGACCACTGTCATTGATTTTG
>CAIQQN010000102.1 GCA_903873975.1 uncultured Anaerolineales bacterium
ATCATTCCCAAGGGCATCCACTTCGGGGTGGTGGACAATCAGGCCAATTACGTCGGGGCAGCTTTGACCGGCGTGCGCAATGCGGCCTTTGAAGCAGCTGTCCTGGTTGTTATTATCCTGGCGCTCTTCTTGGGAAGCTGGCGCCAGGTTGTCGCCATGATCTGGGCATTGCCGGCGACGCTCCTGCTCAATTTCGGCCTGATGAAAATGGCCGGATTCTCTCTCAACATCTTTTCCCTTGGCGGGTTGGTGGTGGCCATCGCGGTGGACCTGGATAATTCCATTATCGTGATCGAGAATATCACCCGCCAGCGCCGCGAGCGACCCGAATCGCCCATCAGCGAACTCGTGATCGCCGCCACGCATCAGGTCGGCCCCGCCGTTATTGCCGCCACCCTTTCGTTCCTCGCCCTTTTCCTGCCGTTTTTGCTCGTTCCCGGCATGGCCAGTCTGCTCTTTCACGAACTCATCCTGGTGATCGCCGGCATCATAGCCATCAGTCTGGTGATGGCCATCTCTGTGACACCGATTGTCATGGCGATCGTTCTGGGCAAGCGTTCCGAGCATGGTGTTGAGCATCTGACCTTCTCCGAGCGGGTGATCGAGCGGATCACGGAGGCTTACGGAAAGCTGCTCGAAAGAACGATTCGCCTGCGGTGGATCACGATTGCGTTTTTCGCAGTCTTCCTTGTGCTCGGCGTGTGGCTCCTCCCACGGCTGGGAACCGAGTTTCTCCCCAAAATGGACGACGGACGCATCATGGTGAAGCTGCGGCTTCCGACGGGCGCATCCGTGGCCCAGACCGATGGGGCCCTCGGTCAACTGGAAAAGGCCATTGGAGAAGACCCCCTGATCGACAATACCTTCACCCTGGTTGGTGGCAGGGTCTGGGGCCTCGCTACTTATGAAATCGCCAACGAGGGGGAAATTGACATCCAGCTGGTCCCCCGGCACAAAAGAAAACTTTCAACGGAACAATACATTGCCCGACTCCAAAAAAAGCTTGCGGATGTGAAACTGCCTGCAGGCAAGGCGATGGTCATGAAGCCAATGATGAAAGGAATCCGACAGGTCGGAGTCGCCGACATCGAAGTCAAGGCCAAGGGACAGGACGTTGCCCGGCTATACGACCTGGCCGGCCAGGTCGCTCAGACCATGCAGGGCCTCAAGCAGTTCAAGAATGTTTATGTCCCCATGGATATGACCAAGCCGGAGTACCAGGTTCGCATCGATCGCGTCCGAGCGGCGGAACTCGGCGTCTCGGTGGCCGATGTAGCCGCAACGTTACGTACCCTCGTCAATGGCGAAGTCGCCACGCGTTACCGCGAGGGTGATGAATACTACAACATCCGGCTCATGGTTCCGGAAAGCAAGATCACCTCCAAACGGGCCATCGAAAATCTGGCGCTGCCCTGCGCGCAGGGAGGCTATCTGCGTGTCCGCGATGTCGCCGATGTGGTGGAGGCCGTTGGTCCTGTGGAAATCGTACGGGAGGACCAGGTCAAGCAGGTTATCATCCGGGGGGACGCCGAGGGAGTCAGCGTGGGGACCGCGCTTAAGTCCCTTAAAACGGCGTTGGCGAACGTGGAGCGCCCGACGGGCTACGAGTTCCGTTTCGGCGGCCAGGCCCAGGTGATGGACGAGATGCGCCGCAGTCTTCTCCTGATCCTCGCGTTCGCCCTCTTCTTTGCCTTCGTGATACTCGTGGTGCAATTCAACAACCTCAAACTGCCCCTTTATGTTCTGGCGGGCGTTCCCATCTCGCTCTCAGGACTGGTGATCCTGCTCTATCTGACCGGTATTCCACTCGGGGCGACCGTGATCATCGGTGTGCTGGTGGTCGTTGCGGCCAACGTTATGGAAGGCGTGCTGCTGATCAACTACGCGGAGGAAATCCAACGCGATGAGCATAAAGCACCCTTAGAAGCCATCGTTAAGGCTGCGCGCATTCGTTTCCGTCCCCGCATGATGACCTCCCTGGGCGTGCTGGTCGCATTTTTCCCTCTCGCACTCAATCTTGAAGGGGGTGGCGATATGCTCCAGCCGATGGCCACAGGCGCCATCGGCGGCCTCCTGCTCACAATCTTCGTCACCCTCTTTTTCGTGCCATGTCTTTATGCCTTTACCTCCAGGCAGAAAAAGGAAATGTTATGATTTGGAGGGAGGGGCGCCAGACAGGGGGGAGAGATGAATAAGATAAGGGTCGAATCGCAAATCCTCAACATAATATCATATAACAGAAAGGGAAACACATGGGACTCATTTTATCAGAGAACATTAGTAAGGATTACCAGGTTGGTGAGATAACGATCCGGGCGTTAAAGGATGTCAGCTTCGAAATCTAACCTGCCTCTTTCATTTCGTTTGTC
>CAIQQN010000103.1 GCA_903873975.1 uncultured Anaerolineales bacterium
ATTCAGGAAGTAGGCGCCGGTCAACGCCAGGCTAAGATTGACGGTGGCCAACAAGGCTGCAACCAGGGCGGAACTTTCAACCGCCGCGTAAAGGATCTCAAACCCAGCCAGGACCGTCAACAGGCCGAGGATTACCCGGAAAGGGTGTGCGCTGATGCCGAGTTGAAGTAATCCCATTCCAATCAGGAGGAGGCTACCCCAGGCGATCGGCAGACCGAGTCCCAACCAGCCGGAGGCGCGCAAGGAAAGAGCAAAGGCGGCGGCCAAGATGATCCCGGCGGTAAAAAGACGGAATAGTCGTCCCTGGGGCCAGGATGCCTCAGTCTCTTCCGCGGGGTTTTTGTTAAGTTGCGCGATGCCGAGGATTACGCAGGCCATCCAGCCTGCGACCAGTTTGACGGCAGCCATCGAGACTGGCCAATGGGTTTGTACCAGCCAGAAAATGCTCAAATATTGAGTTGCCAGCAAACCAATCCCCCAGCGCCAGTCCCGTTGGAGCAGCAGGCTGGTGGATGTGACCAATGCAAAAAGAAGGGCGATCCAGTTTAGAATGGTGATCATGATCACCGGCCTCTTGTGGAGAGGACTGAAAGGATCAAGGCGAGCAGCAGCAATGACCAGAGCAAGCCGCCTTCTCCTTCCAGAGATGATGTAATAATGTTGGCAATCCTGCCGAACAGTTTATAAATGGTTGTCAGCGTGTTATACAACCACTCGAGGCGGAAGATACGCGTCCATTGGCTGGAACTGCTGGCAGGCACTATCCGGATCAGGATAGGAAGCGCCAGCGCAGTAAACCCGGCAGCCAATACGTTGGCGATGATGGCTGCCCACCACAGACCTAGGTTGCGCGCTCCCTCCCACCCCCATAGTCCGAGCAGGATGGCAATTGCGGCAAGTAGGAACAGCCCGGTCGGGTACAGAACCTTTGTCCATCTTTCCTGCGATTCCAGGCTGGTCTCTCCGGGATGGAGGGCGTGGCGGATGAACCCGGCCATCAATAGTGCTTGAGCAGGAAGGAACGGAATGACAAACAACCAGGAATACTGGTTGCCGGTCTGCCAGGCGGAGGCGGAGACGGAGAAAGGCAGGGTTGAAAGACCCCATAGACCGAGCAGGGGCAACCAGAGGATGCTTCTCTGGCGTGCCGAGAAAAGGAACAATAACCCGCCGCCCAGGATGAGCATAACACCCCAACCGATACTCCCGGTCGGATTGCCGCGCAGGCTGGCAGCGATGGACAGGGAGGCCATTCCCAGCACCCAGAACGGGCGGCCTAGGATTTCATCAGAGGCGCGCAGCCACATCCAACCTGCGTAAAGGGCGGCGACAGCCGCCAGGATGAGTAAATATGGCGGCAAGGACGATTTCAAGGCACTGGCTGGAATCCGCGCCAGCAATGAGAGGCTGGCCGCCGCCGAGACCAGCCGCAGGCTTGTCCCGAAACCGCGCCGGAGAACATTTTCCTTCCGATAAGGTAAGTGGAGGGGTAAGACGCCCAGTCGCAAACCCGCCGCGATCAACAGGTAGATCCCGGCGCTGGAAGGGGTGGCGCGGAAGTTCATCAGAATTCCACTTGCCGTGCTGACCAGGTTAGCCCATAAGACCAGCCCGGTCCCGACCACGCGGGCCGCGAATGCGATCACTACACCCTGATTTTGCTCCTCGCCTTCCGTGGAACGGAGCATGGTGGTTAACTCGGCCAGGTCGATCGCGGACCAGACCAGGATAAGCGTAAGGGGATTTTCGGCGGTTACTGCCAGGACGCCCAGTGCGGTGAGCAGGAGCGTCCCAGCCCAGGCAGCCGGATCGTTTTCCGCGCGCACGACCGAGGTCCAGATAACCGCTGCGGCTAATCCAGCCAGGGACAGGGCATACGGCCAAGATATCCCGTCTGCCAGCCAGGTGGGCGAAAAGAGAAAGAATGTCACCGGCTGCCACGGGGCTAGAGAAATGCTTTGGGGGAGGCGGATATGCCAGAGGAATATGCCGATCAGCGCCAGAGTCGCTCCACCGACGGCGAGTATCCAGGGATATTTGAAGTCAGGCCGCACAATACGCAAGATGATCAGCGTCAGCGCGGTCAGGAGCATTAAAACGATGGGTAATAGAATGAACATAATTCGGGGCTATTGTATCAGAAACGTTGCCCCGTTCCTGGGGTTCTCAAGTAAAATACAACAATCCCTTTTTGAGGAGAGTGTTTCATGCCCCATACCCTGCTAATTGTCAATCCTATTTCCGGCCGCGGATTTGCCGGGCGTTCCCTGCCGTTGATGGAACAAGAATTGAAAAAATATGACATTGATTACAAATTAGTTCTCACTGAACGTCCCTGGCATGCCGCGGATTTGGCCGAGCAAGGTGCTCGCGAAGGATATGAGACCGTCATCATTGCCAGCGGTGACGGGACTGCCAATGAGGTGCTGAACGGCCTGATGCGTGCCAGGCTGGCCGGATTTGACAAAACCGCCATGGGGCAGATCGCGTTGGGCACCGGGAACGATTTTGCTTATGGTATGGGTATCCCTGGCGGGGTGGAAGTGGGCTGCAAGATCCTGGCTGAAAACTACCGCCATAAAGTGGATGTGGGCATTGTCACAGGCGGCGATTATCCCGAAGGCCGCTACTTTGGCAACGGCGTGGGCATCGGTTTCGACGCTGCCACCGGTTTTGTGGCTGCCAAGATCCGCTGGACGCGCGGCCTGCTCCTGTATCTTATCGCCGCCATCGAAACCATCTTTGTTTATTACAAAGCGCCCACCGTCAAACTGACCTACGATGACAAAGAGTTGGATATCTCCCCGTTGATGCTGTCAATCATGAACGGGCGGCGCATGGGTGGCGGTTTCTTCTTTGCCCCCAACGGCGACCCCAGCGATGGCACCTTCGATCTGTGCATTGCCCGTTCAGCCAGCCAGCTGCGCATTTTTGGTCTCATCCCCTACTTCATGAAGGGTACCCAGGCCACTCAAAAAGAAGTAACCATGGCTCAGGCCCGTAAAGTGAAGGTCACGGCGTTGCAGGGTACACTCCCGGTCCATTGCGATGGAGAGACGGTCTGCTTCGAGGGCAGGGAAATGACCATCGAACTGCTTCCAGCGCAGATTGATTTCATTACCCAGAAGCCTGCATGAGATCCATCTATCGCTGGTTCATGGACACTGTCATCCGGCTGGGGACGGACATCCTCTGCCGGATTGACAAGAGTGAATTTTCCAAAGTTCCGGCGTGTGGCCCTCTGATCCTGGTCATCAACCACATCAGCTCGCTCGAAGTCCCGCTGCTCTTCGCTCATCTCCAGCCGCGAAAAATGATTGGACTGGCAAAGATTGAGACCTGGGACAACAAATTCATGGGCTGGCTTTTCGACTTGTGGGAAGCTATCCCCATCCGGCGTGGCCAAGCGGACCTGGCAGCTATTCGCGCTTGCCTGCAGGTGCTCAAGGTCGGGGATATCCTCGCCATTGCCCCCGAAGGGACGCGTTCCTACCATGGACGGTTGCAGCGCGGACAGCCTGGCATGGTGGTGATCGCCCTGCGCGCCGGAGCCCCCATCCTGCCGATTGCCCACTGGGGCGGCGAAGACTTTGATTCCAACCTGAAAAGACTCAAACGTACGGATTTTCATTTCCGTGTAGGCAGGCAGTTTTACCTGGATGCGAAAGGCGAACGAGTGAACGGGGAGATTCGCCAGGAGATGGCAGATGAGATCATGTCCCAGATTGCGATGGTGATGCCGGAAGAGTATCGTGGCGAATACGCAGACTGTGACCCTCCCCCCCGGAAATATCTTCGTTTTGCCTGATCGGTGTCGCGGGATGCTGAAAGCATCCCGCGATTTTCTTATGCCAGGAGAGTATAATCCGGGCTGCAAACATTCCGGTATTTTATTTGGAGCCTTATGGTTAAACTCGTTCTACGCGATCAAGAATATGAAGTCCGTCCCGGCATGACCCTGCTGGATGCGCTCAAAAAAAACGACATCCTGCTGGAAAGCGTACTTTGCATGCGGGACGGCGAGTTGATTGTTGAAGATGAGATTTTGAAAGATGGCGATGTGATCAAACTCGTCGCTGTGATTTCCGGAGGCTAGATGAAGTGCCGGACATGCGGCCAAAAAGCCGTGGTCTACATGCGCCAGCATAAACTGGCGCTGTGTAAAGAACATTACCTTGAATGGATTCCGGAACAAACTGGGCGCTTCATCGAGAAATATAAGATGTTCACGCGCGAAGAGAAGGTTCTTGTCGCCGTTTCCGGTGGCAAGGACTCGCTTTCGCTCTGGGACATCCTCCAGCGCCTAGGTTATCAAGCCGATGGTTTGTACATCTGTCTTGGCATTGATGAAGGTCTCAACTATTCGTCTGAGTCGCAGCGCTTCTCCGAGAAATTCGCTGCTGAGCACGGTTTGAAATTGCATATTGTGGACATCCAGAAGGAATACGGCGCAACCATCCCGCAATTTAACTTGAAATCCCATCGAGGGCGGGGCAAGCCTTGTTCGGTCTGTGGGCTGATCAAACGTCATGTGATGAACCACATTGCGCGTGACTTCGGTTATGATGTGCTGGCTACCGGCCACAACCTGGACGACGAGGCCGCGGTCCTCTTTGGGAATACCCTCACCTGGGCGGGTGAGTACCTGCTTCGCCAGGGTCCGGTGCTTACTGGAACCCCGGGCCTGGCGCGCAAGGTCAAGCCGCTCTGTCGCATCTACGAGCGCGAGATGCTGGCTTATGCCCTTTTGCGCGGCATCGAATACATTTACGACGAGTGCCCGTTTTCCGTTGGCTCGACCTCGATTTATTACAAGCAAATGCTCAACAAACTGGAGAGCGACCGTCCCGGGGCGAAACTTTCTTTTTACCTGTCCTTCCTCGAAGCCCGTAAATCCGGTCTTTTTGCCGAGCGTGAAGAGATCCAGGCCGAACTTCACCCCTGTCCCAACTGCGGACAGCCGACTTCCGCGCCGGGGCTTTGTTCGTTTTGCAGGATGATGAGCCGCTGATGCAAGCGAATTCGGAAAGGCGTTACCGCTATCTCGACCTGATCATGGCTGTCTTCGTGACCGTCCTGGTGGTCAGCAATATTGCTTCCTCGGCCAAAATTGTGGACTGGGGCTTCAGCATTTTCAGCGTTCGCATGGCCTTTGATGCCGGCACACTTCTCTTCCCGGTCAGCTACATCTTCGGCGATATCCTCACCGAAGTATATGGCTACAAAAACTCACGCCGGGTTATCTGGGCAGGCTTTGCCTGCCTGGCGCTGAGTGCGGTTATCTTCTGGATCGTTAGCGTCCTGCCCGGCGAATCCCGCTGGCAGCAATATGCCGGCGAGGCGGCCTACCGTTCCATCCTGGGCGGGATGAGCAGTGGCGGGATTGTGCTGGCTAGCCTGGCGGGATATTGGTCAGGGGAGTTTACCAACTCGTTCGTGCTGGCCAAAATGAAGGTCCTGACCCGCGGCCGCTGGCTGTGGACGCGCACCATTGGCAGCACGATTGCCGGCGAACTGGTGGACACACTCATATTCGTTGTCATTGCTTCTTTGTTCCATGTTTTCCCCTGGAGCCTTTTCTTAACACTGACCGTGACGAATTATCTCTTCAAGGTCGGTGTCGAAGCGTTGATGACACCCGTAACCTATGCGGCCATCAGCAAGTTGAAAAAAACCGAAAACGAAGATTATTACGACCGGGAGACAGATTTCAATCCCTTCCGGGTTTAGTGAAGAAACAGCGGTTGGCGAAGTTGCCAACCGCTGTTTGCGTAAAGCTGTTAACTGATGGTTATTTTAAGCCAATTCTAGGTACCGCGCCACCTCCCAGTCGGTTACATTGATACGGAAGGCATCCCACTCATCCCACTTGGCGCGTGTGAAAGCTTCGTAAACGTTCTCGCCCATTGCCGCGCGGATGACCTTGTCTTTTTCCAATTCACCCAGGGCTTCGGCCAGCGAGCCGGGCAGGGAGGCTATCTTCATCTTGCGGCGTTCAGCCTCATCAAGGTGATAGACGTTGATATTGTTCAGCGGAGCGGGCGGCGTCAGCTTGCTGTCAATCCCATCCAGCGCGGCGGCCAGGATGGTGGCAAAGGCCAGGTATGGATTGGCTGACGGGTCTGGGAAGCGCAGTTCAGCGCGCATTGCCTTGATGCGGCCTTCAGTGAAACGCGGGATGCGGATCAGCGCCGACCGGTTGATTTGCGCCCAACCGATATAGACCGGTGCTTCGTACCCGGGGACGAGTCGCTTGTACGAATTGACGGTCGGTGCGACGATCGCGGCCAGGGCACGCGCGTGCTTCAACTGACCGGCGATGAACCCATAAGCCAGCGGCGACAGGTGATATTCATCTTTGGCATCGTAGAACAGGTTGTTGCCCTTGCTGTCAAAAATGGATTGGTGACAGTGCATGCCGGAACCGTTGATTCCATAAACAGGTTTGGGCATGAAGGATGCGATCAATTCGTGTTTGGCCGCGATGGCTTTAACGGTATATTTCAGCGTCAGCACGTTGTCGGCGGTGCGCAGCGCATCGTCGAAGCGAAAGTCGATCTCGTGTTGGCCGATGGCCACCTCGTGATGCCCCACTTCCACATCCAGGCCCATGCTGTTCAGCGCGTCCATCAGTTCGGTACGGACTCGCACTGCCTCGTCGTCAGCGGAGAAGTCGAAGTAGCTGCCCACATCGTGCGGGACGGGGTGGATGCCCTCGCCCCCGTTACGCCGGAACAGGAAGAATTCGGGTTCGGGTCCCACGTTATAGGTCCAGCCTCGCTCTGACATTTTGGCAAGCATTCGCTTGAGCACTCCGCGCGGGTCGCCATCAAAGGATTGTCCGTCCGGGGTGTAAATGTCGCAGAAGACGCGCGCCCGGCGCGCTTCGAGGAGACTCCAGGGCAGGACGGCGTAGGTATCGGGATCGATCACCAGGCGCATATCGCTTTCCTGGATGCGGGCAAAGCCCTCCACCGACGAGCCGTCAAACCAGACGCCGTCTTCCAGGGCGGACTCTAGTTGTTTGATGGGGGCGTCCACACTTTTGACCGCACCGGTTACGTCGGTGAACTGGTAGGAGATGAATTTGACATGATCAGCTTTGACACGGGCAAGTAATTCTTTGGTATCCATGGTTCCTCTTTTGTTGAATCTAGGATTGATTTAATGTTTTTAGGGCGATACATTCCTGGTTGTTGACAGGGAAATATGCCGGTGCGCACCGGACCCTTAGGCTCGGCTCAGGGTAGGCTGAGAGGAGCCTCAGGCCGGGCGCGCCGGCCATGGCTGGATACCACGTCCGCAGGAGGAGCGTGGCAACCCAATTGGCCAGCGGGTGCAATACAGTTCGATACTCATCGTGTTCTCCATAAACAAAATGACACGCCCGTGGGGCGTGCCTCTGGTAACGCAAAATATCCGGCTGGCAGCCCTTCCACGTTAAAACAGGCTATTCTCTTGCCTGACCACTGGGCCGTCCTTTGTCCTGATCGTTGCCGGTCAGTTTTAGGATTGGACAGCAAACAGAGTTTTTTTTAACCTGTTCGTTGTCGGGCGCTTATTTTGGAAGGGAGAAAGGAGCCTGTGATCGGGCTCCGGAGGCATCCGCTGATTCATCCGATTTTCGGACCTTCATCCTGCACCCCTCTCCCGTAAAGGGGAGAGGGGCTGGGGGTGAGGACCTTAACCTCCGCTCGTGC
>CAIQQN010000104.1 GCA_903873975.1 uncultured Anaerolineales bacterium
AACAGGAGATTATTGAGCAGGAAAAGCGCTTCGCGCGAAAATAGCGACGTCATATCTACTTCAGCGCGCAGGTCTTTCCAGCGATAAATTAACATGGCAACCGATATTACGAAGGTTATGCCAATAAATGCAAAGAACATCGGCCCGATCGCACTTTGGGCGAAAGCGTGGACCGAAGAAAGCACCCCGGAGCGGGTCAGGAATGTGCCAAAGATGACCAGGGCATAGGTCAAAATTATGAGCAGCATGTTCCATTGTTTGAACATACCGCGCTTTTCTTGGATCATGACCGAGTGCAGGAAAGCCGTCCCGGTCAGCCAGGGCATAAGGGCGGCAATTTCGACCGGGTCCCAGGACCAGTAACCTCCCCAGCCAAGCACATCGTAGGCCCAGCGCATCCCCAGGACCAGGCCAAGAGACAGGAAAAGCCAGGCGACCAATGTCCAGCGGCGGGTGATGCGGATCCAGCGGTCATCTGAGCGGCCAGTGACCAGGGCGGCAATGGCGAAGGCAAACGGGATGACAAAAGCGACAAAGCCCAGGTACAGCAGGGGGGGGTGGAGGATCATGCCGAGATGGCGCAGGAGTGGGTTCAACCCCTGTCCATCTGGCGGATACGCCAGGACTGCTCCAACAGTAGCGAACATGCGCGCCACAAAATTACCGTCGAGAGTCTGCCACCAGCGCGCAAAAGGATTCTCATAGAGAATTGACAATGACAAGAAAAAAGCCAGCGTGATCGAAGTCACCACGATAACCCAGGGCAGCAGTTCGCGGTCGCGATCCCACTTGCGCAAGGTGACGGATGAGGCGAAGGCTGACATCAGCCACGACCACAGGACGAGCGATCCGGCTTGTCCGCCCCACAGGGCAGTTAACTTAAGATAGAAAGGCATATCGTTGCTTGTCACCGAGTAGACATATTGGAGTTCATAATGTCCTGTGACGAGCAGGTCGGCGAGCGTCAAGACCGCCAGTGTGATCAACGGAAAGGTTAATAGCATGGCCCGCCGGGCGGCTTCCACCCAGCGGTCAGATTTGTCAAAGTAACCCACAACTGCTGCTCCCACACTAAAAAGTGCCGTTAGGAATGTCAGCACAAACACGCCATAGCCAAATTGTGCAAGCATGAAGGCTCCTAGTGGAAGACTAATAGTGAGCAGGATGGTGCTGAGAAATCAATGAGACCAATGGACTAATTCCCGTTGACCACCTGGCTGGGAACAGCTTCCTGGTATTTGGTGGGGCACTTGAGCAAAAGTTCATCGGCATAAAAGATGCCATCCTCACTCAGATGACCGGTGATGATCGCCTGCGCCTCATCACGCAGCAGGTCGGGTTTTGGGCCATTATAGACAATGGTCAGCCGTGCCCGCTGTGGATCTGTGACCGCTGTGTGCAGCACTGCAGCCAATCCGCCGCCCATCTCAACGGAGGCGTTATCGCCGGGAACATGGGCGATCTCAAAGGTCAAATTCATTGTCTGCGGGTCATATTGGATGGTATCACCAATAACTGCACCGGAGATACGTAGACTGCGTCCAACCAGGCTGTTGCCTTTCGATTTTAACTCATTCACTGTCATAAAGTATTCGGCATTAGCCCGCGTGGCTGAAACGATAAGATAAATCACTGCTGCCAGGATGAGCAAGCCGCCTACAATGAATTTCTCCCGGCCTTGAAAACCGGTCTGAGGTTTTTTTTGCATTTCATAACTCCAATTTTGTTCGGTAGAGTCCAAGCTAATTTTACATAAATAGATTAACGCAGTGTGAGAATGTGAAATATTCTACACGATTAATACTACTAAACTAACCTGGTATGTAGGGTAAATTTAACCAATTCAGTCAAATCTAGGGCTATCATTTAATGGAAAATAATCGGGGTCACCCGTCCCATCTAAATTAGGGTCATCCGACACTGTAAATCAGAGACAAATGGTCGTAAATTTAGGGGCGTAAGATCAAATCAACTAAAACTTATCTTATATCCAAAAGGAGAGAAAAATGAACAATGCTGTTACCACCCGCAAGGGCGAAGTCATTCAGACCCCATCATTCATCACCAAGCTATTTAACCACCCACTGGCTGGCTTGATCTGGTTGCCGATTCGTGTGTGGATCGGCTGGCAGTGGGTGATGGCTTCTATACACAAGTTCGAGAGTCCGGCCTGGATGCAGACCGGCGCGGCTCTCAAGGGCTTCTGGATAGGCGCCGTTGCCATCCCCGCCACCGGGAGTGCTCCCATTCATTACGCCTGGTACCGGGCCTTCCTGCAATTGCTGCTGAACGCACATGCATACACCTGGTTTGCCAAGCTGGTACCGGTCGGTGAATTCCTGGTCGGCGCCGCCATGATCCTGGGTATCTTCACTGGTTTTGCGGCTTTGATGGGCGGCTTCATGAACTTCAATTTCATGATGGCTGGCTCAGCGAGCGTCAACCCAATGTTCTTCCTCCTCTCGATCCTGCTGGTCCTGGCCTGGAAAGTCTCCGGCTACTTTGGGGCGGATTACTTCCTGGTGCCGTGGTTCGGATCGCTTTTGAACCGTCAGAAGAAAGAAAAGACCGTTAAATTGCCAGTCCGGTCTCCCGAGGGAGCCGAGGCGTAGCTGGCTCGGAACAATCGAAAAGGCGGCGAAGGAACTCGCCGTCTTTTTTGTTTAAGTGGTTATTCCCGTTTCATGCGCTCCGACAGATGATACTTGACGGAATAAGTCGCCAGTTCAATGCGGTTGGTCAGTTGCAACTTCTCAAGAATGGTGCTGACATAGTTACGAGCGGTCTTTTCACTGAGGTTGAGGCTCTGGGCAATCTCGGCATTGGTCTTGCCCTGCCCCACTTCAAAGAGCACCGCCATTTCCCGCTCGGTCAGGTCGCGGAAAGCGTCTTCCTCCTCCTTGTGTTCGGCAGCTCGCACGCGGGCAAATAAACGGCTTGTGGTGGCCGCGTCCATCACTGAGTTTCCCTGCGCTGCAGCGCGAATGCCGCGCAGGACCTCCTCGTTGCCCACCTCTTTCAATAAATAGCCAACCGCCCCGGCCCGGATTGCGCTCATGACCAGCTCTTCGTCCGCAAAAGAGGTGAGCATGACGACTTTGATCTCTGGGAAACTGTCTACGATTTGGCGGGTGGCCTCTAGACCGCCTTCACCGGGAAGACGGATGTCCATCAGCACCACCTGCGGATGGAAATGCCCGACCGCCTGTAAAGCCTCCGAGGCTGTCCCGGCTTCACCGATCACCTCCATGTCGGTCTGGTCATTGATGAGAGTTTTCAATCCCAACCGCACCAGGGCATGGTCGTCGACCAAAACCACTGGAATCTTGCTCATCGTTTCTCCTCCATAGGAATATCGAGTGTCACGCTGGTACCCTTTTCTAATTTATCAATTGTCAACTGCCCATGCAACAAGGCGGCCCGGTCACGCATGTTCCGCAAGCCGTGTCCTCCTGTAACTTGGGCTGGTAGGCCGATCCCGTCATCCTTGACTATCACACGCAGGCGGTCTTCCCTGCAGTCAGTCGTGACCGTGACATGTCGGGCATGGGCATGCCGGACGATGTTTGCCAGGACTTCCTGTAGGATTGCCATGACATGGATGTTATGCTCGGGGGTAAGGAAACACGAATCGGGTAGATCAAGGTTCAGGTCCACGGCCACCAGCGAGCTGAAGCGCGGGTCGGTTGCCAGCTTCTGAATTGCAAGCTTGAGGGGTTCCGGCGATTTGGCCGGGGTGTGCAACTGGCTCAGGTTCTGACGCAAATCGCCGATGGCATCGTCCAGCACGCCGACAGCGGTCGCCAGGCGGCTGGCTAGCGGGGTTTCATGCGCAGCTAGTTTTTCTGCAGAGCGGACGAGCAGGCCAGCCGTATACACTTTCTGGATGGTGCCATCGTGCAGTTCACGGGCGATCCGCTCGCGTTCATCCGCAAGTATGCGCTCCTGTTCCATGGCTTCGATCTGGCGGCTGGTCTCAATGTCAAAAATTTCCAAAAACCTGATCGTGGTCATTGCCATTGCTAGGCCGATCATCGCTCGAATGAGTTGGGGAGGAACGAGCAAGTAGCGTGTGAAGGTGTCCGTATTCAACCAGTTTCCCGGAAAAAAGGGGACTGGAGGAGCGATTAATCCGGCCGCCAGTGCATATATTGCCATGGCGATCCCCGAAAGCTGCAGAGCTCGCACGATCCTGGGTACATTGTAGGGGGCGATCCGTTTGAGGGTGTGTTCGCGCAAGGCGTAGGCAGCCAGCAATCCACTCGGTAGACCAATGAAGTAACGGGTCAGCGCATTTACAGCGTTATACCAGGTATTTAAATCAGTGAACCAGATCCGGAAGGGGAACAAAGAGAGCACCAGCCAGCTCACCAACAGGGCGGCAAAACCGGCATGCAGCCAGCGACGGTGCTTCAAAGGCTCCAGTAGCGCCAGCCCAAACCCATACAGGCAGGCAAAAGAGGCGGCTAGCAGCAGGAGGTGGATATATTGCAGATAAAGGATGATTCCGGGAGCCAGGTATTCAGCCTGCAATGGGATAAAAAGATCGCCCCACTCGTGAAACCCGTGCAGGAAACCGAAGGCAGCCAGCCAGTTCACGCTGCGCGCCAGGTCCAGATGGGATGAATGCCTGGACTGAAGGGCAATCGCCAGACCCAGTACGAAGAACGTCAGTCCATAGATGAAATAGATGATTTCGTGATTGACGGTAAAGAGATTTCGGATAAAGTCAATCATAAAATAGATTATAGCACTGCAATCTAAAAAGGGATTTGGCCCCTCTCCACCGCTTTGTCATCAGGCTGTGTTTTTTGTTTCCGCCCGTAACCGCATCCCACAGGTACGGCAAAACACATCGCTAGGTTGCGCCCGCTTGCCGCATTGAAGGCAGTATACATCCACGGGTTCGCTCGGTTGTTGCGATTGTGTGTGTCGTTTGCGCGAGGCAAAGGAAAGGCGCGTACCACTTTTCCAGATATATAGACCACCCACTATACTGACCACGATTAGCGCTCCTCCAATCCCTGCCAATATCCATGGCATGACACCGCTCATCGTAACCCGGCCGGGCGTGCTCGCGTTGAGTGGCTGCGCCGGTTGGACTGGCAGCCCGGTGGTGCTTAATGTGTCAGTCGCTTTCTGGTAATCAGCAATTAGAGTGAAAGATTCCCCCGTTGCCAGAGGCTGAGGTGTCGATTGATAGTAGGTGAAACCATTTTGACCGACGCTGCTTTTTGTGAGAATGGGGTCTGTTACCAAGTCCGTAGCACCGACCGGCTGCTGAAGGGCGACTGCAAACGTATCTACTGCATAGTCGCCAGCCCATTCATAGACAATGTGACGAGCGGTCCCATTTTTTTCCAGGGCATCGTAATATTCCACCTGCATCTCCCGCAAATTAGCCGTGATCGTCAGTGTTGCCCACGATCCTTGCACGGTACGATCATAGGGAGCGTTGAGAAGCCCGCTTACCGGGTCTGAGACTGCCACCGCATAAACTTCAGCTTGGGCAGG
Source organism: uncultured Anaerolineales bacterium (assembly GCA_903873975.1). Taxonomy (GTDB): domain Bacteria; phylum Chloroflexota; class Anaerolineae; order Anaerolineales; family Villigracilaceae; genus UBA877. The sequence goes on from CAIQQN010000104.1 coordinate 5,515, forward strand.
GACCCGCAAATTCAGAGTTGCCGGAAGCGTGGAATCGGTGGATAGTGAAATGCGATAAATTACCAGCACAGCTGGCTGGTCATATTCCGGCCAGACTTGCACGTCCACTGAACTCATGCTGACCTCACTCTGTGCCTGAACATGGAAGGAAACCCACAGAGCTGCCAGAACAGCTAAAACCACAAAATATTTCCTCATCCAAACACCTTTAATAGAATAAGAATAGTCTATGTCTTAATCTTACCACGGACAGAAATGACCTTGACCAGTGACCAGACAGTCCGGTTGACCGGTATCTGGAGATTTTTCTCCTCCGCCAGGTGAATGACCTCACCGTTAATCGCATCAATTTCAGTTGGCGCACCGCGCAGGATATCTTGCAGCATTGAGGATTGGTTCTCTGCCGTCCGCCGCGCCACCTCTTCGGCAGCACGTTCAGGATTCAGGAATGGCAGCGCGACTCCTAGTTCTTTTGCCACTGTAGCGGTTTCCCGTGCCAGTTCTCCCATCAGTGCCCGCGCGGGCGGGTGTTCGAGTAGTTTGCCATTATTTACCCGTAACAGCGCGGTCAACGGATTGATAGCCGAACTGACTACCAATTTGCCCCATACCAGCGATTGCACATTGTCTACCACATTTACAACAAAACCTGCCCTGTGGATCATCTTTTCAAGTGGGGACAGGCGCGTGTGGGACTCAAGCGACACCGGTCCCTCTCCGCCCAGGCAGACCAGACCGGGTGCGAGCAGTGTCGCACCAAGTGTGGTTACTCCCCGGGCTACGCGCGGCAGGCCCAGGGTTCCAGCGAGAATTGTATCGTTCCCGAGTCCGTTTTGGAGCGTTAATGCAACTCCATCTTCGGCGAGACAATTTGACAATTGTCGGGCAGCGTGTTCCGTCTGCCAGGCTTTGACCAGCACTAGCGCAAAATGCATGCCTTTGCATTCAGCCGGTTTGTCCGTCGCATGAACCTGAAACGCCCGGTCATTGCCGTCTACCCGTACGCCATTTTCGCTTAGGGCAGCCAATCCCTCCGCCCAGGTACCGAGCATGGTGACGGATATATCCGCCGCGGCAAGCCGCGCCGCAAACAGAGTAGCCAGCGCGCCGGTGCCTAGAATAAGGATCGAGTCACTATTCATTCGTGTCTTTGTATCTGGCGGTCGAAATGATGAATAAAAGCTTCCCATTCTTCATCGGGCATCTCCACGGTATGCTCCTTCGCCGGGAAAATGTGGCCTTGTACATCGGCGATATAAGAAGTGATGGCATTCAGCATTTCGGTGTGCAGGTCGGCGTATTTGCGGACGAATTTGGGCGTGAAGCGGTCGAATAGACCCAGAATATCGTGTGTCACCAGCACCTGGCCGTCACAACCTTCGCCTGCTCCGATGCCGATGGTGGGGATGGTCAGTCGCTTGGAAACCATCCTGGCCAGCCGGGCCGGGACGGATTCGAGCACCAGGCTGAAACACCCGGCTTCTTCAAGGAGAATTGCATCCTCGAACAGTCGCTCGGCGGTTATGGCGGTGCGTCCTTGCGGGCGGAAGCCGCCCAACAGGTTGACCGATTGTGGTGTCAGGCCGAGGTGCCCCATTACAGGAATCCCCGCTCCAATGATGGCGCGGATGGCGTTCAGGCGTTCACGTCCTCCCTCCAGTTTGACTGCCTCCATACCGCCTTGCTGGAGGAACCGCCCTGCATTACGAATGGCTTCTTCTGTTGAGACCTGGTAGGACATGAAAGGCATGTCCCCGATGAGCAGGGCCGCTCTGACTCCGCGTGCCACCGCGCGGCAATGGTGCAGCATCTCATCCATTGTAACCGGCAGGGTGTTTTCGTAGCCCAGTACCACCATGCCGAGTGAATCACCGACCAGGATGGCATCGATTCCAGCCTGGTCAAGGACAAGCGCAGTGGGGTAATCGTAGCCGGTCAACATGGCTATTGATTCGCCACGTTCTTTTTTCAGGCGGAACGCCAGTGTGGTTATTTTCTTGCGCGTGGTTTGCGTTGTGGCATTAGGGGGAAGTGTGGACATGGTACCCTCCTTTCAGGTAGGGGCCGGGTTGTAATTAATGTTGCAGGTTGGACTTAATTTTACTGTCGCGTTCCAAAAGATACGCGCAACACTGGCTATTATTCCACAAATATAGTACTATGGCAATCTTCCATCGTATTTCATTTTGTTCTATAATATGAACACAATCATAACCGTTTTCACAGGAGGCTTCTATGCGACGGGCTTTTAGTTTTTTCATTGGTACGTTGATCGGCGGAGTAATTGGGGCAGCATTGGCGCTGCTTTTCGCCCCTTCAGCAGGCGAGGAACTGCGCGTTCAGATTAACGATCGCACCCAGGGTTTGGTTGCCGATATCCGCCATGCGGCTAATACGAAACGGATTGAATTGCAGGATCGGTTGGAGACTTTACGCGCCCCACGGGCGTAGATCCACCGGCGGGCATTCTAAAAATTGCCTCAACCAAATTTCAGATAAAACGCCTCAGTCATTGCCATGCAACGCCGGTAATCGGCGCGTTCAGCAATGATGCGGGCGTTTTCTTTTTTTGCACCTTCACATAGAGTAGGGTTCTCCAGCGCGGTAATGATTCCGTCTGCCAGGGATCGCGCGGATGTCGCATCGACCAGTAGACCGTTGACACCCGGCGTCACCCACTCCTGCATCGACTCGATATTCCCCACCACTGGGAAACATCCGCAAGACATTGCTTCCAGCAACGAATTGGGTGTTCCATCATGGATACTGGGCGAGACAAAGACCTGGGCTTTCTTGAATAACTCCCACATTTGTATCCGCTCCAGCTGTGGCCAGAGTTTCGTATTAGAACGAATTCCCAGTGACTTTACCCAATGTTCAGATTCCACATCGCCAGCCAGCTGAGTACATATGAATAGCGCTTGCGAGTTTTTTTCCAGCACCAGCGGGATGGAATGGAAAAAGACATCCTGCCGCAAGCTGCCGGGTCGCTGTCCGCGCGGGTTGACCACGATTGGGACATCCGGCAGTTCCTCCGGAAGCGCTACGGATCTTGAGGCCGCTTTAATTTCATCGAAATGGATGCCTCCTGCTCCTGGAATAACAAGCATTGGCCGGTCGGTTGCGAAACCCCATTCGTGCCCAAGGCGGATGTCTCGGGCTGTGTCGGCTATGAAACCGTCAGCACGGCGTAGGGTGCGGCGGGTGAGTTGAGCCATCAGAATTGAGCCATGGGCATGGAGGGTCAGGTCGTTGCCCCAACTGGAAACCACCAGAGGGATATCCGCTGGCGTGGCGGAAGCCAGCATCCCCTCGAAAGGGATTCGCAGGGCGTGGACAAGGTCAGGGCGGATTTCTTCCACCAGGGTGCGGAATTGCCTCTGATGGTATGGCAGACTGAGAGGACCGAGCACGTAGCGCAGCGGGCGCAGGAGGCTGCGAAAGCGTCCGACGAATCTTCTTGTAAGTGTTGAACCTACCGTATGTTCGCTTTGTTCGCCAGCCATCCTGCCAAATGCCACCGGTAGAATATGGAATGATGCCAATCCTGGAGGCGGGTCACACGGAAAAGTCGATGCAAGGTGAGTCTGGTGACCGGTTTCTATCCTGTGACGTAACCAGGAAAGCGTGGTGGGCGAACGCCCGTCGGCGACAAAAAGCAGACGCATGGTTGGAATATACCACAAACCTGCATTGAAAAATGTTTGACGAAATGCGCCAGTTTGTGTATAGTGTAATGGTAGGAGAAATGATGTCCAAACGCCGCGTTCTGCTTGTCGAAGATAATACTGATAACTTTGAACTGGTGGGTTTCCTTTTTGAACGCGCTGGTTATCAGGTGCTGGAAGCGTACGACGGGTAAAGGGGACTGGACCTTGCACGTCAGGAATTGCCCGCCTCTGCGGAAAATCCCAGAGAACCAAAACTTGCTTGAGTCAGGAGTGATATGAAACAAATCTGCGTTGTTGGTGTCGGTTATGTTGGTCTAGTTACAGCAGCCTGCTTTGCTGACCTGGGAAACCGGGTCATGGCTTTGGATGTCAATGAGAAGCGTATTGAAAACCTGAAAAAGGGGATTATGCCCATCTACGAGCCTGGACTGGAGGAAATTGTTGAACGCAATGTGCGCGGGCATCGCTTGTCCTTTACCACATCTTATTCCGATGCGCTGAAAGAGACCGAGTTCGCCTTCATTGCCGTGGCGACGCCTTCCGGGGTTAATGGCGAAGCAGATATGCAATATGTAGCTGTTGCGGCGCAAACCATCGCTGAGACGATGACCGCGCCGTTGATCATTATCAATAAATCCACCGTCCCGGTCGGTACTGGAGACTGGATGGCCGATATTGTAAAAAAATACCAGCCGGAACCAATCCCGTTTGCGGTGGTATCCTGCCCGGAATTCTTGCGAGAGGGGACGGCCATCAGTGATTTTATGCAGCCGTACCGTACTATTCTCGGTTCATTCAACCACGAAGCTGCCGAGAAGGTGGCTCAGTTACACCTTTCCCTGCGCGCTCCCATTGTAATCACCGACCTGCGCACGGCCGAAATGATCAAATATGCCTCCAATGCTTTCCTGGCAACAAAAATATCCTTCATCAACGAAATCGCTGATATTTGTGAAGCCCTGGGCGCGGACGTGAAAGAGGTTGCCATTGGCATGGGCTACGATAAACGTATCGGTCCGGCCATGTTGGATGCCGGTCTGGGGTGGGGCGGCTCGTGCTTCCCCAAGGATGTCAAAGCTTTGGCGTATATGGCCGAAGAAAATGGGCTTGACCCGAAAATCCTGAACACCGTGACCATTACCAATTACGAACGTCGCCGGGTGATAGTAAAACAAATTGAGGAAATGCTAGGCGGGTTGCAGGGAAGAACCGTTGGCCTGCTCGGCTTGGCCTTCAAGCCCAACACCGATGATATGCGTGAAGCCCCATCCATTGATATTGCCCAGGGATTGATCGCAGCAGGCGCGAAGGTCCGCGCCTACGACCCGGTTGCAATGGAAAATGCTCACCACCTGTTACCTGCTATCGAGACAACTGCTGATCCGTATACGCTTGCCAGGGGTTGTGACGCCTTGATCGTCCTGACCGAGTGGAACGAGTTTAAAAACATTGACCTGGAACAAGTCCGGGAGGCCATGAAGACACCGGTGATTCTCGACGGGCGTAATATCTACGACCCGGTGGAAATGCGTGCCCTCGGCTTCACTTATCGAGGTGTGGGTCGTGGTTTTTACAGGAAATAATATGCCGGAAGAAAAACACCCCCCCGTCTGCGATTACGAAGGCTCTGATTATCAGACTCGCTTCTGGGAAACAGGGGGACGTGATTATGAGGATCGCTGCGAAGCCATTGCCCTGAGACGCCTTCTTCCTAGAAGTGGCAAACTGATGCTTGAACTGGGCGCTGGTGCGGGTCGCAACACCTCGCGTTACCAGGGCTTTGAGCGCGTCATCCTCTTGGATTACTCCCGCACCCAGCTCAAACAGGCACAGGAGCGTCTGGGCACTTCCGATCGTTACATCTATGTCGCGGCAGATATTTACCGCCTGCCTTTCGTGGAGAGCCTTTTTGATGCGACAACGCTGATTCGTACTTTGCATCACATGGCCGATGCGCCTGCCGCGTTGCGCCAGGTTCGGAATGTTCTCCAGCCCGGTGCGGTTTTTATTCTGGAATATGCCAATAAACGGAACCTGAAGGCCATCCTGCGCTATGCGATGCACCGCCAGACCTGGAACCCGTTCGGGTTGGACCCGGTCGAGTTCGCCCCTTTGAATTTTGACTTCCACCCGCGCGCGGTGCGCGGCTGGCTTCGGGAGGCGGGATTCCAGGTTGAACGGATCCTGGCTGTCTCGCATTTCCGCGTGGGTTTGCTCAAGCGTACCATTCCTGCCAGCTTCCTGGCCGGCCTTGATTCGCTTTTCCAATGGACCGGGGCACTGTGGCAATTCACCCCGAGCGTGTTCATAAAAGCTAGGGCGGAAGGTGGACAACCAGGCTCGATTCCTGCTGACTCCAAAGCGTTTTTCAAATGTCCCGAATGCGAATATACCCCTCTCGCGGATCAGGGCGAACGCCTTACCTGTCCGGTCTGTAACCGTACCTGGAATATATTGGATGGAATTTATGATTTCCGCGGAGATGGGTTATGAAGAACCGTCGGATTATTGCCATCCTGGGGGGATTGAATATCCTGGTGATTGCTCTGTTCCTTGTACCCTATACCAATGCCACCTATCCAATGGTTGGCAATGATTTCCGGTTATTTCTGTCACGCCTGATTGACACGCATTTGCATTACAAAGTTAACGGGTTTAGTATCCAGTGGTACACACCTAGTTTCGGTGGGGGTTTGCCGGCTTATCCCAACCCTCTCCAGATGCAATTCTCGCTGACCCAATTGTTGACCTGGTTCACTAACCCCTGGAATGCGGTGCTGGCCTCGTCTGTCCTTTATGCCATTATCGGATATTTGGTGGCTTTTTATTTTCTCCGTAATGTTCTGGAATTAAGATCATTATCGGCAATCCTTGGAGCCGTTTTCTTTATTGGCAATGGCTTTTTTGTTGAGCGTGTAGTCATTGGCCACGTTAATTTCATCACGTTCCCTTTGATTATCATTCCCATTTATGCCATGCTGAATTCTAAACTTCCCAGGTGGCTGGCCGGAGCGCTGATTTCTCTTACAGTCGCAGTGCTAGTGTATTCGGGTGGAGTCTATATTGGCGTTATTGGTTTGCTGGCTGCATTAATAATATTACCAATTGCTTATTTCTTAAAACCTTCTCTGATTTCTTGGAAGAAAATCTGGCCGGTGTTGGCTTGGGGAGGCGTGTTGACCTTCCTCTTGTGCGGGTCAAAACTCTACGCAACCTCCGCCTACATGAAAAATTTTACCCGCGAAGTCCAGGATCAGTATACCGTAAGCTGGTACATCGGTGTGGGAGGGCTGATCGCCCAACTTGCCGGTGTGATGACTGCCCTACCCTTCCTCAAGCTGATTGGCAAAAGTAGCCTCGTTTTTGTTGTCCGTTTGGGGAAATGGACCGGCACTCCTTATAGCTTCTGGGAATTGGACTCATCTTTGTCCCCGGCTCTTATTCTTCTGCTTGTTATTGGCGCATGGAAAGCGTTATTCCGCAAGCCGCGCATTGATCAAAAGGGTATTCTCAAGAAGATCATTGCCGGGTTATGCTTGATTCTTGCAGTAGTTCTGACCGTGGAATTTTCTATCGCCAAAGGCTTTTTATTTACTGAACTCAGGACACTGCCTGTTTTACAGTCCCTGCACGCCAACACACGCTTTGCCTCTGCGTTAATTTTGCCATTGGCGATCCTTGGAGCAAAGGTGTTTAATGACTGGAGCGATAGGGTTGGATCCGCAAAAAAAACGATCCTCGCCTTTGTTTCTATTGATTCTCTGGCGCTTCTTGCTCTGTGGAGCTATTATTTGCTCCCAATGGATGTGCAGCAACGCGTTTTTGATGTTCGTTCCCTTACCGTAACTTACCAACTTATTGCCGCCGGGGAGACCTTTCCGGTAAAAACGATTGTTCCCGATATGAACGACTATGAAGTTTTCACCTTGCAGGCCAGCAACACCACGCGCCATTATGAACCTCTATTTCGCGATAATAACGAATATTTTCATCCCCTTGTCCATGCAGGTTCAGTCTATGAGATTGACAATGGCTATTACAATTTCACCAACCCCACCGGGTACGTTTTCCCTCAGGTGAATGGTACCCAGATATACGAACGCATCTCGGTCTCTGATCGCGACAAGTTGGATGATTTTCTAAACCGACACCAACCGGAGTGGAAATTGCCGTTGACTCAAAATGTCCTCGATTGGACGGCTGGCCTGATTCTGATCTTGGAAATCTGCGCCGTTTGCATTTTTCTGGTGAGGAAGTGGTTGTTGCGGCGTTTCTTCCACCTCCCATTGCGTTTCTGGCGTCGTTTACTAGGTAGAACGAGATGAAACATCGCATTCTAATTACCGCCCTCATTATTATGAACATCCTGGTTATTGGATTATTTATCGTTCAATATACGAGCGCCACCTACCCATTGGTTGGCAGTGATTATCAGCTTTTCGGTCCGCGGCTGATTGATTCACTTCTACATTACAAAGTTAATGGGTTCAGCATTCAATGGTATACCCCCAGTTTTGGAGCAGGCCTGCCAGCTTACCCCAATCCTCTTCAGATGCAGTTTTCGTTTCCACAGTTCTTTACCTTTATCGTAAATCCATGGGTGGCTATTTTGATGTCAGGCGTGGTTTATATCATCATTGGATTCTTGGTCACGTTTCTATTTCTGCGGGATATTTTGGAATTCAAGCCTTTATCGGCAATTCTGGGAGCGAGTTTCTTTGTCGCGAACGGCTTTTTTATTGAACAAATGGTCGTCGGACATGCAGATAAGATCACCTTTCCATTGATTGTGATCCCTGTCTATGCATTGTTAAACCGTAAAATTCCCGCCTGGCTTGCTGGCTTATTCATATCCCTGACCGGCGTAATTTTCCTGTATTCTGGAGGAGTCTATATTGGCGTCATCTGCTTTTTCACTACCATCATCACAATTCCTATCGTATATTTCCTGAAGCCTTCCATTCTTGCCTGGCGGAAGGTGGTCCCTGCGATCTTTTGGGGAAGTTTTTTCACCATCCTCCTGTGCGGTTCCAAGCTTTACCCTGTCATCGCTTTCATGCAATCTTTCCCGCGGGAGGTTCATGACCAATATTTCGTAAATTGGGTTACGAGTATAGGCGGTTTGGTCCTCCAACTCGTCGGTATAATGACAACATTTCCATTCCTGAATTTGATCGGCAAGAGTAGTCTCGTCTATGTTGTCCGGTTGGCAACCTGGACCGGATCACCATATGGTTTCTGGGAACAGGACACCTCCGTCTCTCCGGTGTTGATTATTTTACTGATTTATGGAGCTTGGCTGATGCTTACCCATAAACCGCATCTCGATAAGCGCAATCTATTAAAAAAGGGAATCGCGGGGATATGTCTCTTTTTTTCCATTATATTGGTTATCCAATTCTCGACAGCCAGAGGGTTTCTGTTCGACGCTCTATAGGGGTTGCCTTTGCTAAAATCGTTGCGGACCAATACCCGTTTTGTCGCTTCTTTCGTCCTCCCGCTGTCAATCTTGGGAGCTAAAATATTCGATTACTGGGCAAGGGGGAGATCAAGCCTGAAAACGATTTCTGCTTTTGTCTTGCTGAATGGGATTTCACTTGTTGCCCTATGGGCGTATTACCTGCTCCCGATGAGCGTTCAGGGACGGAATTTTGATATTCAATCCATCCTGGACACTTACACTAAAATCCAGGCTGGAGAGATTTTTCCGGTGAATAAGATCATCCCCGATATGAACGATTATGAAGTGTTCCAGGCGCATGCAAGCAATGTCTCTCATCATTACGATCCGTTATTGGGGGAGAATTCTTTTCACCCTCTCGTCCACGAAGGATCCGTTTTTGACATCAAAGATGGTTTCTACAACATGACCGACCCAACCGGATACGTTTTCCCCTTGGAAAATAATTCCAGATTATTCTCACGAATCCCTGTTTCTGACTATGGCAAACTGGTGGATTTTGTAAACCGCCGCCAACCGGACTGGAAATTGCCGTTGACGCAAATTGTCCTCGACTGGGCAGCCGGTTTGACCCTTATCCTGGCAGCCTGCGCCGTTTGCGTTTTTCTGATGTGGAAGTGGCTGTTGTGGCGTCTCATCCATCTCCCGTTGCGGATCTGGCGTCGTTTGACAGGCGGAAGGTGAGTCAGGAATTTCCTTTTTGCGATTACATTTGGTGATTACAGCCTTGCATCCCAATCGGTTCTGTGTTAAAATCCTTGGCGTCTGAGAACCCAATACCGCACGCATCGAAAAGTGGGCAACCCCCACTTTTCTGCATGTAACAGGAAATTTGTTCTGGGGAGCAGGTTAAGCATGAAAAATGAATTTGCCCTGGCTTTCAACGAAGTGTTGGAAGAAAAACAATTGCCTAAAGAGATCATCATGGCAGCCATCGAGTCGGCCATGGTTTCGGCCTATCGCCGGGCGGTCAACGCCTCCAATGCCCAGGAGGTCGTAGCTAAAATTGACCCGGAAACAGGCAAGGTCACGATCTTTGCCGAAAAAGAAGTGGTCGAAGATGTACAGGATCAGCGCACGGAAGTGACGCTCGAGGTGGCGCGCACGGTGAACCCGGAAGCTAATTTAAATGACATGGTGGTCGTCGAATCCACGCCTGCAGATTTTGGGCGTGTTGCAGCACAGACGGCTCGTCAGGTCATCCAGCAGCGCATCCGCGAAGCCGAACGGCAGATGCAAGCTGATTTCTTTAATAAACAGGTTGGCGAGATCATTAGCGGTGTGGTCCAGGCAGTCAGTATGACTCAGGGCGTGACCATCGGTTTGGATATGAAGGCCGAGGGCATCATGCCCCCGAATCAGAAGATTCCTGGCGAGAAATTTAAAGTGCACGAACGTGTGCGCTCGATTGTTCTGGAAGTCAAGGATAGCCCGCGCGGTCCGCAGATCATCCTCTCACGGTCGCACCGCAATTTTCTGCGCCGTTTGCTGGAAAACGAAGTTCCCGAGATCTATCATGGTATTGTTGAGATTCGCGCAATCTCGCGCGAACCGGGACAGCGTGCTAAAGTGGCCGTCTCGGCTACCCAGCCCAACGTGGACCCGGTGGGAGCGTGTGTGGGTATCAAGGGGGTGCGCATCCAGGCCATCGTCAAGGAATTGCACGACGAGAAGATTGACATCATTGAATGGAATGCCGACCCGGTGTTGTATATTTCCAAAGCTATCAGCCCGGCTAAGGTTTCCGGTGTTTATCTCAACGATGCTGAAAAGACCGCCACGGTGGTTGTCCAGGAGGACCAGCTCAGTCTGGCTATCGGGCGCGATGGGCAGAATGCGCGTTTGGCTGCCAAGTTGACCGGCTGGCGCATTGATATTAAGTCGCTGATTGAAGCCGCCGCGGATGCCATCGTCAAGGTGCAGAGTGACCCGTCCCTGGCGAACATTGCTGAAGTTGAACACAAAAATATACCGGTGGTTGAAGAAGTCCTGGCAAAAAAAAGCGAAGGCCGCCCGGTTACACCGGAGGAATTCATGACGCTTATCCAGTTCGTGGAGCGTGTGGAGCGGCGTACTGTCGAGCAGAAGAAAGCCACGGCAGCGGCTGAGGAAGAACGGGTTTCTGCTGCTCGCGCTGAGGTCCCGAATGCCGCCTTCGAAACGGGGATCGAAGCTTTGGGCTTGCCTGATCATGTCTACAACATTCTGATTGAGGCCGAGTACCGCACCGTCGGTGACTTAATGATGGCGATGAAACTTAATCCTGACAATGTCCTGGGCTTGGCTGGAATTGGACCCAAGTCCATGGATGCAATCAGGAAGGCCTTGGAAAATATCTCCTTCCCCGAACCGGAATCGGTCGTTGAGCCGGTAGTTGAGGCGGTCGCTGAGGTCCCGGCCGAGGCAGTCGTTGAAGTACCAGCGGAGGCTGTTACCGAAACCGCCTCTGCGGAAGTTCTGCCCGGACCGGTATTGGCGGAGGGTGAAGCCGCCCCTGTAGCTGCGGAGATCACCGAAGAAAAAATCGAAGAGAAACCCCTGGAGGAGATCTTCACGCTCAGGCCTGATATGTTGCAGCCTGTGGCAGCTGCGCCCGAAGATGAAGAGGATGAGTCAGATAAGAAAAAGGGTAAGAAGAAGAAAAAGAAAGTTGTCGAGATCGTATACGACGAGGATCTCGAAAAGGCCATTGCCAAGAAGAAGCATAAGCGTGGTGACGAAGGCTGGGAAGAAGATTAGTCTGCCCGGTCGAAACAAGTACTTCCTGTCCCGATGATCTATTGGATGGATATAGAAGGTGACTGGCAAACCTGCAAAACCACCCAGGCACATCCCCCAACGCACCTGCGTGGGCTGCCGGACCGTCTTGTCGAAGCGGTCACTGGTTCGTCTCGTCCGCCGTCCGGAAGGTGTGCAGTTGGACCCAACCGGTAAATTAGCCGGACGCGGCGCGTATCTACACAATCGCCGTTCCTGCTGGGAAAAAGGTCTGAAAGGACCGCTGGAGCATGCCCTTAAAACTACTTTGACAACCGATGATGCCCAGCGCCTCCGCCAGTTCATGCTAACGCTGCCGGAGGATGATGAAAAGGATACCGGTGAAAAGGCATAAGGTTCAAATGGACTGATGAACCGCTGATCGTTCAACGGCAGGCTTGAGGGTTTCCGGCTCGATCCGGTCAGCAGATGGGGTTTGCCACAAGAGAGTTATGATTTAAGGAGATGCCGTATGAGCGATCCTACCCGTAAAAAGATTGAACTTCCCGCGAATATTTCCATTCGCGATTTTGCACAGATCATTGAAGTCAGCCCGATCCAGATCATTAAAAAATTAATGACCAATGGCGTCATGGCCAGTATCAACCAGGCGATTGATTATGATACTGCTGCTATTCTGGCCGACGAAATGGGTTTTGAACCCTCACTGCAGAGTCAGGAAGCGCCGGTGGAGAAAGAGACTGGCAATATTCCATTGTGGCGGCAGGAGATTGCTGATGAGAACGAAGCCTCCTTGAGCCCGCGTCCACCTGTTGTGACCATCCTTGGTCATGTGGACCATGGCAAAACCACATTGCTGGATGCCATTCGAGACGCAGATGTTGCTGCCGGGGAAGCCGGTGGCATTACCCAGCATATAGGTGCTTATCAAGTGGAGTTAAAAGGCAGGCAGATCACCTTCCTGGATACACCCGGTCACGCTGCCTTCACTGCCATGCGCTCGCGTGGTGCCCAGGGTGCGGATATTGTGGTCCTGGTGATCGCTGCCGACGATGGCGTAATGCCGCAGACCAAGGAAGCCATTGCTCATGCCAGGGCAGCACGCGTGCCCATTATCGTGGCCCTGAACAAGGTGGACAAACCCAATTCCAATCCTGATCGCGTCAAAAAACAACTTGGCGAGAACGACCTTATGCCCGATGACTGGGGTGGCAACACAATGGTCATCCCTGTTTCAGCCAAGCTGAAACAGGGTATCGAGGACTTGCTGGAAGCCATCCTGCTGGTGGCCGATAACACTGACATCCGTGCGAACTCCAAGGGTGAGGTCATTGGGACGATCATCGAAGCAGAGTTGGATAAATCCAAGGGACCGGTTGCCACGCTCTTGGTCCAGAACGGGACTCTCAACACGGGCGATATCGTGGTGGCCGGAAACACGTATGGCCGCCTGCGCGCCCTCTTCGACTTCCGCGGGCGGAAGATCCAGAAAGCCGGGCCTTCAATCCCGGTCTCGGTGATGGGGCTGAGCGAGTTGCCCTCCGCCGGGGATGTATTCAGGGTGGTTGGTTCGGAGAAGGAAGCCCGGCAGGCCATTCTGGAACGCCAGGAAGCCGGTAGAAAGCAGGCCTCCGTGGCCAAGAAGATCACCCTGGAGGAACTGTTCTCCAAGATTAAAGCGGGTGAGGCGCAAGAATTTAACCTCATCCTGAAAGCCGATGTGCAGGGTTCCCTTGAACCTATCATAAACGAGATTAACAACCTGGGAAAAGGCGAGATCAGGATTAACATTTTGTACGCTGAGACGGGTAATATCAGCGAAAACGACGTGTTATTGGCATCCTCCTCCCAGGCTATCATTTTCGGGTTCAGTGTCCAGGCGGATGTGGCCGCCCGTCGTCTGGCTGATACGGAAGGCGTCTCCATCCGGCTGTATGACATTATCTACCGCCTGATCGAGGACGTGGAAAAAGCCCTTAAGGGCATGCTTGCTCCGGAATTCATCGAGAAACCTCTTGGCAAGGCGGTGGTATTGCAGGTCTTCAACCTGTCAAAAGGCACCAATGTTGCCGGCTGCCGGGTCACCGAAGGTGAAATTCGCCGTAACGCCAAAATCCGCGTTACCCGCGGGAAGGATATTGTTTACGAAGGTGAAGTCGGTTCGCTCAAGCATGAGAAGGAAGATGTGCGCGAGATGCGCACTGGCTTCGAATGTGGCATCGGCTTGAAGAATTTCAACGATGTTCAAGTTGGTGATTTGATTGAATGTTACCTGTTGGAAAAGACAGAGATCGTATAATTGATGATCATCGAGCGGAATTAAGATTATGCCATCCGGTATCCGTCTTCAGCGCATTGCGGACCGCATCCGCCAGGAAATTTCGGAAATGCTCATCCGGGAGATCAGTGACCCGCGCCTCCATCAGATTTTCATCACCGATGTAAAAGTGGACCGTGAACTGGCCTTCGCTGATATTTATGTTTCGGCAGTGGAAGGATCGGTCCGCAGTTCTGAAATACTTGAGGGGCTCGAACACGCCAGCGGTTTTCTGCGCCGTGAACTTTCTGCCCGCGTCGAACTGCGGGCCTTCCCGCGCTTGCGCTTCCACTGGGATCCCACGCCTGAAAATGCGGACCACATCGAACGGTTAATTGCTGATTTGCGAAAGAATGAACGACCTGCAGAAAAAAATTAGAGGCCGCATCCAAGCGGCGCAACGCGTTCTGGTCACCTCCCACATCCGCCCGGATGGGGATGCCATCGGCTCCAGTCTGGCGCTCGCTCTGGCGTTGCTCGATGCCGGTAAACAGGTCCAGGTGGTGCTCTCCGATGGTCTCCCGGCCAATTTTAAATACCTCCCCGGCGCAGAGTTGGTCCGTACAAAAGCCGATGGCGGGTTCGATCTGATCATCAGCGTGGACTGTTCGGACTTGGAGCGCATTGGCGATGCCTTGGACGGTTACCACGCCCCAGACATTATCGTGGATCATCATGTTACTACCGACCCGTTTGGTACCCTGAACCTGATCGAGCCGGAAGCGGTTGCCACAGCCTCGGTGCTGACTCGCCACATGCGCGAATGGGGACTTTCCATCACTAAGCCCATCGCGGCAAATTTGATCACCGGTCTGGTCACCGATACGCTCGGCTTTCGCACCTCGAATACCACCCCTGAATCTCTGCGCCAGGCCGCTGACCTTTTGGAACTCGGCGTGGATATGAGCACGCTCTACTACCGCAGCCTCGTGCGACGGACCTTTGTGGAGGCGAAATACTGGGGTGCAGGCCTCACCAGCCTGGAGCGTGCTGACGGAATCGTATGGGCCACTTTGACCTTGAACGACCGCAAAGCCTCCGGATATACCGGCAAGGATGATGCCGATCTTATCAATATCGTTTCGGCAATTGATGACGCCGATATTGCCATCATATTTGTGGAACAAAATGCAAATAAAACAAAGATTTCGTGGCGTGGGTTAAAACCGCATGTTGACGTTTCGCAGGTTGCCTGTCAGTTCGATGGTGGAGGCCACAAGGCCGCCTCTGGTGCGGAATTAACCGGTAGCCTGGTCGAGGTCCGGGAACGTGTCCTGGCGGCCACGCGTAAAATTTTGAACCAACCCCATTAAGTTGGGAGTATCTAGGAGGAATAAAAATGGAAAGTCAAGAAATTAAGAACGCCATCTCTGGCATTCTCGTGGTGGACAAGCCCGTTGGCCTGACCTCGCACGATGTGGTTGAGCACATCCGCCGCGGTACCGGTATCCGCCGTGCCGGACATACCGGCACACTTGACCCGCGCGCATCCGGCGTTCTGGTCGTCTTGGTCGGACCGGCGGTGCGCTTAAGCGAGTTTGTCTCGGCTTCGGATAAGCGTTACCAGGCCATTCTGCGCCTGGGCAATGCCACCGATACCTACGACGCTGAAGGTCGCTTTACGCGTCAGCCTTTGGCCGCCCCGGTGGATGTGACCGAGGAGCAGTTCAATGAGGTTCTCCAGCGCTATATCGGTGAGATCGAACAGACGCCCCCGGCCTATTCGGCGGTGAAGGTCCATGGTCGCAAGGCTTACGAGATGGCCCGCCAGGGTGAAGAAGTGGAACTCGCTCCGCGCAAGATCAATGTTTACCATCTTGAGATCCTGGAGTGGGCGCCGCCCGAAGTGGTCATTGACGTGCATTGCTCGTCCGGTACCTACGTCCGCTCGCTGGCGAACGATGTAGGCGTTGCCTTGGGTTGTGGCGCTTACCTGATCGGGTTGCGCCGCACCAAGTCGGGCCGTTTCAGCCTACGGGACGCAACGCCCCTGCGCAAACTGGAGGAAGCCTTCACTGCCGGGAACTGGTACCAATACCTGATCCCCGCCGCCGAGGCCCTGGCAGAATGGTCCGCCGTTGAACTCCACCCCGACGAGGTGGAAGAGATCAAGCACGGCCACCGCGTTAAGGCCGCCGTGGATGCCAAGCCGGGTTTGGTGCGAGGCGTTAGCATGGCCGGTGAACTCATTGCCATCCTGGACCTCGATGAAGTCACCATGGAATGGCAGCCCAAGAAGGTGTTCTTCTCGTAATTCCATTGATCCACACTCTTTCTCTCGACGACCTTTCCCTTCAGAATGCCTGGCTGACCATCGGCATCTTCGACGGCGTCCACCGCGGCCACCGCGAGATCCTGAGGCCGCTTGTCTCCGGGGCGCATGCAGCCGGTGAACCGGCAGCGGTGCTTACCTTCACCCCTCACCCGGCGGTTGTGCTGGGCGGTAAAACGGATTTCAAATACCTGACCACTCCTGAAGAACGCCTTGTCCTTCTGGAATCGCTTGGTGTGGACGTGGTCATCACCCAGGCTTTCAGCCGCGAATTTGCGGACCAAACCGCTGAGGAGTTTCTTCGCCACGTTGCGCGGACTCTGGGCCTGCGCCGCCTTTTCATCGGCTACGATACTGCCCTTGGACGAGGGCGGGAGGGTAATGCTGCCCGCCTGGCCGAGATCGGGAAGGAGTTGGGCTACACCGTCCAGGCGGTTCCGCCGCTTTCGGATGAAATGGGTCTAATTTCATCCACCCGCATCCGCAGGTCCATAACTGCCGGGGATGTGTCTGCTGCAGCCGGCGCTCTGGGCCGCTATTTTGATCTTACCGGCTCCGTCACCCATGGCGACGGGCGTGGGCACAGGATTAATGTCCCCACCGCCAACATTCAGGGTCCAGCCGGAAAAATCATCCCTGCCAATGGGATCTATGCCTGTTGGGCTTGGCTTGAAGACTCAAGCCGGGGACCTGGGGCAGGCACCGGAGAGGGTAAAAAATATCCGGCTGCCACCAATGTCGGCGTCCGCCCAACTTTCACCCCCGACCTTCCCACCCCTGCGGTCGAAGCCCATCTCCTGGATTTCAGTCAGGACCTGTACGGTCAGCAGGTCAGGCTGGAGTTTGTCGAGTACCTCCGCCCTGAGGTGAAATACTCTTCTGTGGAGGCGCTGCTGGTGCAGATCCACGCTGACATTGACCTCACCCGGGAGATTTTGGCATGAGTCGTTTCGGGAGCAATAAATCAGAAGCTTTCAAACGAGGAGCTTTCTCAAAGTCATGTGGGGTCCTGTTCTGGGTATCCCATCTCCGTGGAAAGGGGATGCGAAAAAAGGAGTGCTGGGGCGCTTCGCGCCCATCGCACTCCTTTTTTCGCATGGGACTCCCCTCCCCGATTCGGGGAGGGGACGGGGGTGGGGCTAAATCCCCAGACTTTGAGAAGGCCCTGCTCTTTATCAGCGGCCTCTTGCCGCTCCCCTGTGAGTGCGCTATAATGACCCGCCGGTGACCGGAATAAGACAAGGAAGAAGTAAGAATGCCAGTTTATACGTATCGTTGCAGCAACTGCGGTGTGCAGTTCGAAAAACAACAGTCGTTCAGAGATCAGTCGCTCCTCCGCTGCCCGGAATGCGGCAAGCGGGCGTTAAAGAAAGTCTACCTGCCGGTGGGAATTGTCTTCAAGGGATCGGGCTTCTATGCCACCGACCATCATTCCCCTTCCGGCCAGTCGTCCAAGAAAGCGGATGAGAAGGCAGAGAAGTCAGAGGAGAAGGCGAGTGGGAAGCCGGAAGAGAAAAAAGAAAGTAAAGAAACCGCCGAAAGCAAGGAACCTGTCGCAAAGGCTGAAAAAAATCCTGAAAAGAGTTCTGAAAAGAATTCTGAGCAGCAAGAGTGAGTTTCAAAAGAGGGACGGCGCACCAATCTGGTGCGCCGTTTTTGTTTCGGTCAACTGGCAGGAGACAACCTCCTGAGAAACTCACAACCATTTTCGCATAGACGAAAAGTCTCGCATATGAATCGCACCTGAGCTTACCCTCTGAACAAAGACCGTTACCTGTCCTTAAGGAGTCCAAAATGAGTGATAAGAACCTGTTTAATATCATCCTCTTGATCGCCAGACCAGCCGCTGGCAAGAGCGAAATCATCGATTATCTCAAAAAGATGTCACCTGAGGAACGTCGACAGCGCTTTCATGTGGGCGGGATCGACGAGATCGACGACTTCCCGATGATCTGGGCCTGGTTTGAGGAGGACGACCTGCTGGACAAAATGGGTCATCCCCGGCTGCATACCGATTCAGAAGGATATTTCATCCAGATCTACCTCTGGAACCTTTTAATCGAACGGATCGGATTGGAATACCAGAAAAAACAGCGCGATCTCCCACACGATGCCGAGGCGTTAACCACATTCATCGAGTTCTCCCGCGGTAGGGAGCATGGCGGCTATCGCTCGGCATTTTCGCATCTTTCCAGGCAAATCCTCGAAAAAACGGCCTTGCTGTACGTTGATGTCACCTGGGAAGAATCCCTGCGAAAGAATAGAAAGCGGTTCAACCCCGAGAGACCCGACAGCATCCTGGAACATTCCTTGTCGGATGCGAAATTGGAACGTCTATATAAAGAAACCGATTGGAGGGAGGTCAGCAAAGTTGATCCCAACTACCTGGCGGTCGAAGGGATTCAGGTTCCCTATGTGGTGTTTGACAATTCCGACGATGTGACGACCCAACGCGGGGATTCTTTAGGGATACGGCTTGAACAGGCATTGAAGCACCTCTGGACGCTTTACGAGAACCGGTCATTGGGAAAATAACTATTATCACTTCTTTTCGATGTTGCAGGCGCAGGTGAGAATCGCTTTTTCCCCTTGACTAAACAGAACAAACGTTCTATAATAATCTTGGTTACGGCAATGCCTGAACCTTGCCGTACTACCTTTTTCTATTCAACAATGACTATTCATCATTTAATATAAACTATTACATTTTGTCCTTCATGTTCCATGGTGCCCTTTGAGTTTAATCCTAGTTCCAATCATCAATCCTCAATCCCCGGCATCCTCCCGGTGCTCTTCCGGCGGAACATCCCGGTGCTCTTCCGGCGGAACGTCCCGGTGCTCGTCCGGGAGAGAAAGAGAGGGTTGTTTGTTTTGCTGAAAAACAACCTCGGGCACGATCTTTATGTCCACGAATGAACTTTATAATGAAGGAGCTCTCGAAGAGAATTTGAGCGCTGGGAGGGGTTGTTTGTTCCTCCATTGTTCCTCGAAACAAACAACTAGCCGAGGCGGTCTGAGCGGAGCGAAGCGGAGACTAAGATATCCCGCATCATCCTGTGCTCCTCCGGGGCATCATGCCTACATGGATCCACTCTTGGAGTCGCATGGGAATTGTTCCTCAATTGTTCCTCAATTGATCCTCAGAAACAATTCCAGTCCTCATCTGGCAGGTCTACTTATCATGAAGAAGTTCGAGAGCCAAATAGGAGGTCGGAATTGTCCCTCTTTTTTTCCCCCTGGAACAGAATATTGTCCCCGGAGGGGACGAATCGCCTTTGAAAGCGGTAGGGATTTTTGCTGGTCTTGGGATAAAATAGGATGAGAAATTCATGGCATAACTCCACTATCCAGCGATAATGCTTGCACCCTGATCCCTGATTACCTGATCCCTTTTCCCTTATGCCTGTGATCACCCTTACCACTGATTTCGGCCTCAAAGACGGCTTTGTTGGCACGCTGAAAGGTGTCATCTGGAGCATTTACCCCCTCGCCCAGATTGCCGATATCAGCCACGAAATTTCCCCACAGAACGTGCTCGAAGGCGCCTTCGCCCTCTGGCGAGCTTATCCGTTCTTCCCGTCCGGAACCATCCACGTGGCGGTCGTTGATCCCGGCGTGGGCACCTCCCGCCGCCCGCTTGCGGCCCGCCTGGGGGGGCATACCTTCGTCGGCCCGGATAACGGTCTTTTCACGCCCATGTTCGAGGATGCCGAAAAGGACTGTCGGCCGATCGAAATCGTCCACCTGACGAACAGGAAATACTTCCTGCCTGATGTGAGCCGCACCTTCCACGGGCGTGATATCTTCGCTCCGGTCGCTGCCCACCTCGCCAACGGCGTCCCACTGGCGGACTTGGGACCGGCCATCTCCGACCCGCTGCGGCTGTCCATGCCGAAATCCGAAAAGACGGCGGACGGCTGGCGCCTCCATATCACCGTGATAGACATCTTCGGCAATTGCACCACTGACCTGCCGGCTGCAGCCCTGACCGAACGCGAGCGGGTCACCTTCCGTCTTGGAGGACAGGAAGTGCGCGGTCTGGTAGATTCTTACGGCCATAAAAAGCCCGGTGAGTTGATTGCTCTGGTGGATAGCGAAAACTACGTCGAGATTGCCATCGTCAATGGTAGCGCGGCAAAAGTATTAGGTGCGCGGGTTGGCGATGTGGTGGAGGTGGTAACGACTTAAGTCGTTACTACGTTTGTTATATGAATGAATTGCCTCTCACCGTTGAAAACCTCACCTTCCAATACCATCGCCGGTCCGAACCGGCCATACAGAATATCAATTTTTCCATCCAGCCCGGGCAGGTGGTTCTGGTTGCCGGTTCGAGCGGCTGTGGCAAGACCACCTTGATGCGCTGCATCAACGGTCTCATCCCGTATACATATCAGGGGGCGATGAGCGGCGACATCCGCCTTTTTGGCAAATCCGTGCTGGGATTGGGGCTGGCCGATATCTCGCAAACAGTTGGCACCCTGCTCCAGGACCCCGAACGCCAGATCCTCGGCAGTTACGTGATGAACGAAGTCGCCTTTGGGTTGGAGAGCCTTGGGGTTCCAAGGGAGGAGATCACCCCGCGCGTTGAGAAAGCCCTCGACCGTCTCGGCATCCTGCATTTACGTGACCGCGAGACCTTCGGCACTTCCGGCGGCGAGAAGCAGAAGATCGCCCTGGCTGGGGTGCTGGTAATGGAACCCAGGATCCTCTTGCTGGATGAACCACTTGCCAGTCTTGACCCAGCTTCGGCTCAGGAGGCTTTGCAGGCATTCCGCCAGTTGGCTGATGAAGGCATCGCTGTGATGATCGTTGAGCACCGCGTCGAAGATGTGCTGTCCATCCACCCGGATGTTTTCATGTATATGGACGAGGGGAAGATGACCTATCTGGGCGACACGGCTGGGCTGATGGATGCGGTGGACTACCGCCGTATCAAACTCCCGGCACGGGTCGTCCTGGAGCGCGCCCGCCTGGACCCGGCACCAGTCTTCGTACCGGCTGTCAGCTCTACACCAAAAGCAGCCACAGCTTTGGTGCGCTTCGAGGGAGTCCATTTCCAGTATGGCGAGGACGGACCCGAGGTCCTGAAAGACCTCAATTTTGAAATAAATGCCGGAGATGTAATTGCCGTCCTGGGCCACAACGGTTCAGGCAAGACGACCATGGTCAAGCACGCCTTGGGCCTGCTCAAGCCGACCGAGGGACGCGTCCTCCTTGAAGGACAGGAGACGCGCAAGATGACCGTAGCGCAGGCCGCCCATACGGTCGGATACGTCTTCCAAAGCCCGGCGCAGATGTTGTTTGCCGCAACCGTGCGCGAAGAACTCTCATTTGGGCCGAAAAACCTGGGATTTCCGGCAGATATGATATCCCAAAATGTGGACTGGGCGGTTGAGACGGTCAGCCTGAGAAGTGAAATGGAAATGCCACCTCTGGCGCTCTCATTCGGTCAGCAGAAGCGCATCAGCATTGCCGCCATCCTGGCGATGCGCTCGCGCATCCTGATGATGGACGAGCCCACTGCCGGGCAGGATTATTGGAACTACCAGGCCTTCATGGACGCCATATTACAGATGCCGGGCTTCGATGCGGTCATTTTCATCACCCACGACGTGGACTTGGCGGTGATCTACGCTAACCGCATTTTGCTGGTCTACCGCGGCGAGATTGTGGCGGACGGCAAGCCACAGGAGGTGTTGAAAGACGAAAAACTCCTTTGTTCATGCCGCGTTTTACCTACTTCTTTGCTAAAATTGAATATGGAATACCTGCCGAAGACGGGCAGGTTCTATCGGGCAGAAACTCTGGCGCACATACAGTCTGCTCCGGGCGGCGTCCTCGCCGCCGGGGACAGCGGCTAGAGCTGGGCAAGAAGCAGAAACTCTGGCGCACATTCAGAGTTAATGTTTATGTAAGCCCTATTCTCAATTCTCAACAGGAGGAAGAAATGCAAAAGAAGTCGTTGTGGAAGTTTGGAACTCGTGAGGTAGTGTATTCTGCCATCGGCGCAGCGCTCTATGCTATCTTGAGCATTGCTACGAACTGGTTGCAGATACCTAGCGCCGCGAACGTGTCATTCCGCCCCGCTGTGGCTATTCCGATGTTCTTCGGTCTGGCTTTTGGCCCCATTGTCGGTTTCATCGCCGGCTTCCTGGGTAATATCATCAATGACTTGGTCGCGGGTGGCGGCGGTTTCTGGTTCTGGTGGCACCTGGGCGTTGGTCTGTTGGGCTTTTTCCCTGGCTTGTTGGCGGTCTCCATCACGAACTATAAAAATATCAAGTCCATCCTGATGACCGAACTATTCATTGTCATTGGCGTAGTAGTTGGCATAGGAATTGCCTCCATATCGGATATCTGGGTTTCTGGTATGAGTTTCAGCGCGATTATCGCAGAAGACTTCATTCCAGCTGCTATCCCAGATCTGATTAACGGCCTGATCCTTGTGCCAATCCTAATGATCGCCTATGATGCAATTGTCAAGCGATCAGGACGGTAAATTTCAACTCGCGTAGGGGCGACGTCACGTCACCCCTACGATAACATCCGATGCTAATCACCTGGCGCTACCGTCTCCGCAACGGGTTGATGGAGAAGTTCGATCCGCGGGCGAGATGGATTTTCTCATTTGCCTTCTTGTTTGCCATCACCATGTTCTGGGATGCGCGTTTTTTGCTATTGTTCTTTATTATTAGTGTTGTATGGTATTTCTTGGGTCGCGTTTCATGGCATGACTCAAGAAGGGGTTGGTACCTGGTCACATTTATGATGTTCATGATGATTGCTGTAAATACCATCATAACAGGCGGTGGGGCGGGGGGCGTCGTCCCGCCGGGCGGACATCAAGTCTGGCCACAAGGTACTACGATTCCTTTGATTAATTGGCATTTCCATTTTGGCCTGACTTACGAACGATTGTGGTTTGCCATCTGCCAGTTCTTGCGCATTGGCGGGATTTCGGCAATCTTCCTGATCATTCCCTACACGATGGATCCGCGTGTTTATGGTGTGACCTTCCGCGGGCTGGGACTACCTGACCGCTTTGCCTATTCAATGGAACTGGCTTTCCGCTATGTACCGACTCTGGCGCGGGATTTTGGAACGACTTTCGATGCCCAGCGGGCGCGCGGCTACGAGCTCGAACGCGTCAAAGGTGGGATCGTCAAACAAATCATCCGCATCGCCCCGCTGATCGTTCCAGTG
Source organism: uncultured Anaerolineales bacterium (assembly GCA_903873975.1). GTDB lineage: Bacteria > Chloroflexota > Anaerolineae > Anaerolineales > Villigracilaceae > UBA877. Next base: position 29,157 of record CAIQQN010000104.1, read on the forward strand.
ACGATGAACTCCATCCTGACCGGGGAAGACGTGACCAATGCCATGGATTTACGCTGTTTCGGCACACGTCCACGCACCTGGCTGTATAAACTAACTTTCCACTGGCAGGATTATGCCCTGGTTGCTTTTTCGATTTTCCTGCTGGTGGGAGGAATCGTGACGAAATATGCCTTCCATATCGGCAATTTCTGGGTTCCGGATTTCTGGCTGAGATTGGCTGACAAGTAAAGGGTGATGGCTTACTCCAGCAGGGACTTCCAATCCAGTTCTTCCGTCGTCTTGTGCAAACGGTGATCGTCATCTACGATGAGAAAAGTCAGGTTGGTAAATACTTTTTCTGCCAGGGTGCGCCCTGCTTCCAGCGGGAGAAGTTCGTCCCGGGTACCGTGGACGACGATGGTCGGTACTGCGATCGGGGCGGGAAGATTCCCAGCGAATTCAGGAAGGGTCAACGCGGGGGACAGCAGCACTAGTTTCCGCACCTGACCGGGAGCCTGCGTTGCAAAAAGAGCAGCCATCAGCCCCCCCAAGCTGGAACCGATCAGTGTCCAGCCGGTTTCTTTTCCGAGAATGGCCTTGAGCTGTGCCATTCGTTCAGGTATATTTCCATCAAAATTGGGTGTCAGCATGCCTGGAAACAACCTGCGCAGGATACGGGCTTTATAAGTCTGGCTCTTGTCTCCACTGGAACCATGGATGAAAACGATGCGGGAATTTTCCATGCCCTGATTATAAAACAACCCGGGTCTCTCAAGGAAACTCGGGCTGTTGTTTCATTATAGGACCAACTCTATTTTGCAGTGACGAATACAACAGCCACCATTCCCGCGCCTGTGTGGATGGACAATCCAGGGGTTATGTCGGTGAAAATGATCTCATCCGGGCAGGGCAGGGCGGCTCGCAGAAGGGTTTCGAATTGGTGCCCTGCTTCCGGGGCCTTGACGTTTAGGACGGCCATTTTCTCGATCTTACGCCCGGCTGCTTTTTCCACGGATAGCTCAATGGCGCGCTTCCAGGCCTTGCTCTGGGTGCGGATTCTTTCCAGCAGTTCCAGTTTCCCATTTTGCAGGGACAGGACAGGCTTGATATCCAATAGACCGGCCATGCCTGCAGCCAGATGGCTGACGCGGCCACTCATGGCAATGTATCTTAAGGTAGCCAGTGCCCCGAAGAGATAAGTCCGGCTGCGGACGTCTTCCGCCGCAGAAATCGCATCCTCGATCGATGCGCCTCGTGCTGCTGCTTCAGCTGCCGCCAGGACCATGAAGCCTTGTCCCATGGCGAGGCTGCAGGTATCCATCACCTCGATGCGCATGCCGGGGAGCATCCCAGCCGCCTGCCGGGCTGAAGCGTATGTGGCGCTCATCTCACTGCTGATGCTGAGACAAAGCACGGAGTCCGCACCGGAATCGAAAGCGTCTTTGAAGGCCTCGGTGAATTGACCAGGGGAGGGCGCGGCGGTGGTGGGGAGTTTCCCTTCCCGATCGATGCGTGTAAAAACCGCATCGTTGTTGATCTCATAAGCATCACGGAAACTCTCGTCTCCAAATTGGATGAGAATGGGAACCTGCATAATATTGTGTTTCTTCGCCAGTGCAAGCGGCAGGCTGGAATCGGTATCCGTGATAATGGCAATATGAGACATTTTTCCTCCAAGGTCGATTTGTTATATTTAACACAATACTCCGCATCAAGGTTCGTTTATCTCTCCATCATATTAGGCTATGCCATTCCATTTACTCCATTGCCACGACGATTCACAGAGAACCATTATTTATCTTGACAACATGGAGCAGTTTGGTATAATATCAATTACCCCACCCCCCCGGGGGGGATAGGAGTGAAAAATGAAAAATGAAGAGACCTTAAAAAGACTGAAGATCGTTGAGGGTCACATGCATGGCGTGATCCGCATGATAGAAGAAGATGCCTATTGCATTGACGTAATCCGCCAGATCCAGGCGGTACAAGCGGCGCTCAACAAAGTCAGTTCGGGCATCCTCGAAAACCATCTCAATTCGTGTGTGACGACTGCCATCCGTGGGGAAGACCCGGCGGAACGTGAGCGCGTGTTGAAAGAAATCACGGATGTGTTTGAGACTGCTACAAAAGTGTAGCGTTTTATTCAAAATAAAAAGGAGAAAACCATGACCACTGTTACATATAAAGTCCCTGCCATCAATTGCATGCACTGCGTCCACACCATCCAAACCGAGGTAGCTGACCTGGCTGGTGTCAAGTCTGTCAAGGCGGACGCAGGTAGCAAGCAGGTCGAAATCGTCTTTGATGCACCGGCCTCCGAGGAAAAAATCAAGGCACTGCTGGCAGAGATCAATTATCCTGTTGCAGCGTAAATAACCCTCATCTCCTGGAACATGTAAACACTGTGTCCTTATGTAAATTAATGGTGATTCATGCCAGACACAAAACAGCTTACAATCCCCATTACCGGTATGACCTGCGCCAACTGCGTGGCGACAGTCGAACGCGGCCTGAAGAAGCAGGAGGGTGTCCAGACGGCTGTGGTCAACCTGGCTTCTGAGCGCGCCACGGTGACGTTCGACCCGTCAGCGGTGGGCTTACCGGACCTTGTATCTCGTGTGGCGCATGCTGGGTACGGCGTCGCGACCGGTGAAGCGGACCTGGTCATCAAGCGGTTGGCCGACGACAACGATGCCCGCCGCCTGGAAAAGAACCTGGCGAAACTCGAAGGAGTGCTTGAAGTTTCTGTCAGTATTACGACCGAACGGGCGCGAGTGAAGTATGTGCCGACGGTGGTGAGTCAGGCTGAAATAAGGGCAGCTGTTACCCGGTCAGGTTTTGAAGCGGTGGAGATGGGCGGGGAGGCTGAAGACGCAGAAGCGAAAGCCCGCGAGAACGAGATCCGCCAGCAGAAACGTCTGCTTGTAACCGGTCTGATCTTTACTGTCCCGCTGTTCCTGTTCTCGATGGGACTGGATTTCCGTATCCTGCCGATGATTTGGATGGAGCAGGTGTGGCCGAAAGTGTTGATGTTCGCCCTGGCGACGCCAGTGCAGTTTTACGTGGGCTGGCAATACTACATTGGCGCGTATAAAGCCCTGCGTAACGGCTCGGCCAATATGGATGTGCTCATCGCCATGGGCTCGTCGGTGGCGTATATCTACTCAATTGTGGTGTTGCTGGGGGTGTTATCGGGGCATGTCTATTTCGAAACTGCAGCGGTCATCATCACACTCATCCGGCTGGGTAAGTTCCTGGAAGCGCGGGCGAAAGGACGTACATCCGAAGCCATCAAAAAGTTGATGGGCTTGCGTGCCAAAACCGCCCACATTATTCGGGATGGCACCGAAGCCGAAGTCCCAGTTGATGATGTCAAAGTGGGGGATTTGGTGCTCGTCCGCCCGGGTGAGAAAATCCCTGTGGATGGTGTGGTCGTCGAAGGTCGCTCAGCAACAGACGAGTCGATGCTAACCGGTGAATCTCTGCCGGTTGAAAAAGGTCCGGGCGACCCTCTGATCGGTGCAACGCTGAACAAACTCGGACTGCTAAAGTTCGAGGCCACCAAAGTGGGCAAAGAGACCGCCCTGGCGCAGATTGTCCATCTCGTGGAGGAAGCTCAGGGTAGTAAAGCACCCATCCAGAAACTGGCCGACCAGGTTTCTGCGTGGTTCGTTCCGGTGGTGATCGCCCTTGCATTGTTGACTTTCACGGGTTGGTATTTCTTCGGTCCGGCTCTACCCGTCAACACGGACACTACCGTGTTCACGCGGGCGCTCATCAACATGGTGGCGGTGCTGGTCATTGCCTGCCCCTGTGCGATGGGACTGGCGACGCCGACCGCGGTCATGGTTGGGACCGGTAAAGGCGCAGAACTTGGCATACTCTTTCGAAGCAGTGAAGCCCTGGAACGCGCCGGACGTGTCTCGGTGGTGGTGCTTGATAAGACCGGAACCATTACAAAAGGGCAGCCTGCAGTTACGGATATTGTGACAAGTGGCAGTGTGTCCCCTTCTGGGATGATAACAAGTGACGAGTTGCTCCGATTGGCAGCTTCGGTGGAAAAAGGTTCGGAACATCCATTAGGTGAGGCCATCTGGGCTGAGGCGACAACGCGCGGGCTGAACCTGGGCGAACTGGCTGGGTTCCAGGCAGAATCAGGTCATGGCGTTGCTGCCGAAGTGGACGGACATGCAGTGGTCGTTGGCAACCTTCGCATGATGGTTGCGCGCGGCTATCCCCTGAATGGAATCACCCCTGAAGTAGAACGACTCCAGACTGAAGCCAAAACAGCCATGCTGGTGGCAGTGGATGGACAGGTACGTGGTGTGATTGCCGTCGCCGATACTATCAAGGACGGCTCGGTCGAGGCCATTGCCGACCTGCAACGCATGGGATTGAAGATTGCGATGATTACCGGCGATAACCAGAAAACTGCCGATGCAATTGCCCGTCAGGTTGGTGTTGATACGGTGTTGGCGGAAGTATTACCGGCCGGAAAATCCGAGCAGGTCAAGATATTTCAAGCAGCCGGCAGCCTGCAGTCAGCGGTCAACGTGGTCGCCATGGTCGGGGATGGAGTGAATGACGCTCCTGCTCTTGCCCAAGCGGACGTGGGCATTGCCATCGGCACGGGAACAGACGTGGCCATGGCCGCTGCCCCGGTCACGCTGATCAGCGGTGACCTGCGCGGTGTGGCGCGGGCAGTATCCCTCTCGCGCAGCACGCTCCGCACCATAAAACAGAACCTGTTCTGGGCGTTCTTCTACAACATCATCCTCATCCCGGCAGCGGCATTGGGATATCTACAGCCGATGCTGGCCGCGCTGGCGATGGCTTTCAGCAGCGTGTTTGTCGTCTCCAACAGCCTGCGGCTGCGAAAATCTAAAATCCAATGAGAGTATTGTGAAATGAATCAACTTATCGTTGCTTTTATTACCGGCTTGACCACGGGTGGATTAAGCTGCCTGGCTGTCCAGGGTGGACTATTGACGAGTTCGCTTGAACAGCAGTTGGAACAGCAACTCGACCTGCAGATCGAACAGGAGATAGTGACGCGGCGAGCCCATCGGAACGGGAAGAACAGGGATCGGATTCTGGGGAATCCGCGGCTGGCGCTACCCATCCTGCTTTTCCTGGCATCCAAACTCGTTGTGTACACCGTCCTCGGGTTCCTGCTTGGGTCTCTGGGTTCGGTACTCCAATTGAACGCCATCGCACGCGCCATCCTGCTGATCGCCGTTGGTATCTTCATGGTGGGCAACGCATTGAGGATGTTCAATGTCCACCCCATCTTCCGCTACTTTGCGATCGAGCCGCCCAAGTTCATTACGCGCTATATCCGCCGGAAAGCGAAGAATGGCGAGAGTTTATTCGTTCCGCTGTTCCTCGGTGCTCTTACGGTTTTCATCCCATGCGGCGTGACACAGGCGATGATGGCCGTGGCGATTGGGACCGGCAGCGCTCTTCAGGGTGCAATGCTGATGTTCGCCTTCATCCTTGGTACAAGCCCGGTGTTCTTCTTGGTGGCTTACCTGGCGATGAAGCTGGTTGCCCGGTTGGAAAAGTGGTTCATGCGCTTTGTTGCGGTGGTACTCCTGGTGTTGGGACTGGTTTCGGTCAACTCCGGGCTGACATTGATGGGATCCCCTCTTTCGATGACGAATATACTCGAGTCGGTGATAGCGGTCCATCAGGATCTAGCATCTAATTCTGTTCCGCAAACGGATGGCGTGACCTTGTACCTGAGCGCTGGGAATAGCGGCTACTCGCCTCGATTCCTACACGCGCGGGCGGACACTCCAATCACATTAAACTTGGTGACGAACCAGACCTTCTCCTGCGCGCGGTCGTTTGTCATCCCCGCACTGGGGGTGGAAAAACTCCTGCCCCAAACTGGGACAGAGACCATTTCCATCCCTGCCCAAGCCGCAGGTACGGTCATGCGTTTCTCATGCTCGATGGGCATGTACACCGGCGAGATCTTTTTTGACCAGTAGGGATAGACCTGGAGATTATCATGGTGAAAAAAACCTATCTCGTGGAAGGGATGCACTGCTCCAATTGTGCAATGAATATCGAAGGCATCGAGGATGAACTACCTGGTATCAAGCAAATTTCTGCCAGTTACCAGAAGGGGCGGATGTTGGTGGAGTTCGATGAGGCAAAGGTAAGTGAGGTGCAAATACTTGCAGCGGTGGGGAAACGCGGTTATCAGGCTTTCCCGGCGTAATCTGGCTTTAGTTATCATGAAACGTTCCCGTCACAGACAGTGACGGGAACGTTTTTCTACTTTTTCAGGAGATAAAATGCAGGGCGAAGAGGTGATCGTCGTAGGCGATTGGGACCATAACAACGGATGTCGCAACGGTGCCGCCGGATTTCTTTTTCCAGGTTACTTTGATGGTCGAAGGGATGAATTTCTCCATCGCCAGGTTGTAAGCCTTAACCAGTGTTTCTTGGCTGCTTCGGTCAACGAACTCTGTAAAAGAATCTTCCACTTTGTCCCATTCCTCGGGTGAACGATACCCCAGTAGGGATGCGAACTTTCCATTACACACCTTGTGGATATCGTCTAAATAGATATAAATTGCTTGTTCGGAGGAATCCAGAATACTCTTCATTTGCTTTGAAATTCCTTCAATAAGCTCCTCATGATGTTTCTGTTCGTGTGTCATTCATACCTTCTTTCTCTAATTTATCCGAATTATAATTGGATTCGCGAAAATAAGCAATGGTGGTGAAGAAGCTTGTTTTACTTTGGGTGTATACTTGCCGCTTGCTAAGGAGATCGCTACGCATGAACAAAGGCATCTGGTACGCCCTCGGGGCGTATATTTTCTGGGGGCTGTTCCCGATCTACTGGAAACTGCTGGCAGGCGTTCCGGCCTTGCAGCTTCTGGGTCACCGCATTTTCTGGTCGTTCCTATTGCTGTTCGGCATCATCTTGATCGCCAGCCAGGCTAAGGAACTTCGAGCCGCGCTAAACCTGCGCGTGCTTCTCATCTATTCCGTCGCGGCAATCCTCATCTCAATCAACTGGCTGACCTATGTATGGGCGGTGGGGGCGGGGTTCATCGTTGAGACGAGCCTGGGTTATTTCATCAACCCGCTCCTGAGTGTGCTATTGGGTGTGATTTTCCTGCGCGAGCGCTTGCGCCCGCTCCAGTGGCTCCCCATCGGGTTGGCGGCCGCGGGAGTGCTCTACCTGACCTTCGCCTATGGTGCGCTGCCCTGGGTGGCTCTGACGCTGGCTGTCTCTTTTAGTTTCTACGGACTGGTCAAGAAGACGGCTCCTTTGGGCTCCCTGCATGGTCTGACATTGGAAACCGGTATCCTCTTCCTACCTGCGCTGGGATTTTTACTCTATTACGAATTTTCAGGAACGGGCGCTTTCCTGCATTCCACGACGCTTGTGAACCTGATGCTGGTCGGCGCGGGGCTGGTGACGGTGGTCCCGCTGCTGTTGTTTGCCTCAGCCGCACAGCGCATTCCATTGACCATGATCGGAGTCCTGCAATATATCAATCCGACCATGCAGTTCTTGCTGGGTGTACTGGTCTTTAAAGAACCATTTGATCATCACCGTCTCATCGGTTTTGGCGTTGTCTGGGCGGCGTTGATCCTCTTTGGGGTGGAAGGTATTCTGGCGCAGCGCAAGTCCAGGATCTGGGCGAATGCGGATTGAATCAAGACTGCGGACGAATATCTCGTCCGCAGTCTTGATTTCTTGCAAGATCGACGACCTAATTAATTGCCCTGGGGTTGTTCAGCTTTGCATTTCAGCAAAGCCGAGACGACCAGCAGGATGCCCAGCGCCAGCACAATCGCCGGCCCAATCAGGCGCGTGATCCACAGCGAAGTGATCAGGATGGTGGACATGGCGGCGAAGGCCAACCCGGCGAATCCACATAGGATAATGCCGGTCATCTTCACTCCCTCGATCTTCTT